>NZ_JBIALK010000022.1:54397-168184 GCF_042873275.1 Kitasatospora sp. NPDC004745 | reverse complement strand
GCCCGGCCGTGGAGCGACCGCGGGGGGGGCCCGCCCGCCGCCCCCCCCCCCCCCCCCCGGGGGGGGTGGGGGGGCGGTGCGGGGGCCCCGGCCCCGGGGGGGGGGCCCGGGCCCCCGGGCCCCCCACCGCGGGGCCGACGTCAGACGGCCAGCCCGGCGAGATCCGCCGCGATCTCCCTCAGCAGCGCCGCCTGCACCATCGGGAAGTGCGTCGGGTCCAGCGTGGACGGTGCGGTCTCCCCGCCGGAGTACTTGGCGAAGGTCTGGCCGATCTTGATGCGCTTGCCCGCCACCGCGCCCGCCTTGCCGTGGTCCACGTCGTGCTGGAGGCCCGTGCGCAGCAGGTTGACGTCCTCGAAGGACGGCGGGACGTTCCCGGCGAGGCGCTGGCCGGGGCCCTCCCGGAAGAGGAAGTAGAGGTCCCCGATGAAGTTCGAGTAGCTCTTGAAGTCCGTCACCACGTCGCGGCAGCGCGCCAGCCCGGCGGAGGTCTTGTTGGTGATCTTGAAGAGGTCGGATCCGTTCTTGGCGGCGTACTCGTCGTTCCGTGCCGCCACGAGGTCCTGCACCCGCCGCCCCAGCCGCTCGATCTCCACGGAGATCCCGCTGGCCGCGATGTTCTCCGGCCCGAGCGCCTCCACCCAGGAGGAGTTCGAGAGCATCAATTTGCGGAGCAGGATCACGTGGCGGTCCCCGGGCCCCGACTTGACGTTCGCCGAGAGGGTGCGCTGGAACTCGAGGAACGAGCGGTCGGTCGCCCTCGTCCCCAGTTCGTTCTGCCGGGAGAGGTCGGCTCCGAATCCCTCGAAGAACTTGCAGAGGCCGACCTCCATCCCGTCCGCGCGGCCGGCGGCCACCAGCCGCGTCGTCAGGGTGATGAACGACTGGATGGTGCTCCTGTTCCGCAGGACCGAACTCTGACCGGGAAAGGCGCGGTTCAGGTAGTCGAGCGTGGCGACGATGCGGAGCGCGACATTGGAATTCTCGGAGAAACTCGCCTGGGACTCGGCGAGCCGCTTCAGGTCGTCGTACCGCAGGCGTGCCTCGAGCCCCTCGATCTCGACGGCGACCACCTTGGAGGCGATGTCGAAGTACGCCTTCCGAGTGTCACGAATGGCGACCTTCTCGGTGAAGAAGGGGTGCTTGGCGAGCTTGCGGGCGAACTTCGTCATCCCGCTGTTGACGGCGTTCAGCTTCTCGGCGGCGGTCAGGATCATGCCGCCCTGGAGCCGCTGGAAGAACTCCTGGATGTCGTCGTCGCTGGCTTCCGTGATCTCGTCGTACTCGATCTCGAAATCGTCGAACCGGTCGGTGACGACGTCCGGGAGCTCGTGATAGGTCGCACCGCCGAACTCCGCCGCCGACTCCTCGGAGAGCCGCAGCGTGCCCTCGAAGAACTCCCAGATGGCCGCCAGCCGCTGCTGGCCGTCGACCACGTCGAATTCGTCCGGGTCGTTCGACGTCTTGGCGAAGTAGAACTTGGGGAGCTTCCACCCGTTCAGGATCGAATCGATGAGGAGCTGCTTGCGGGCCAGTGGCCAGACCTCGTCCCGCTGCCAGTCAGGGATGTCGTAACGGCCGCGTCGCTTGTAGGCCTTGTCAAGCGCCATCTTGCGCGCTTCCATCTTCATGAACTGCTCCGCAGCTGCGAGGAAATGGGTTCGAATGGTGTGCCCGGCGGGAGGAATGAGGCGTGCTGACGGGCCTCGTCGACGACGATAGCGGAACGAACCTTTCCCCACCTCCCTTTTGATGACAGGGGAATCGGCACCACAACGGGCCGGATAGCGTGCGGAGCCGACGCGACTCGGCCCGTTCTCCCGTGACTTCGGCATAAGCGGTGCATCGCCGCGCGGCTTCCTCGTCCGGGCCGGGCGCCGCGCGGCCGACGGCGTCCCCTCGCGCTCGTCGGCCGCGGGTCGTCAGCCGCGGTCGCCGGGCGTCCCGTCGGCGGCGAGGCGGGTGGCGAGCCAGTCGGCGGTGGCCGGGAGCCAGTCGGCGAGGGCGGTGCCGAGCAGGTGGTTGCCGTGCGGGACGAGCAGCAGTTCGGCGTCGGGGGCGTGCTCGGCGAGGGCCGTCGCGGGGGTGACGCCGGGGATGCCGTCCTGGCCGCCCTCGACGACCAGCAGCGGGGTGGTGATCGTCGGGGCGAGCGCGGTCAGGTCGATCCGGCGGGCGAAGGCGCGCGCGGCGTCGAGGCCGCCGCAGCGCTGGGCGAGGGTCGCGGTGACGAACGGGACGAGGCCGTCCCAGTCCAGCCGGTACGGGCCGCTGACCAGGGCGGCGGCCCGGACCCGGGGCTCGTGGGCGGCGGCCTTCGCGGCGTGGTGGCCGCCCAGGCTGAGACCGATCACGGCGACCCGGTCCAGGTCCAGGCCCGCGTCCGCGTCGAGGGCGTCCAGGGCGCGGGCGACGATCCGGTGGTAGTCCGGCTCCTGGGTGCTGACGGCGGCGAGGACCCCCTGCCCCGGGCCGTCGATCGCGAGGACGGCGAGGCCACGGGCCAGCAGGGCCTCGGCGACGGCGTGGAACTCCTCCTTGCCGGAGTCCGTCCCCGGCACCACCAGCACCACCGGGAGGCCGCCCGCGACAGCCGCCCGGGGGCGGCGCAGCCAGCCCGCGAAGCCCTCGCCCTCGACGCGTCGCGCGTCCGGTTCGAGGAGGGCCAGCGCCCGCCGCATCGCCTCGTCGGCCTCGGTGGCGGCGCGGGCGGCGGCGGCCCGGTCGGGGTGCGGCAGCAGGCAGGCGAAGTGGAACCAGCGGGCGGCCGCCCGGTAGCCGGTGCCGGCGGTGACGGTCCGGCCCTCGGCCTCGGCCCGGCCGGCGGCCTCGGCGTGCCGCCGGCCGGCGGCGCGGCAGGCCGAGGGCCAGTCGTGCAGGGAGGTCAGGGCGGCGGTCACCCGGGCGTACTCGTACGGGTCGAGGCCGGCGCCGTGGGCGCGCGGGCGGGTCTCCTCGACGAAGGCGGCCGTCAGGCCGGGGGCGTCCAGGAAGGAGAGGTCGGGGGTGTCGGCGGCATGGGGGGTGTCAGCGGCATCAGGGGTGTCGGTGGCATCGGCGGTGTCGGGCGTGACGGTCATCGCGGGCTCGCTTCCGGCGGCGTGGGACGGGCGGGGTGGAAGGGCAGGGGTCGACGGCCGGGTGAAGGGGCGGAACGCCCGGCGGCCGCGCCGGGGCTCAGCCGACGGTCAGCACGGCCTTGCCGCGGATCCGGCGCTCGCGCAGGTCGGTGAGGACGGCGGCGGTCTCCTCCCAGGGCGCGACCCGGCCGAGCTCCGGGGTCAGCCGGCCGCCCGCCGCCAGGCGCACCAGGGTGGCGAGGTCCTCGCCGTCGGGGGCGTCGGAGTCGGCGTAGTGGAAGTGCCGCAGGGTGGCGGACTCCGGGCCGGCGAAGAAGTCGAAGAAGTCGAGCGTGGCGGGCGTCCTGGAGGCCTGGCCGAACCAGATCAGCGTGCCGCGCCGGGCCAGCCGGGCGAGCGCCACCGGCAGGGCGGCCCCGCCGGTGGACTCCAGCACCAGGTCGTACGGGCCGCGCGCCGCCGCGACCTCGTGCACCACCTCGGCCGCGCCCAGCTCGGCCAGCCGGCGGCCGCGCTCCGGGGACGCGGTGACCGCGGTCAGTTCGGCGCCCGCGGCGGCGGCCAGCTCGGTGACGTAGTGGCCGACACCGCCGGAGGCGCCGGTCAGCAGCACCCGGCGGCCGGCCAGCGGGCCCGCGGTGCGGAGCAGGCGCAGCGCGGTGAGACCCGCGAGCGGCAGTGCGGCGGCGCGGACGGTGTCCAGGGTGTCGGGCAGTTCGGCGAGCGAGGAGGTCGGGACGGCCACGTACTCGGCCCAGCCCCCGGCCGGCGGGTGGCCGACCACCCGCCGGCAGACGGCCGGGCCCGATCCGTCGGCGGCCGCCTGGACGACCAGCCCGGCGACGTCCTTCCCGGGCCGCCAACCGGGCCGGGGGGCCTCCAGCTGGAAGGTCTCGCCGCGGTTCACCGAGAACGCCTCGACCTTCACCAGGGCCTCCCCCGGCCCCGGCTTCGGCTGGTCCACCTCGGCGAAGCCGACCGGTACGTCCCGCCGCCCGGTGCCCAGCAGTGCCCTCATCGCGCTCTTCCCTCCACGGCCGCCCGGGCCCTGGTGGCCCGGGAACGGCCCCAGCTCACCGCGCCCGCCGGGGGCCGGTCCAACAACGAGGGGGCGGCGGCGACAACCGCCGGTTGTGCTGCCGGGCCCGGCGGGCCCGCACGGGCGTCGGGGACGGGCCCGGGGGCGGGCGCGTCGGGGACGGGCCCGGGGGCGGGCTCCGGCCGCGCCCGCCCGGCGGGGGTCCGCGCGGCATAGGCTGGCCGGTCATGGATCTCGATCTCGCGCAGGTGCGGGCGTTCGTGACGGCCGCGGAGGAGTTGCACTTCGGCCGGGCGGCCGGGCGGTCGGGCATCACCCAGCAGGCGCTCTCGAAGCGGGTGGCCCGGCTGGAGGGGGTGCTCGGGGTCCGGCTGCTGGAGCGGGACGCCCGCGGGGTGGCGCTGACGGAAGCGGGGCGGCGGTTCCTCGGACCGGCCCGGCGGGTGCTGGAGCAGGGCGAGCGCGCGGTGGCGGCGGTGGGGGGTGCCCGGCGGCCGCTGCGGATCGACGTGTGGGGGCACCTGTTCGCGCCGATGCGGACGGTCGCGCAGGCGCTGGGCGGGGTGCCGGGGCTGGAGGTGGAGCCGGTGCCGGGCCGGGACCTGCCGTCGGTCGCGGCGGCGGTGCTGCGCGGGGAGTCGGACGCCGGGTTCGGCCGGGTGCACGCCCTGCCGGACGGCGGCGACGCCGGGTTGACGCACCGACTGGTCCGGTTGGAGCCGGTGGACGCCCTGCTGAGCACCGACCACCCGCTGGCCGACCGGGAGGTGCTGAGCCCGGCGGACCTGCGCGACGGCGTGCTGCGCTTCCCGGCCGCGGTGGACCGGCTGGACTTCCTGACCCGTTTCGCCGACCGCTTCGGCATCGCCGGGCGGATCGGTTCGACCAACCTGGGCCCGGAGCACTTCGTCGAGCGGATCCGCACCGACCCCGGCTGCTTCTCGCTCGTCCCGGCCGACTGCCCGCTGCCGGAGGCGCACCCCGGCCCGGGCCGGCCGGGGGTGCGGACGGTGCCGCTGGCCGGCCCGACGCCGCTCTACGCGTGGTCGCTGCTCTGGCGCGAGGACGGCGGCGGCGCCGGCCCCGACGCCCTGCTGGAGCCGCTGCTCCGGGCGTTCGCCGCCGAGGCCGGGCGCAGCAGGTGGCTGGAGTACGACCCGGCCCGGGACTGGCTGCCGGACGCCGACGAGGCCGCGCTCACCACCTGAGCCCGCCCGGTCCGGCGCCCGCCCCGCCCGGCCACCCGGACCCGGGCCACGCCCCCGCCCGCTCCCGGCGACCACCCGTCACCCGGGCCGCGGGGACGCCCCGCCCGTCACCCCGCCAGGGCCTGGTACGCCGCCGTCTCGAAGTCGCGCGCGATCGCCGGCGGCGTGGCGGACTCGAACATCCGCTGGGTGAGCAGCACCCCGGTCAGCCGCTCGGCCGGATCGTTGAACCAGACCGTGCCGAGGCCGCCGTCCCAGCCGTAGCGGCCGGGGGCGGCGAGGCCGGTCCGGGCGGTGGTGACGGAGACGCCGAAGCCCCAGCCGGTGAGGTCCTCCCGGCCGAGCAGCGGTCCGGAGGCGGCCAGTTGGGCGGGGGTGAGCTGGTCGGTGGTCATCAGCTCGACGGTCGGCCGGGAGAGCACCCGCACGCCGCGGTGGCTGCCGCCGCCGAGCAGCATCCGGGCGAAGGCCAGGTAGTCGTCCAGGGTGGAGACCAGGTCGGCGCCGCCGTCCGGGAACGCCGCGGGGCGGGCCCAGGCGCTGTCGCCGGTGGCGCCGTCGTAGGGGACGAGCCGCCCGCCGGCGGGGTCGTACAGGTATTCGACGGGCAGCCGGTGGAGCTGGTCGGCCGGGACGACGAAGCCGGTGTCCCGCATGCCGAGCGGGTCGAGGACGCGCTCGCGCAGCACCTCGCCGAGCGGTCGCCCGCAGGCCCGGGCGAGCAGGACGCCGAGGACGGCCGAGCCGGTGTGGTAGAGCCAGCCGGCGCCGGGCTGGTGGAGCAGGGGCAACTCTCCGAGCCGGCGCAGGAACTCGTCCGGCTCCGGCTGGTCGGCCCGGGGCGCCCGGACGTTGACCCCGCGCTCGGCCAGGGCCCCGACGATCGGGGCGGTGGGCGGGAGCATGGCGAGGCCGTGGCCGAGCCGGAAGGTGAGCAGGTCGCGCAGGGTGATCGGCCGCGCGGCGGGCTCGGTGTCGTCGAGCGCGCCGTCCGGGCGGCGCAGCACCCGGCGGTCGGCCAGCTCGGGCAGCAGGTCGTCGACCGGGTCGTCGAGCCGCAGCACGCACTCCTCGACGAGGGTGAGGGCGGCCACCGCGGTGACCGGTTTGCTCATCGAGGCGATCCGGAAGGGTGTCCCGGCGCATCGGGGTGGTGCCGGCGAGGTCGTGGTGGCCCAGGACCTCCACGTGTTCGTCGCCGTCCCGGGCGACGGCGGCCACCAGGCCGGGCACCCCGCCGCCCTCGACGTGGCCGGTCAGCACCCGGTGCATCCGGCCGAGCCACTCCTCGGACAGTCCCGTCGGTCCGCCGCTCATCACCCACCGCCCTCCGGGCCGCCGACGGCCCGTCACGTCCGTTGTCGCCCACCACTGTGGCGCACGGGACCGACGGACCGGGCGCACGTCGCCGCCGACCGGGCGCGGCCCGGGGCCCGACGGGCGCGGAGCCGGCTGGTCGGCGGCGGCCGAGCCGTCCGCCGCGTAGGAGGTGATGCCCCTGGCGTCCGAGTCCGGCTTCGCCCGGACGGCTGGAGCCCGGATCCGCCTCGAACCGTTGCCGCCCCGAACCGCTGTCGCCCCTCCCGATCACCCGCCCCCGCGCCCGCCCCGGGCGCCCCTCCCGATCACCCGCCCCCGCGCCCGCCCCGGGCGCCCCGCCCGATCACCCGCCCCCCGACCCGCCCCCCGACCCGACCCCGATCGCTCCGATCCGATCACCCGCACCCGATCACCCGCTCCCGACCCGACCCGCCGTTCGCGCTCGGCCACCGGCGACTGTGACACTGGAGGGGCTCGAAAACCGAGGTGCGCGCCGCCGCCCCTCCTTGCGAACCTAGAGGGATGCCCGCAGTGAGTTCTCCCGCAGTCCAGTCCGCCGCCGCCCCCGCCGACGGGCCAGGGATCGGCGAGCTGGCCGCCCGCCTTCCGGAACTGACCCTGCGCGACCAGGTCCGGATCGGGCGCCGGCTGGAGGGGGCCCGCCGGGTCCGCAAGCCCGAGGCCCGGCAGAAGGTCGCCGCCGAGATCGCCGCCGACATCGAACGCGCCGAGCTGCTGGTCGAGCAGCGCCGCAGCGCCGTCCCGGCGATCACCTATCCCGCCGAGCTGCCGGTCAGCCAGAAGAAGGACGACATCCTGGCGGCCATCCGGGACCACCAGGTGGTGATCGTCGCGGGCGAGACCGGCTCGGGCAAGACCACCCAGATCCCCAAGATCTGTCTGGAGCTCGGCCGGGGCGTGCGCGGCCTGGTCGGCCACACCCAGCCGCGCCGGATCGCCGCCCGCACGGTGGCCGAGCGGGTCGCGGAGGAGCTGGACAGCCCGCTGGGCGAGGCGGTCGGCTGGAAGGTCCGGTTCACCGACCAGGTCGGTCCGGACACCCTGGTCAAGCTGATGACGGACGGCATCCTGCTCGCCGAGATCCAGACGGACCGCGAGCTGCGCCAGTACGACACCCTGATCATCGACGAGGCGCACGAGCGCAGCCTCAACATCGACTTCATCCTCGGCTACGTCAAGCAGCTGCTCCCCCGCCGCCCGGACCTCAAGGTCGTGATCACCTCCGCGACCATCGACCCGGAGCGCTTCGCCCGGCACTTCGGGGACGCGCCGATCATCGAGGTCTCCGGCCGCACCTACCCGGTGGAGGTCCGGTACCGCCCGCTCGTCGAGGAGGGTGCCGAGGACGAGGACGCGTCCGACGCCGACCGCGACCGGGACCAGGTCCAGGCGATCTGCGAGGCCGCCCAGGAGCTGCAGGCCGAGGGCCCGGGCGACATCCTGGTCTTCCTCTCCGGCGAGCGCGAGATCCGGGACACCGCCGACGCGCTCAACCGGCTGAAGCTGAAGTCGACCGAGGTCCTGCCGCTGTACGCCCGGCTGAGCTCGGCCGAGCAGCACCGGGTGTTCCAGCGCTCCGGCAGCCGCCGGATCGTGCTCGCCACCAACGTCGCCGAGACCAGCCTCACCGTCCCGGGCATCAAGTACGTGATCGACCCGGGCACCGCCCGGATCTCCCGCTACAGCCACCGCACCAAGGTGCAGCGGCTGCCGATCGAGGCGGTCAGCCAGGCCAGCGCCAACCAGCGCAAGGGCCGCTGCGGCCGCACCTCGGACGGCATCTGCATCCGGCTGTACTCGGAGGAGGACTTCCTCTCCCGCCCCGAGTTCACCGACGCCGAGATCCTGCGCACCAACCTGGCCTCGGTGATCCTGCAGATGACGGCGGCCGGCCTCGGCGACATCGCCGCCTTCCCGTTCCTGGACCCGCCGGACTCCCGCAACATCCGGGACGGCGTGCACCTGCTGCACGAACTGGGCGCGCTGAACCCGGACGAGAAGGACCCGCGTAAGCGCCTGACCCCGCTCGGCCGCCAGCTGGCGCAGCTCCCGGTGGACCCGCGGCTGGCCCGGATGGTGCTGGAGGCGGAGCGCAACGGCTGCGTGCGCGACGTGATGGTGATCGCCGCGGCGCTCTCCATCCAGGACCCGCGCGAGCGCCCCGCCGAGAAGCGCCAGGCCGCCGACGACCGGCACCGCCGGTTCAACTCGGAGACCTCCGACTTCCTCGCCTACCTGTCGATGTGGCGCTACGTCCGGGAGCAGCAGAAGGAGCTGTCCTCCTCGGCGTTCCGCCGGATGTGCAAGGCGGAGTTCCTCAACTACCTGCGGATACGGGAGTGGCAGGACATCTACACCCAGCTGCGCACCGTCGCCCGGCAGCTGGGCGTGGCGGTCGAGGAGCCGCAGCCCGGCGCCGAGCCGGACGCCGACCGGATCCACCAGTCGCTGCTGGCCGGCCTGCTCTCCCACATCGGCCTCTTCGACGCGGAGAAGCGCGAGTACGGCGGTGCGCGCGGCGCCCGCTTCGCGGTCTTCCCGGGCTCCGGCCTGTTCAAGAAGCCGCCGCGCTGGGTGATGTCGGCCGAGCTGGTCGAGACGTCCCGGCTCTGGGCGCGGATCAACGCGAAGATCGAGCCGGAGTGGGTCGAGCCGCTGGCCGGCCACCTGATCAAGCGGAGCTACAGCGAGCCGCACTGGGAGAAGAAGGCCGGGGCCGTCCTGGCGTACGAGAAGGTGACCCTCTACGGGATGCCGGTCGTCGCCCAGCGCAAGGTCAACTACGGCCGGATCGACCAGGAGCTCTGCCGCGAGCTGTTCATCCGCAACGCCCTGGTCGAGGGCGACTGGGAGACCCACCACCGGTTCTTCGCCGAGAACCGCCGGCTGCTCGGCGAGGTCGAGGAGCTGGAGAACCGGGCCCGCCGCCGCGACATCCTGGTGGACGACCAGACCCTGTTCGAGTTCTACGACGCCCGGCTGCCGGAGGACGTGGTCTCCGCCCGGCACTTCGACGCCTGGTGGAAGAAGGCCCGGCACGAGCAGCCGGACCTGCTCAACTTCGAGAAGTCGATGCTGATCAACGACGCCGCGGACGGCGTCACCGAGGCCGACTACCCGGACCACTGGCAGCAGGGCAAGCTCCGCTTCCAGCTGACCTACCAGTTCGAGCCGGGCAGCGACGCGGACGGGGTGACCGTCCACATCCCGCTGCCGGTGCTCAACCAGGTCACCGCGGAGGGCTTCGACTGGCAGATCCCCGGTCTGCGGGCCGAGCTGGTCACCGCGTACATCAAGTCGCTGCCGAAGGCGATCCGGCGCAACTTCGTCCCGGCGCCGGACTTCGCGAAGGCCGCGCTGCGCGAGGTGAAGGACCGCCAGGAGCCGCTGCTGCCCTCCCTGGAGCGCGCGCTGAAGCGGCTGACGGCCGTCACCGTCCCGCCGGAGGCCTGGGACGACGAGCGGGTCCCGGACCACCTCAAGGTGACCTTCCGGGTGGTGGACGGCCGCCGCAGGCTCGCCGAGTCCAAG
Source organism: Kitasatospora sp. NPDC004745 (assembly GCF_042873275.1). NCBI lineage: Bacteria > Bacillati > Actinomycetota > Actinomycetes > Kitasatosporales > Streptomycetaceae > Kitasatospora > Kitasatospora sp. NPDC004745. The sequence goes on along the minus strand of NZ_JBIALK010000022.1, from coordinate 157,985 downwards.
GACCTGGAGGAGCTGCGGCTGCGGCTCAAGCCGAAGCTGAAGGAGACGCTGTCCTCGGCGGCGTCGGGCCGGGGCATCGAGCAGGGCGGGCTGACGGCCTGGCCGGCCGGTCTGCCGGTGCTCCAGCGCACCTTCGAGCAGCGCTCGCGCGGCCACTCGCTGCGGGCCTACCCGGCGCTGGTGGACGAGGGGGAGACGGTCGGCGTCAAGCTGTTCGACACCCCGCAGGCGCAGGCGCAGGCGATGTGGGAGGGCACCCGCAGGCTGCTGGTGCTGACGACCACCTCCCCGGCCAAGTCGATCCAGGGCCGGCTGGGCAACCAGGCGAAGCTGGCGCTCTCGCACAACCCGCACGGCTCGGTCGCCGCCCTGTTCGAGGACGTGGTGGCCTGCGCGACGGACCGGCTGATGACCCTGGCGGGCGGCCCGGCCTGGGACGAGGCGGCCTTCGGCAAGCTGCACGACAAGGTGCGGGCCGACCTGTACGACCTGTCGGCCGACACCACGCTGAAGACGGCCACCGCGCTGATCGCCTTCCACAAGGCCTCGACCCGGCTGAAGACGGTGAGCAGCCCGGTGCTGCTGAACGCGGTGAACGACGTCCGGCTGCACCTGGCCTCCCTGGTGCACCCGGGCTTCGTCACGGGCACCGGCTGGCAGCGGCTGCCGGACCTCAAGCGCTACCTGCTGGCGGTGGACCGCCGGCTGGAGGCGCTGCCCAACCACCCGCAGCGGGACGCCCAGCACCTGCTGAAGGTCCAGCAGGTGCAGCAGGCGTACGGGGAGCTGCTGGCGGCCGTTCCGGCCGGGCAGCAGCCCTCCGCAGAGGTGCTGGCGATCCGCTGGATGATCGAGGAGCTGCGGGTGAGCTTCTTCGCCCAGTCGTTGGGGACGCCGAGCCCGGTGTCGGAGAAGCGGATCATGAAGGCGATGGAGGCGGCCCGGGCGGCGCTCTGAGCTGGGCGGTCCTCAGGGGCCCTCAGGTCCCGGTTCGACCTGGGGGCCCGACATGGGCTACAGTCTGTCTTGTTCGCAGCGCGGCAAGCGAGTGAACGAGATCAGAAAACTCTGGTCCCGTGGAGCAGTTGGTTAGCTCGCCACCCTGTCAAGGTGGAGGTCGCGGGTTCAAGTCCCGTCGGGATCGCCGCAGTGCGAGAGGCCCGGAACCGTCAGGTTCCGGGCCTCTCGCGTTTTCGCGCGGGCGCTTTCCGCCGGCTTCCCTACGCCCGGACAGGTCTAGACCACAAGCCCCGGACGTGTGACCGTCGTCACCCCCCATTTCCCGATCATGACTCCGTCACACGCCCATCACGACCCCGCTAATTTAATATGTAAAATTGCACTGCTATTCACTGTAAATCCCCCCCGCCCCACGCACATCGAATCGTTATCCGGAGTTCAGCATTCCGCCCCCGGCGCGGCCGGCCCCGGGCATGGCAAAGGGGCCGCTTACCGGACCCGGCGGAGTCCGGTAAGCGGCCCCTTTAAAGAGCCTTCGGCCTATCAGGCCTCAGTGCGCTGAGCGGGAATCCCGGCCAGCAGAGCGCGCACCTCCGCCTCGCGGTAACGGCGGTGACCGCCGAGCGTGCGAATGGACGTCAGCTTGCCCGCCTTGGCCCAGCGGGTGACCGTCTTCGGGTCCACGCGGAACATGGTGGCAACCTCTGCCGGCGTCAGCAGCGGCTCAGCATCAGGGGTACGAGCGGTCATGAGCGGCCTCCTCGGGAGAACCGAACCAGGGCGGTTCTATCCTTCAAATTCTGCACCTTGGCCCGCGATGCCCGAAATGGCATAGACGGGCCGAGTCGGTTATAGGACGAACGGCTTGTCCTGGTGTCTACAACTACACCATCCGTCCAGCCCTATCGACCAAACCGCCAAAATTGACCCCTCACGGGTTCAAGGCTGACGGATGGCGATGGACCACCCAATAACGGACAGTCACGCGGTCGTGACGTCCGGTTACGGAGGGACCAGACCCTCCGTTTCCCCGCAAAGCACGCATCGACTCCAGAACCACCCAAAAGTGGGCACGCTCACGTGAAGTTGGGCTGGTTGTCCCATTTTTGCACATAGGGGTAAGTTCGCGTCAACGGTGAGTAGTGTCACGTTCGACAGCTATTGACCCGAACCAGGACCTTGGTCATGCGGTCCGGGCCGTAGGACCCTTCCAGTCATACACGGGCCCCACGGGGTCAGTTCGCGTACCGCAGCGCCAGCACCCGCCGCCACCGCGCCGTCAGTTCCCCGTACGCCCGCATCGCCTCCGCGGCGTCCCCCGCCCGCAGCGCGCGCAGCCCCTCCTCCAGCTCCCCCGCCGAACGGTCCGCCAACAGCCGCTCGGGCCCCAGCAGATGCACCAGCCCCCCGTAGTCCAGCTCCACCAGCGAGCGCGGGTGGAACTCCTCCAGCCACCGCCCGACCCGCTCCGCCCCCCGGACCAGTTCCCCGTCCGGCACCTCCTCACGCAGCGCCCGGTAGGCCCGGGCCACCCGCCGCCGCGCCTGCGCCATCGGCACCAGGTAGAACAGCGCCGCCGCCCGCGCCGGACCGCCCGGCTCCGCCGCCGGCACGAAGCAGCGGTCCTCGTCGCCGAACGGCAGGAACCAGCGCACCGGCACCTCCCACCGGCTCGTCAGGATCCACGGCCGGGCGTCCGGGTGCTCGGCCCGCCAGCGCTCGTGGTCCGCCTCGGCGGCCGCCCGGGCCACCGGCGGCACCGCGGTGTCCAGCAGCGTCACCGGGGCGGCCGCCCGCAGCTCCTCCAGGGCCTGCCAGCTGCGCAGCCTGGTCGCCCACGGGCAGACGTAGAGCACGCCGTCCACCACCCGCACGAAGGCCCGCTCGCTCTCCCGCTCGGGCAGCGCCCGGGGCGTCCGGGCGACCAGCTCCGCGAGCGCCCCGCGCTGCTCCTCCAGGGCCGCCCCGGCCACCGGCTGCGCCGCGTCCCCGGCGTCCGGCCCGTGTTCCGCCGCGTAGGCCTGCCACCGGGCCCGCTCGGGCTCCGGGTAGGCGGCGAGCGGCTCGTAGACCCGCAGGTGGGCGGCGTAGGGCGGCAGTACCGAGGTGCGTACGACGGTCACGTCCTGCATGGTCGCACGCGCCGACCGGCCCCGGGAGGGCGCGCTCCCGAACCGTTCGCGCCCGCACCGCGGACCGCGGCCCGTCTCACCCCTCGGACAACCGGCACAAGCTCGGACAAGAGGGCCGATCGCCACCGCACGCGCGACTACGCTTCGCCTTAGGCGCCCGCACCACAGCAGCGGGCCTTCGATACTGGAGTCACCACAGTGACCGACGTACAGACCCCCGCCACGCACCCCGCACCCGGCGTGCTCAGCAGGATCTTCCGCACCGAGCAGGACGGCGCCCCCGGCGACGGCCACGAGCAGGTCGTGCTCTGCCACGACCGGAGCTCCGGGCTCAAGGCGATCATCGCCATCCACTCCACCGCGCTGGGCCCCGCCCTCGGCGGCACCCGCTTCTTCCCGTACGCCTCCGAGGAGGCGGCCCTGGAGGACGCGCTCAACCTGTCCCGCGGCATGTCCTACAAGAACGCGCTGGCCGGGCTCGACCTCGGCGGCGGCAAGGCCGTCATCATCGGCGACCCGAACAAGGACAAGAACGAGGCCATGCTCCGGGCCTACGGCCGCTTCGTGGAGTCCCTGCGCGGCCGCTACATCACGGCCTGCGACGTGGGCACCTACGTGCAGGACATGGACGTCATCGCGCGCGAGACCGAGTTCGTGACCGGCCGCTCGCCCGAGCACGGCGGCGCCGGCGACTCCTCCATCCTGACCGCCTTCGGCGTGTTCCAGGGCATGCGCGCCACCGCCCAGGCCCGCTGGGGCCAGCCGACGCTGCGCGGCCGCCGGGTCGGCGTCGCGGGCGTCGGCAAGGTCGGCCACTACCTGGTCGGCCACCTGGTCGCGGACGGCGCCACGGTCGTCGTCACCGACCCCTTCGAGGCCGCGGTCAACCGCGTCCGCGCCGCCCACCCCGAGGTGGAGGTGGTCGCCGACACCGCCGCCCTGCTGCAGGCCAAGCTGGACGTCTACGCCCCCTGCGCCCTCGGCGGTGCGCTGACCGACTCCGTCGTCGCGGCGCTGGGCGAGTTCGGCACCTCGATCGTCTGCGGCGCGGCCAACAACCAGCTGGCCCACCCGGGCGTCGAGAAGGACCTCGCCGACCGCGGCATCCTCTACGCGCCGGACTACCTGGTGAACTCCGGCGGCGTGATCCAGGTCGCCGACGAGATCGACGGCTTCAACTTCGAGCGGGCCAAGAACAAGGCCACCAGGATCTTCGACACGACCCTGGAGATCTTCACCCGCGCCACCTCCGACGGCGTGCCGCCGGCGGTCGCCGCCGACCGCCTGGCCGAGAAGCGGATGCGCGAGATCAGCGCGCTGCGCACGGTGCTGCTGCCGGGTGCCCGCCGGGCCTGATCCGGCCCGGTCCGGACCCGGGGTGCGCGGGGGGCGGTCTTCTTCCGTCCCCCGCGCATCACGATGTGGAACCGGATTCTCACTTCTGCGCCCGATCGGGTGATCCAACGTCCCCCTAGGGGGGATAATCGGTCCTGGAACGACGGACCTCAGACACCTCCGGACAGCGCGCAAACCGCCGCAAAACCTCCCCTGACCTGGGAAGACCTGGTCTCGGGTGCAGTCGGTGCGCGCCACGTCACACCGACGACGTACCGTCCAGCGGCGGAAACAGGTACCGTTAATGCTCCAAGGGACGGTCCTCCCATTCGGGCAGGCCGGACCTGATCATGAACACGTGTCAGACTCGGGGCCGTGAGCCCCATCGTTGAGGGGGTCGACCCATGGGGCGCGGCCGGGCCAAGGCCAAGCAGACGAAGGTCGCCCGCGAGCTGAAGTACAACAGCGGCGGGTTCGACGCTAACCGTCTGTCCAACGAGCTGGGCGTATCGCCGTCCACCGCTTCGATCGAGCCGGAGCCGATCGAGGAGGAGGAGGACGACGACCCGTACGCGGAGTACGCCGCCCGCTACGCCGACCTCGACGACGAGGACGACAGCGGGCCGGGTACCGGGCCGTCGCAGGCCTCCCGCCGCTCGTAACCCGTAGTCCCGCCGACCGGTCCGGGCGCCCCAGGGCGCCGGGCCGGTTTTCGGCGTTCCCGCGCACGCCCGCCCCACCGCCCTCCCGGACACGGTCCCGGCGCGCCCGCCCCGCCCTCCGCGCACGGCCGCTCACGGCCCCGGACGGCACGAGGGGCCCCTCCGGCGCACCGGAGGGGCCCCTCGTCGTTCCGGCCGGGATCAGCCCGCCGTGAAGCCCTCGTAGGCGTTGTAGAGGGCCGCGCCGCCCTCGTGACCGTCGCCGCGCTCGACGATGTCGCCGAGCAGCCAGGCCTCGACGCCGCGGTCCTCCAGGATCGACAGCACGACGTCCACCGAGTGCGGCGGGACGACCGCGACCATGCCGACGCCCATGTTGAGCGTCTTCTCGATCTCCAGGGTGGCCACCTTGCCGACCTCGGCGACGGTCTGGAAGACCGGCAGCGGGGTCCAGGTGCCGCGGTCCAGGCGGGCGTGCAGGCCGTCCGGGACGACCCGGGCCAGGTTGGCCGCCAGGCCGCCACCGGTGACGTGCGAGAAGGCGTGCACCTCGGTCGCGCGGGTGAGCGCCAGGCAGTCCAGCGAGTAGATCCGGGTCGGCTCCAGCAGCTCCTCGCCGAGGGTGCGGCCGAACTCCTCGACCTTGCGGTCCAGCTTCCAGCCGGCCTCGTTCAGCAGCACGTGGCGGACCAGCGAGTAGCCGTTGGAGTGCAGGCCGGAGGCGGCCATCGCGATCACCACGTCGCCGGCCCGGACGCGGTCCGCGCCGAGCAGGGCGTCGGCCTCGACGACGCCGGTGCCGGCGCCCGCCACGTCGTACTCGTCCGGGCCGAGCAGGCCCGGGTGCTCGGCGGTCTCGCCGCCGACCAGGGCGCAGCCGGCCAGCGCGCAGCCCTCGGCGATGCCCTTGACGATCGCGGCGACCCGCTCCGGCACGACCTTGCCGACGCAGATGTAGTCGGTCATGAACAGCGGCTCGGCGCCGCAGACCACCAGGTCGTCGACGACCATGCCGACCAGGTCGTGGCCGATGGTGTCGTGCTTGTCCATGGCGGCCGCGATGGCCACCTTGGTCCCCACGCCGTCGGTGGCCGAAGCCAGCAGCGGCCGCTCGTAGCTCTTGAACGCGGACGCGTCGAAGAGGCCGGCGAAGCCGCCGAGACCGCCGACCACCTCGGGGCGGTTGGCCTTCTTCACCCACTGCTTCATGAGCTCGACGGCGCGGTCGCCCGCCTCGATGTCGACGCCGGCGGCGGCGTAGGTGGCGCCGTTCTGGTTGCTGGTCACTGCGGTGCGGCCCTCTCGGGTCTGGGGGGTTGTTCGGGAACAGCCGGGGGGCTGAACAGCGGTGGGGCCCCGGTTCGCGGGACCCCACCGTGGTGACGCTACGGGCGGCGCAGCGCGTCGGCCGCGCCCGCCCCGCCGAGCAGCGACTGGACGCCGTCCAGGTCGCTGCCGCTGGTCGGCTTGCCGCGCACGGCGGGCGGCTGCTGGCCGCCCTTGATCTCGGCCTCCAGCAGGAGCTTGCCGAGCAGCGCCGGGTCCGGCAGCTCCATCGGGTACTCACCGTCGAAGCAGGCCCGGCAGAGCCTGTCCTTGGGCTGCTTGGTGGCCTCGATCATGCCGTCGATCGAGATGTAGGAGAGCGAGTCCGCGCCGAGCGTGCGGCCGATCTCCTCGATGGTCATGCCGTTGGCGATCAGCTCCGCGCGGGTGGCGAAGTCGATGCCGAAGAAGCAGGGCCACTTCACGGGCGGCGAGGAGATCCGGATGTGGACCTCGGCCGCGCCGGCCTCGCGGAGCATCTTCACCAGCGCGCGCTGGGTGTTGCCGCGGACGATCGAGTCGTCGACGACCACCAGGCGCTTGCCCTGGATGACCTCGCGCAGCGGGTTCAGCTTGAGCCGGATGCCGAGCTGGCGGATGGTCTGGCTCGGCTGGATGAAGGTGCGGCCCACGTAGGCGTTCTTCACCAGGCCGGAGCCGTACGGGATGCCGCTGGCCTCGGCGTAGCCGATCGCGGCGGGGGTGCCGGACTCGGGCGTCGCTATCACCAGGTCGGCCTCGACGGGGGCCTCCTTCGCCAGGCGGCGGCCCATCTCCACGCGGGAGAGGTGGACGTTGCGGCCGGCGATGGAGGTGTCGGGGCGGGCCAGGTAGACGTACTCGAACACGCAGCCCTTGGGCTTCGCCTCGGCGAAGCGGGAGGTGCGCATGCCGTTCTCGTCGATGGCGATGAGCTCGCCGGGCTCGACCTCGCGGATGAAGGAGGCGCCGCAGATGTCGAGCGCCGCCGTCTCGGAGGCGACCACCCAGCCGCGCTCCAGCCGGCCGAGCACCAGCGGGCGGATGCCCTGCGGGTCACGGGCGGCGTAGAGCGTGTGCTCGTCCATGAAGACGAGCGAGAACGCGCCCTTGACCTTGGGCAGCACGACCTTGGCCGTCTCCTCGATGGAGAGGTCCGGGTGGCCGGCGAGCAGCGCGGTCACCAGGTCGGTGTCGTTGGTCGCGGCGGTCCGCCCGGAGCGGGAGACGTGCTCCTCGCCGGGCAGTTCGGCGACCATGGCCGCCAGTTCGGCGGTGTTCACCAGGTTTCCGTTGTGCCCGAGGGCCAGCGAACCGTGCACGGTCGCCCGGAAGGTCGGCTGGGCGTTCTCCCAGACCGAGGAACCGGTGGTCGAGTAGCGGGCGTGTCCGACGGCGATATGCCCGTGCAACGACCCCAGCGAGGCCTCGTCGAAGACCTGGGAGACGAGTCCCATGTCCTTGAAGACGAGAATCTGGGAGCCGTTGCTCACTGCGATGCCCGCGGATTCCTGACCGCGGTGCTGCAGGGCGTAAAGGCCGAAGAACGTGAGCTTGGCGACCTCCTCGCCGGGAGCCCAGACACCGAAGACGCCGCAAGCGTCCTGGGGGCCTTTCTCACCGGGAAGAAGATCGTGGTTGAGTCTTCCGTCACCACGTGGCACGCCTTCGAGTCTAGGGCAGTTGGCACAGGCTTCCGGAACGCGGGATGCCGCGTTTGTCGGGCGATCGGCCAGTAACGCGCGTAGACAAAACCCCTTACGGGGTGGGGATTTCGGGTGGGGGGAATTCCGGCGGGTGGCGGTTGGCCTTGCGGTTCGCGCCTGTTGGGGCGTTCCGTGTGCGGAGCGGTCGGGATCGCGGCGGCGGCGAACGTGAGCCTGCTCACCCGGCGTTCACTCCCGCTTCACCGGCCCCCGCGCGCCGCCCCGGCGGCCACCGGGAGCCGGCGCGCGCCGTCAGGCGGCCGGCAGCAGCAGCCCCCAGGCGCCCGGGTGGACCGTCCAGGTGCGGGCGCGGACCGGGCCGACCGCGCGGCCGTCCGCCTCGTAGCCGAAGCCGCGGCCGATCACCGAGACGCTCGCCGCCCTCGCCCGCACGAGCGCGCCGGGCGCGCGGACCACCACCTCCATGACGCCGGCGCCGTCCGACTCGCCGCCCGGCAGCGTCACCTGGACCAGCCGGACCGGACGGTGCACGTCGGCCAGCAGCCGCCCGTCGGCCTCGACCCGGACCCGGGGGCTGAGCTCGGCGGCGGGCCGCCCCTCGGCCGTGAGGGCGTTCGCCTGCTCGGCCGCAGCCAGTTTCGCCCATAGCGAACGCCAGCCGCCCGAACGGCCGCCCGGCCTGCGCGCCCCGGCACCGGTGATCCGCACCCCGCCCAGGGCCACCCCCCCACCGTCGTCCACCAGCAGGTCGAGCTTGCGCGACGCCCCCGACAGCACCGCCCGCGCCGCCCGCACCGGCTCGCCCGGCACGCCGAGCGCGCGGGCCGCCGCCAGCTCCTCCGCCCGGCCGACCGGAACCATGCCCACCGGATCCGCGCCCAGCTCACGGTGCCGGTGCAGCGCCTGCAGGACCCGCTGCAGCGCGAGGTCGGAACCGATCACCACCGGTCGCCTGCGACCCCGGTGCGAAAGCACCCGGTCGAGCTCGGACGTGCTCTCCGGGTAGACCACCTTGACGTCCGCACCACCGCAGAGCACGTCCTTCGCGATCCGCACCGACTCGCCGTCGGTCTGCCGGGCCGCCGGGTCGAGGAGCAGCAGAAGCGGCTCGGGGCCGCCGTTCGCAGGCGTGGACAGGGACGACACGACCGGTCCTTCCTCAGGTAATCTCTCGGTGCAAGAGCCCCTTGCGCTACTGCGCCAGGGGCTTCGTCTATCTCGGGGCAGACTGCGGCCTACGCAGGATGCCCCAACCGGAAGGGGTGTACGCCTGTGCCGGCACTCGTGCTCGTTGGCGCTCAGTGGGGGGACGAGGGCAAGGGGAAGGCCACCGACCTCCTCGGCGGCTCCGTCGACTACGTCGTCCGCTACCAGGGCGGCAACAACGCCGGTCACACGGTGGTCATCGGCGACCAGAAGTACGCCCTGCACCTGCTCCCTTCCGGCATCCTCAGCCCGAACGTGACGCCGGTGATCGGCAACGGCGTCGTGATCGACCCGGGTGTGCTGCTCTCCGAGCTCAACGGGCTCAACGAGCGCGGCATCGACACCTCCAAGCTGCTGGTCTCGGGCAACGCCCACCTGATCACGCCGTACCACCGCACCCTGGACAAGGTCACCGAGCGCTTCCTCGGCAAGCGCCGGATCGGCACCACCGGCCGCGGCATCGGCCCGACCTACGCGGACAAGATCAACCGCGTCGGCATCCGGGTCCAGGACCTGTTCGACGAGTCGATCCTGCGCCAGAAGATCGAGGCGGCGCTGCACGACAAGAACCAGCTCCTGGTCAAGCTGTACAACCGCCGCGCCATCCCGGCCGACCTGGTCCTCGAGGAGTACCTCGGCTACGCGGACAAGATCAAGCCCTTCCTCGCCGACACCACCCTCGTCCTGGACGAGGCGCTCAAGGCGAACAAGGTCGTCCTGCTGGAGGGCGGCCAGGGCACCCTGCTCGACGTCGACCACGGCACGTACCCCTTCGTGACCTCGTCGAACCCGACCGCGGGCGGCGCCTGCACCGGCGCCGGCATCGGCCCGACCAAGATCGACCGGGTCATCGGCATCCTGAAGGCGTACACCACCCGGGTGGGCTCCGGCCCGTTCCCGACCGAGCTGCTCGACGAGGACGGCGAGGCGCTGCGCCGCATCGGCGGCGAGCGCGGCGTCACCACCGGCCGTGACCGCCGCTGCGGCTGGTTCGACGCGGTGATCGCGCGCTACGCCACCCGCGTCAACGGCCTGACCGACTTCTTCCTCACCAAGCTGGACGTGCTCACCGGCTGGGAGCAGATCCCGGTCTGCGTCGCGTACGAGATCGACGGCCGGCGGGTCGAGGAGCTCCCCTACAACCAGTCGGACTTCCACCACGCCAAGCCGATCTACGAGACGCTGCCGGGCTGGACCGAGGACATCAGCAAGGCCAAGTCCTTCGCCGAGCTGCCGAAGAACGCGCAGGCCTACGTGAAGGCACTGGAGGAGATGTCCGGCGCGCCGATCTCGGCCATCGGCGTCGGCCCGGGCCGCGACGAGACGATCCAGATCAACTCGTTCATCTGATCCCCGGCTCCGGGAGCGGAGCGGGCAGGGTCGCAGTGGAGGGCCCCGCGGGACGCGTCCCGCGGGGCCCTCGCCGCGTCCGCGCCCCCAATTTTGCACTAGTGCAGAAATGCATTGCCCCTAGTGCAGACTCGCGCTAGTTTCGGATCATGACCGCACAGCTGCCCGCCCCCGTCACCCTCACCGGCCGCCACGTCCGCCTGGAGCCCCTCGGCCGCCACCACCTGTCCGAGCTCTGGGCCGCCGTCGGCCCCGACCCGGAGGTGTGGCGCTGGATCCCCTCCCTCCCGCCCACCACCGAGCAGGAGCTGGGCGAGGCCCTCGACGTCCGGCTCGCCGAGGTCGCCGCCGGGACGGCCGTGAAGTTCGCCGTCGTCGACCTCGCCTCCGGGCGGGCCGTCGGCATCACCGGCTACTACGACTTCTCCGCCACCGACGAGCTCGTCGAGATCGGCGGCACCTGGTACGCCCGGTCCGTGTGGCGCACGGCGGTGAACACCGAGTCCAAGCTGCTGCTGCTCACCCACGCCTACGAGGACCTCGGCATGGGCCGGGTCTACTGGAAGACCGACGCGCTCAACGAGCGCTCCCGCAACGCCATCCAGCGCCTCGGCGCCCGGTTCGAGGGCGTCCACCGCCGGGAGCGGCTGCGCGCCAACGGCGTCTGGCGCGACACCGCCTACTTCTCGATGCTCGCCGACGAGTGGCCGGCCGCGAAGTCGCGGCTGCAGGAACGCCTCGCCCGCGGCTGATCGTTGACCGGGCAGGGGCCCAGCGCCCGCCACCTCCACCACGGGAGCCACCCATGACCGACTGGCAGCGGCCGTCCCTGAGCGGCGACTCCGACGACTGCCTGGAGATCCGGACCGTCGACGGCATGGTCGAGATCCGCGAGTCCGGCGGGGCCGGGGTCGTCGTCCGCACCACCCCGCAGAAGTGGGAGGCCTTCCTCCTCGGCGTGCAGGCCGGCGAGTTCGACCACTTCGTCGCCGACGCGTAGCGGCCGGCCCGCGCCCCGGCGCCCCTCGCCGGTCGGGGGGCGCGGGGCCCGGAGCCGCGGGGCCGGCGGGGCCGGCGAGGTCGGCGGGAAAGGCCACCGGACGGCCGGGGCCTAGTTCTTGTCGGCCGGCGCGGAATGGGGCGCGACGAACTCGGCCTTTGCGCGACGCGGTTCGCGGGGCTGGGCGTTGACCAGCCAGACCAGCCAGCCGACGAATAGGACGGCGAGCAGCAGGGCCGACAATCCGGCGACGAGGAGAGCGTTCACGGGCGGTCTCCGGTCGGTGATGTCGGGGCGTCCCGACCGTGCATCTGGTGTGTATTTACTGCTGATTGGCAGCTGTTTAGGCGACAACAAGTCAGCGAGTGACACGCCACGACCATAGGGTCAGGGTGCAAGACTTGCTACCGAGCGAGTGGACGTTCACTCCATCGTGGGGTATCCCCCATTTCAGTAGCTAGGGCCGGGTGTGCGCGGCACACTTCACCGGAAGCATCGACCGAACCCGCGATCCGGAGAAGAGAGTCATGCCACCCCGCCTGTCTCCGACCGTGCGCCAACAGCGCCTTGGCATCGAGCTGCGCAAGATGCGCGAACGCGTGGGCGTGACACCGAAAACCCTCGCGGCCAGGCTGGGCACCGACCTGCCCAAGATCTCCCAGATGGAGAACGGCAAGGCCGGCATCAGTGCCGAACGGCTGCGGATCTGGGCGCGCACCTGCGACCGCACCCATGACGACGGCTACCTCGACGCCCTGCTCTCGATGACCCAGGACCGGCGCAAGTACTGGTGGGACAGCTACCGCGGACGGCTGCCCGGCGGGATCATCGACATCGCCGAGATGGAGCACCACGCCGAGTCGCTGGCCATCCTGCACACCACCTTCGTCCCCGGACTGCTGCAGACCGAGGCCTACGCCTCCGCGGTGTTCGCCCGGCTGCGCCCCCCGCTGTCCCCGCACGACGCGGACACCCGGACGGGATTCCGGATTCGGCGCCAGCACCTCTTCACCGAGCGCCCCAAGCCGTACAGCGCTTTCATCCACGAATCCGCGCTGCGGATGCAGTTCGGCGGGCCGGAAGTGCTGCGCGGGCAGTTGCGGAGCGTGCTGGAGAATTCCGAGCGGCCCGGGCTGGAGATCCGGGTGATCCCGTTCAGCGTGCACACCTTTCCCGGTTCCGGGGAGAGCCTGTATCTCGCGCGCGGGCCGGTGCCCGAGCTCGACACCGTCCAGATCGACCTTTCGAACGGCCCGAAGTTCGTGCACGCCGACGCCGAATTGCGGACCTACCGACGGATCAAGGAGGAGACCGCGGGGGTCGCGCTCGGGCCGGTCGAGTCCCGGGACTTCATCCGGGCCTTACTGAAAGACTTCACATGAACACGTGGCGCAAGTCGTCGTCCAGCGGCGAGAGCAACGAATGCGTCGAGGTCCGGGCCGCGGGCGGGCTGGTGGAGATCCGCGAGTCCGACCGGCCCGAGACGGTCGTGCGGACGACACCGCGCAAGTGGGCCGCCTTCGTCCGCGGGGTCAAGGCCGGGGAGTTCGACCCGTACGCCGACTTCACCCCGCTCTGAAACCGGGCTGCGCCCCGGCCCCGCGGCGGTAGGCTGGGCAGCCCACAGTGGACCCCTGCGCCTGGCACAGCACCCCGGGTGGGGTGCGCGTGCGGGAGAAATCGGAGCATCCGAGGATGGCTCGCCACCTGATCACCAGCGCCCTTCCGTACATCAACGGGATCAAGCACCTGGGCAACATGGTCGGGTCGATGCTCCCGGCGGACGTCTACTCCCGCTACCTGCGCCAACGCGGCCACGAGGTGCTGTACATCTGCGCCACCGACGAGCACGGCACGCCCGCCGAACTGGCCGCCCAGGAGGCCGGACTGCCGGTCGCCGAGTTCTGCGCGCAGGCGCACGGGGCCCAGAGGGCGGTGTACGACGGCTTCGGGCTCTCCTTCGACCACTTCGGCCGCAGCTCCTCGCCGCAGAACCGGGAGATCACCCAGGAGATCGCCCGCGAGCTGCAGCGCAACGGCTTCATCGAGGAGCGCGCGATCCGCCAGGTGTACTCCAACACCGACGGCCGCTTCCTGCCGGACCGCTACATCGTCGGCACCTGCCCGCACTGCGGCTACGACAAGGCGCGCGGCGACCAGTGCGAGAACTGCACCCGGGTGCTGGACCCGACCGACCTGGTGGACCCGCGCTCGGCGATCAGCGGCAGCTCCGACCTGGAGGTCCGGGAGACCAGGCACCTGTTCCTGCTCCAGTCGAAGCTGACCGAGGAGGTCGAGCAGTGGATCGCCGCCAACGGCGACCACTGGCCGGTGCTGGCCTCCTCGATCGCCCGCAAGTGGCTCACCGAGGGCCTGCAGGACCGCTCGATCACCCGCGACCTGGAGTGGGGCGTACCGGTGCCCGCCGACGTGTGGCCGGAACTGGCCGCCGAGGGCAAGGTGTTCTACGTCTGGTTCGACGCCCCGATCGAGTACATCGGCGCCACCAAGGAGTGGTCCGACGCGGCGCCGGCCGGGGTGACCAGGGACTGGCGGTCCTGGTGGTACGAGGCCGACGAGAGCGTCCGGTACACCGAGTTCATGGCCAAGGACAACGTCCCGTTCCACACCGTGATGTTCCCGGCGACGATCCTCGGCTCGCGCCGCCCCTGGAAGAAGGTCGACTACGTCAAGGCCTTCAACTGGCTGACGTACTACGGCGGGAAGTTCTCCACCAGCCAGAAGCGCGGCATCTTCACCGACGTCGCCCTGGAGCTGCTGCCGGCCGACTACTGGCGCTACTTCCTGATGGCGCACGCCCCCGAGTCCGACGACTCCAGCTTCACCTGGGACCTCTTCGCCTCGGTCGTCAACAAGGACCTCGCCGACACCCTCGGCAACTTCGTCAACCGGGTGCTCTCCTTCAGCCGCAAGCGCTTCGGCGACGACGTGCCCGCCGGCCACCTGCCCGGCGAGGCCGAGGAACGGCTCGGCGAGCAGATCGCCGCGCTGCTGGCGGAGTACGAGGCCCAGCTGGACGCGCTCAACTTCCGCAAGGCGGCGCAGGGGCTGCGCGCGCTGTGGAGCGCGGGCAACGCCTACCTGGACGAGAAGGCGCCCTGGCTCCAGGTGAAGACCGACCCGGACGCGGCCGCGCTCACCCTGCGCACCGCGATGAACCTGATCCACCTGTACGCGGTGGTGTCCGAGCCGTTCATCCCGACCGCCGCCGCGGCGATGCGCGGCGCGTTCGGACTCCCCGAGGACTCCCCGGCGGCCACGCTCACCTGGGTGTCCGCGGACCACGCCCGGGCGCTGGACCTGGTGCCGGCCGGGACGGCGTTCACCGTGCCGCCGGTGCTGTTCGCCAAGATCACCGACGAGGACCTGGCCGGCTGGACGGCCCGCTTCGGCGGCCAGGAGGGCTGAGCCCGTACCCCGCGCGGGCCCGTCCGGTCCTCCGGCCGGGCCCGCGCGTCCGTCCGCTCCGATCGCTCCGGCCGGGACTCCGCCCGGTCAGCGCCCCGGGCCCGGCCCGGCCGTCTCCGTGACGACCCAGTCCAGGTAGCCGGGGTGGCCCGCGACCACCGGGACGGCGATCACCTCCGGCGTCTCGTAGTCGTGCCGGTCGGCGAGGAACGCGCCCAGCCGGTCGGCGAGTTCGGCCCTGGTCTTGAAGTCGGTCCGCCACTCGGCGGCGTCCTGCACCTCGCCGTCCCACCAGTAGACGGACCGGACGGGGTACACCTGGGCGCACGCGGCAAGCCGCTCCCGGACGGCGGCGGACGCCAGGGCGCGGGCCCGCTCCTCACTCTCGTGGGTGGTGGTGACCACGACCAGGCGGTGCTCGGTTACTGCCATGCCGCGACGGTACCGCGACGGCCCTCCGGCCGTGCGGCGCCGCCGCGCGTCCGCCGTCCCGGGCCGCCGTACCGGACCGCCGTGGCGAGCCGTCACCGCGCCGCCGTACGGCGGGTGTCGGCCGGAACCCCGCCGTCGACGGCCGCCGGTACGATCTCCAGCCATGGATCCCGACCTGGTCACCGCCCTGCGGGCGATCGCCAATCCGACGCGCCTGCAACTGCTGGCGTGGCTGCGCGACCCGGAACGCCACTTCCCGGTGGCGGACACCGCCGTCGACCCGCACGAGGTCGGG
The DNA here is from genome assembly GCF_042873275.1 of Kitasatospora sp. NPDC004745. NCBI lineage: Bacteria > Bacillati > Actinomycetota > Actinomycetes > Kitasatosporales > Streptomycetaceae > Kitasatospora > Kitasatospora sp. NPDC004745. Next base: position 142,212 of record NZ_JBIALK010000022.1, on the reverse strand, counting down.
GTCTGCGTCAGTCTGATCCACGCCAAGGCCGGCCTCGCCCGGTCCACCGTCTCCGCCTACCTGGCCGAACTCCAGCGCGCCGGTCTCCTGCGGGCCACCCGCCTCGGCAAGTGGACCCACTACCGCCGCGACGAGGACCGCATCGCCCGGCTCATCACCACCCTCGGCCAGACCCTCTGACCTGGTCGCCGGCGGGCGGGGTCGGCGGGCGGCCGGGGCGGGCGGTCAGGGCCGGCGCGCCGTGTGCACGGTCGTCGCCGAGAGGTAGAAGGCGTCCGGGCGGTGGAGGATGCCGGTGGGGGCGTCCTCGGCGAGCAGCGCCTCCAGGGTGGCCCGGTCCTCGGGATCGAGGGTCCCGGCCAGCTGGTCCCGGAGCCGGCTCAGCTGGGCGTGCAGGTGCTCGCGGGCCGGGCGGGCGAGCGGGGCCGGGTGGTCGACCAGGAAGGTGCGGGTACCGCCGGGGACGAGTCCGGCGCGGCCGAGCATCGCCGGCCAGTCCTCCACCTCCGCGGTGGCGCCCGGCAGTTCGGCGCGCATGGTGCTGAAGCCGTCCTCGTGCGCCGCGTCCAGCCGGGCCTGGAAGCCGGCCCGGCCGAGGCCGAAGTCGCGCGGCAGGTAGCGCAGTGGCAGGCCGCGTTCGGCGACGGCGAGCACGCCACCGGGCCGCAGCAGGCCGGCGAGGGAGGTCAGGGCGGCCTGCTGGTCACCGAGGTGGTGGATCGCGTTGCCCGACCAGATCAGGTCGGCCTCGCCGAGCTTGTCGAACTCGGCGGGCAGGTCGGCCTGCTGGACGCCGAGGCGGCCGCCCGAGCGGGCCCGGGCGCGCTCCAGCAGGGCGGCCGACTGGTCGACGGCGACCACCTCGGCCTCCGGGAAGGCGTCCGCGAGCTGCCCGGCGACCACTCCGGGGCCGCTGCCGACGTCGAGCACCCGCCGCACGGCGGCCCGGTCGGCGCCGGGCAGCGCGCGCAGCCACTGCGCGGCGGCGGCCACGGCGGGGGCGCGCAGCTCGGCCTCGCGCTCCAGGTGGTCCGCGAGCGCGTCCCAGTCGAAGTCCGCGGCGGGGACGTGCCCGTGGTGGTGGCCGTGGCCGTGCTGGTGCTGGTGCTGGTGTCCGGACATCGTGGTCACTCCGATCGTGGCTGGGCTGACGGTGGTGCGGGAGGAGCCTCCCCGCCGGGGCGGGTGCGGCGGGGCCGGGCGCTCGGTAGCGGGCGGTGGCCGGTCCGCATCGGGCCCCGGCGCCCTGCGCCCCCCGGGGCCAGCGGCGCCATCGGGCCGAGCACCGTCCGGCCCTGCCGAACCCACCGGGCCCGTCGGACCTGCCCGGACCAGCCGGGTGCACGGCGCCGACCGCCACCGCCAGGCTGCGACGCCTCCGGGCGATTCGGCAAGCTTTGTTGCCGTTTCCGCAAATCCGCCTCAGCCGCCGGTCCGCCGCCAGTACGACCGGGTCGCCACCGCCAGCGCCACCCCGTACCCCGCGAACGCCACCGCCCCGACCCACCCCACCTGCAGGGCCTCCGCCCCGGAGGCGAAACCTCCCCGCCGGACGTCCAGCACTCCCGTCGTGCACAGCGCCAGGTAGCCGATCCCGGCCACCCCGTACGGCGCCAGCGTGGCCGCGCCCACCAGGGCCGGGGCGAGCGGCAACCAGCGCGGCACCCGGCGGCCGCACAGCCCCGGGGCCCAGCGCGGGAACACCTGCCCCCAGGGGCGCACCAGCCCCCAGAGCAGGAACACGCCGAGCGCCGCCAGCAGCACGGTGCCGTCGATCCCCCAGGACTCCAGGGTGAGCCAGAGCCCGGAGGCCCCGTCCCGCGCGTACATCGCGTCCATCTCGTCGCCGTCGATCCCGGCGAAGCTGCCGCCGAACGCCCAGATCGACTTCATCGCGACGTACGGAGCGAAGGCCAGGGTCCCTGCCCAGGCCGCGAGTTGGACGGCCGCCGGGGCCTCCGAGGGGGCGACCGTCCGGGCCGCGGCAGGCCCCCGCCGACGGGCCGCCGACCCCAGCAGCAGCGCCCCGGCCGCCGCCAGGGCGTGCTGCACGGCACCCGGGACGCTGTCCACGGCCTGCCCGAACAGCAGCGCCAGCACGTCCATCAGCAGGCCCCAGGCCGCCACCGCGGCCAGCCCGCAGAACGGCCACAGCACCGGCCGCCAGGCCGGCTGCCGCCGCACCGCCACCCCCGCCGCAGCCGCCGCCGCACCCGCCCCGGCGACGAGCCACCCCAGCCGCGGTGCACCGAACAGCGCCACCCCGCCGACCGCGCACCCCGCGCCGAACCCGGCGTAGACGACGCCCCAACCGACCACCGGCCATCCGCTGCGCACCATGGCCCCAGCCTCGCCCGCACCCCCGCGCCGCGGCCTCCACCCCGGCGATGATCCGGCTCCCCCGGCCGGGGGAGCCGCGGGCCCGGGCCTATCCCCTGGGCGCCGCGAAGCAGTGGACGACGACCGTGCGGTCCGCGCCCCACCGCTGCTCGCCGCTGCCGAGCCAGGTCCAGCCGAGCCGGCGGTAGAACGCGGTGGCCGGGGCGTCGGTGGCGAGGACGTCCAGGACTGGGTGCAGGCCGAGCATCCGGGCGTGCACCACGGCGGTCGCCATCAGACGGGCGCCGATCCGGTGGCCGCGCGCCCCGGGGGCGACGAAGAGGCGGCCGATCACGGCGGTGAGCTCCGGCCTGCCGCCGGTGCGGTGGCTCCACAGCGCGGGGGCGACGTCGCCGGGGGCGCTGCGGGAGAGGCCGACGTGGCCGGCCGGGCGGCCGTCCAGGTCGGCGACCCAGGCGGCGAGCAGCCCCTCGGGGGTCAGCCAGGCGGCGGGGCGGTCGGGCCAGTCGGCGGGGTAGCCGTCGGTGGTGTGGACGTCGCCGAGCAGCCGGACGCACTCCGCGAGGTCGGTGACGCGGCGCCGTCTGACGGCCACCGCGGCTCCGGCCCGCCGTGAACCGGACGCGACGACGTCGGCGCGTTCTTCAAGGTCAGCCATGCCGGTACGTTACCGGCCGGGCCCCGGCTCCGCAGCAGGCCGGCGGCGCCCACCGCCCCCTCCTCGCGGCCCGCCGGTGCGGCCCGACGCGGCGTCAGCCACGGCCCCGGTCGGCACGGTTCGACCGGCGCACCCGTCCGTGCCGGCCACCCGGCCGCCGCGGCTCAGGCGATCGCGGCCGACACCACCGCCGCCACCGCGATGTTGCAGCTGGCGGAGACCCAGACCGCGGGGTGCGGCTCGGGCTCGACCAGGATCGCGCCGAGCTTCCCGGGGGTGAGCAGGTCCACCGCCCAGAAGGCGACGGTCATCAGCACCAGCCCGAGCAGGCCGTAGCAGGCGGTGGAGACCAGGCCCTTGGCGAAGTCCTCGTAGGTGTACATGATCGCGGTGAAGACGATGCCGCCGATGCCGAGCAGGGCCGAGCTGAGCAGGACGGCGGCGTTGCGGTTGCGCTCGACCCAGATCTGGTGGCCGAGCCTGCCGGGCGTCAGCAGGTCGACCAGGCCGACGCCGAGGAGCAGCAGCACCACCCCGACGGCTCCGTAGGCGGCCGCCGCGCCGAGCCCGTGCAGGATGTCGTTCATGGTGGTTCCAGCCCCCGGTCCGCTCGCCGTCCCCCGACCGCACCGGTCAAGGGTTGGCAAAAGATACCCCACGCGGGTGAGGGCGGGCCGGGGATCCGGGAACCCCCGCGGTCAGTCCTCCTCGGCCACCAGGTGGTCGACGCAGGCCGCGACGGCCAGCAGCAGACCGGTGTCGGCGCCGTCGGCGATCTCCACGCCGTAGGTGTCCCGGACCCGGAACCACTTGCGGGAGATCCGGGCGAGCTCGTCGCCGTGCTCGTTCTCGACCCGGTAGTCCTTGTCGATCAGGTTCCCGTGGATCTTCAGCTCGCCGCCGGAGGCCAGCTCCACCAGGTACTTGTCGCGGAACGGGGTGAACAGCTTCTCCCGGACGGTCGCGACCACCTCGCCGTCCGCGTCCTCGATCTTCATCGCGTCACGGACGGTGAAGGCCTTCTCCTTCACCACCGCGACCACCCGGCCGTGCGCGTCCTTCAGCTCGAAGGTGTGCCGCAGCCGCAGCACCTTGCCGTCCACCAGGTACGCCTTGTGGCCCCGGTCGTCCTCGATCCAGTAGTCGTCGCCCACCGCGAACAGCTTCTCCCTGACCAGGTACCGCACAGCGGCCTCCTCCGTGTTGACGTGGCCCCCATTCGACCCGATCCCCCCACCCGCCGGGAAGCACCGCCACACGACGGCGTTCAATACCGCCATGACCGCCCCGCGACGACCCGACACCACGGCCCCGCTGCACAGCGGGCGACTCGACCTGCTCCCGATCGGCCCGGAGCACGCCGGGGAGATGGCCGCCGTGCTCGCCGACCCCGCCCTGCACGCCTTCACCGGCGGCGCCCCGGCCACCGCCGAGGAGCTGCGCGCCCGCTACGCCCGGCTCGCCGCGGGCTCCCCCGACCCGGCGGAGGTCTGGGGCAACTGGGTGCTGCGGCTGCGGGCCGACGGCTGCCTGACCGGCTACGTGCAGACCACCGTGCGGGCCGGGACCGCCGAACTCGCCTGGGTGGTCGGCACCCCCTGGCAGGGCCGCGGCCTGGCCACCGAGGCCGCCCGCGCGCTGCTCGCCCACCTGACCGCCGCCGGGATCGGCACCGTGACGGCCCACGTCCACCCCGACCACCACGCCTCCGCGGCGGTGGCCCGCGCCCTCGGCCTCGCCCCCACCGGGGAGCGGCAGGACGGGGAGCTGCGCTGGCGGGCGGAGCTCCCCGTCCGGCCGTAGGGCTCGGGCGCCGGGGTGCGCGGTCACTCCTCCCCGGGTGCCGGGTGGGGGTTGATGGCCTGCCCGTCGACGGGCTGCCCCCAGTAGTCGTCCCCGAGGGCACCCACGCAGTAGCCGGAGCCCTCCACCCAGCCGCCGGCGTCCCGGCACTGCTCGGCGGTGACGTCGCGCGGCGCAGCCGCGGCCGGTGCGGGGGCGGCCGGTGCGGGGGCGGCCGGTGCGGGGGCGGCCGCACCGGCGGCCAGCAGGACGGCGGTCGCGGCGGTCAGCCCCGCCCGGATCAGGAGTGAGGTGGTCATACGGGCAACGACAGCACGGAGCCGCCGGCCGCCCCCGCCGACACGCCCGCCACCCCGCACCCCCGCCCCGCCGGCGCCCCGGAATGCCGCCCGGGCGCGATGCGGTTGGATACAGGCATGGCATCTCGTGCACGTGTACGCGCCCCCGAGCTGGTCGGGGCAGGCGGTTGGCTGAACACCGGCGGCAAGGAGCTCACGCTCGCCGACTTCCGGGGCAAGATCACCGTCCTGGACTTCTGGACCTTCTGCTGCATCAACTGTCTGCACGTCCTGGACGAGCTGCGGGAGCTGGAGGAGAAGCACCGCGACACCGTGGTGATCGTCGGGGTGCACTCGCCGAAGTTCGTGCACGAGGCGGACCACCGGGCCGTGGTGGACGCCGTCGCCCGGTACGAGGTGCACCACCCGGTGCTGGACGACCCGGCGCTGGCGACCTGGAAGCAGTACGCGGTGCGGGCCTGGCCGACGCTGGTGGTGATCGACCCGGAGGGGTACGTGGTCGCCCAGCACGCCGGGGAGGGCCACGCCCACGCGATCGCCCGGCTGGTGGAGGAGCTGGAGGCGGAGCACGCCGCGAAGGGCACGCTGCGCCGCGGCGACGGCCCGTACGTGGCGCCGGAGCCGACCGCCGGGGACCTCAAGTTCCCCGGCAAGGCGGTCCGCCTGGCCGACGGCCACTTCCTGGTCGCCGACTCCGGCCACCACTCGCTGGTGGAGCTGGCCGAGGACGGCGAGACGGTGGTGCGGCGGATCGGCGACGGGCAGCGCGGTCTGGTGGACGGCACCAGCCCGCGGTTCAGCGAGCCGCAGGGCCTGGCGCTGCTGCCGGCGGGCTCGGAGTACGACGTGATCGTGGCCGACACCGTGAACCACGCACTGCGCGGGGTGCGGCTGGCGGACGGCAGCGTGACCACCCTGGCCGGCACCGGTCGCCAGTGGTGGCAGGGTTCGGCGACCACCGGCCCGGCCCTCGAGGTGGACCTCTCCTCGCCCTGGGACGTCGCCTGGTTCGACGGCGCGGTGTGGATCGCGATGGCCGGCGTGCACCAGCTGTGGTCCTACGACCCGGCCGCCGGCACGGTCGGCGTCGCGGCCGGCACCACCAACGAGGGCCTGGTGGACGGTCCGGTCGCCGAGGCCTGGTTCGCCCAGCCGTCCGGTCTGGCGGTCTCCGCGGACGGCGAGCGGCTCTGGGTCGCGGACTCCGAGACCTCCGCGCTGCGCTGGGTTTCACGTGAAACGGGCACCGTGCACACCGCCGTCGGCACCGGGCTGTTCGACTTCGGCCACCGGGACGGCGCGGCCGGGCAGGCGCTGCTGCAGCACCCGCTCGGCGTCACGGTGCTGCCGGACGGCTCGGTGGCGGTCAGCGACACCTACAACCACGCGCTGCGCCGCTTCGAGCCGGTGAGCGGTGAGGTCACCACGCTGGCCACCGACCTGCGCGAGCCCTCCGGGGCGGTGCTGGTGGACGGCGACATCGTGGTGGTCGAGTCGGCCCGGCACCGGCTGACCAGGCTGCGGCTGCCGGAGGAGGCGGTGCGGGTCGAGTCGGTCGCGCACCGCACCCAGCGGGCGGCCACCGAGGTCGCCCCGGGCGCGTTCCGGCTGGACGTGGTGTTCTCGGCGCCGAGCGGCCAGAAGCTGGACGAGCGGTACGGCCCGTCCACCCGTCTGCTGGTCAGTTCGACCCCGCCCGAGCTGCTGGTCTCCGGTGCCGGCGCGGACAGCGACCTCTCCCGCGAGCTGGTGCTCTCCGAGGCGGTCACCGAGGGCGTGCTGCACGTCTCGGCGATGGCGGCGTCCTGCGACGACGACCCGGAGATCGAGTTCCCGGCCTGCCACGTGCACCAGCAGGACTGGGGCGTGCCGGTGAAGCTGACCGCCGACGGCGCGCGCCGGCTGCCGCTGGTGCTCGCCGGCATGGAGTAGGGCCGGCACTGCCCGGCGGGCGGCACCGGCCGGTACGGGACGGCACACGGCGGAGGGGCCCGGCGGAGCGCGTACGCTCCGCCGGGCCCCTCCGTGCTGTCCGGTCAGCCCTCCAGGAAGGCCTTGATCGCGCTGGCCAGCAGGTACGGGTCCTCCGCGCCGCACAGCTCGCGCGCCGAGTGCATGGAGAGCGCCGCGATGCCGCAGTCGACCGTCCTGATGCCCAGGCGGGCCGCCGTGATCGGGCCGATGGTGGTGCCGCAGGGCATCGCGTTGTTGGAGACGAACGACTGCCACGGGACGCCGGCCCTCTCGCAGGCGGCCGCGAACACCGCCCGGCCGACACCGTCGGTGGCGTAGCGGTTGTTGACGTTCACCTTGAGGATCGGGCCGCCGTTGGGCATCGGGTGGTGGCCCGGCTCGTGCCGCTCGGTGTAGTTCGGGTGGACGGCGTGGCCCATGTCCGAGGAGAGGCAGACCGTCCCGGCGAGGGCGCGGGCGCGGTCCTCCGGGGTGCCGCCGCGGGCGTACACGGTGCGGTCCAGGACGTTGCCGAGCAGCGGGCTCTGCGCGCCGGTGTCGGACTCGCTGCCGGTCTCCTCGTGGTCGAAGGCGGCCAGCACCGGGATGTACGGCAGGTCGGCGGCGCCCTCGGCGGAGGCGACGGCGGCGAGCGCGGCGGTGGCGGCGTGCACCGAGAGCAGGTTGTCCAGGCGCGGGCCGGCCAGCAGCTCGCGGTCGCGGCCCAGGTAGGAGGCGGGCTGGACGTCGTGCGTCATGAGGTCCCAGCCGGCCACGTCGGCCGGGTCCACCCCGGCGCGCTCGGCGACGTAGGAGATCAGCGAGCCCTCGTCGACCGGGCCGAGGCCCCAGATCGGGGTGAGGTGGCGCTGCTTGTCGAGCTTCATGCCGTCGTTGACCTGGCGGTCCAGGTGGATGGCGAGCTGCGGGACGCGCAGCAGCGGCTCGTCCAGCTGGACCAGCCGCCAGCTGCCGTCCTTCAGGGCCAGCCGGCCGGAGAGGCCGAGGTCCCGGTCGAGCCAGGTGTTCAGCGGAACGCCGCCGTAGATCTCCACCGCGACCTGCCGCCAGCCGGCCGAGCCGGTGTCCGGCAGCGGCTTGACCCGCAGGTTGGGCGAGTCGGTGTGGGTGCCGACCACCCGGAACGGCGTCTCGGGGCCGGCGCCCGCGGGCAGGTACCAGGCGATGAGCGCCCCGCCGCGGATCAGGTAGCGGCCGCCGGCGGCGCCGTCCCAGGCGTCGGTCTCGGCGACCTGCCGGAAGCCTGCCTTCTCCAGCCGCTCGGCGGCGCTCGCGACCGCGTGGTACGGGGACGGCGAGGTGCCGAGGAACGCGATCAGATCGTCGCTGTGCGTCCGGTCGAAGAATGCCTGGCGGGCGGCGGCGGTCGACATACTGCTCCTGAGTCGAGGGAGGGTCGAAGCCGGATGGGGAGTCGGCTTCGCACCTTGAGCATATGCCCGTACACGGACAGGGCATTCGGAACGTCCCAACGGATGCGGAACGCGGACGGAACCGTGAAGTGACGCCGCACCGGGCGGCGCACACCCAGGGATCCCCTCCGGTCGCGCACGGTCATCGCGGGTGCGGGCGGGTCCGTGCCCGCCACCACCCCGACGGGGCCGAGCGGATGACGTGCCGTCAGTTCGCGGCGGCCCCGACGTTCCACCGCCGGAAGGGAGTTGTACCACGGGGCCGGGGGACCACGGGCGCCGGGGACGCCGAAGGGCCCGGCGGGAAGCCGGGCCCTTCGGTGTGAGGGTTTCGTCGGGCGGTCGGTGGGTGCGGGCCTTAGAAGGCCTCCTCCGCCAGCTCCATGATCTCGTTGTCGATGCCCTCGGCGATCAGGCGCTGCGGGGTGACGGTCGGCAGCACGTTCTTGGCGAAGAAGCGGGCGGCCGCGACCTTGCCCTGGTAGAACGGGACATCCTTCTCCGAGGCGCCGGCCTCCAGCTTGGCCAGGGCCACCGCGGCCTGGCGCAGCAGCAGCCAGCCGACCACGACGTCGCCGGAGACGAGCAGCAGGCGGGTGGTGTTGAGGCCCACCTTGTACATGTTCTTGACGTCCTGCTCGACCGAGGAGAGGTCGGCCAGCAGCTTGCCGACGATGGCCTCCAGGTCGCCGGCGGCCTTGGCGAGCAGGGCGCGCTCGTCGGCCAGGGCGTCGCCGCCCTCGGCGGAGCCGAGGAACTTCTGGATCTGCTCGGACAGCGCGGTCAGCGCCTGGCCGCCGTCCTTGACGATCTTGCGGAAGAAGAAGTCCTGGCCCTGGATCGCGGTGGTGCCCTCGTACAGGGTGTCGATCTTGGCGTCCCGGATGTACTGCTCGATCGGGTACTCCTGCAGGTAGCCGGAGCCACCGAAGGTCTGCAGGGACTGGGCGAGCTGCTCGTAGGACTTCTCCGAGCCGTAGCCCTTGACGATCGGCAGGAGCAGGTCGTTCAGGCGCTCGGCGGCCTCGTCGCGCTCGCCGCGGAGCTTGGCCGCCATCATGTCGTCCTGGGTGGACGCGGTGAACAGGACCAGCGCGCGCATGCCCTCGGCGTAGGCCTTCTGGGTCAGCAGCGAGCGGCGCACGTCGGGGTGGTGGGTGATGGTGACGCGCGGGGCGGTCTTGTCCAGGAACTGCGAGATGTCGGCGCCCTGCACGCGCTCCTTGGCGTACTCCAGCGCGTTCAGGTAGCCGGTGGAGAGGGTGGCGATGGCCTTCGTGCCGACCATCATGCGGGCGAACTCGATGATCTTGAACATCTGGCGGATGCCGTCGACGGTCTCACCGAGCAGCCAGCCCTTGGCCGGGTGCTTGGCGCCGAAGGTCATCTCGCAGGTGTTGGAGGCCTTGAGGCCCATCTTGTGCTCGACGTTGGTGGCGTAGACGCCGTTGCGCTCGCCGAGCTCGCCGGTCTCCCAGTCGAAGTCGAACTTGGGGACGATGAACAGGCCCAGGCCCTTGGTGCCGGGCTTGCCGCCCTCGGGGCGGGCCAGCACCATGTGGATGATGTTCTCGGACATGTCGTGCTCACCCGAGGTGATGAAGCGCTTCACGCCCTCGATGTGCCAGGAGCCGTCCTCCTGCTTGATCGCCTTGGTGCGGCCGGCGCCCACGTCGGAGCCCGCGTCGGGCTCGGTGAGGACCATGGTGGAGCCCCAGAGGCGGTCGGTCATCCGCTTGGCGACCTCGAGCTGCTCCGGGGTGCCCTCCTCGGCGATGACGCCGGCGAAGGCCGGGCCGGAGGAGTACATCCAGATGGCCGGGTTCGAGCCCAGGATCTGCTCGGCGAAGGCCCAGATCAGCGAGTTCGGGGTGACCTGGCCGCCGATGGACTCCGGGATGCCCAGGCGCCACCACTCGGCGTCCATGAAGGTCTGGTAGCTCTTCTTGAACGAGGCGGGGACCGGCGCGGTGTTGGTCTCCGGGTCGAAGACCGGCGGGTTGCGGTCGGCGTCGGCGAACGAGGCGGCGAGGTCGTTCTCGGCGAGGCGCGAGATCTCGCTCAGGATGTTCTTCGCGGTCTCGACGTCCATGTCCGCGAACGGTCCGGTGCCGTAGACCTGCTCGCGACCGAACACCTCGAAGAGGTTGAACTCCACGTCCCGCAGGTTGGACTTGTAGTGACCCATGGCCGTTTTCTCCGGTTCGTCGCTTCCGGGAGACCGCCGCGTTCGGGCGCCCCGTACCCACCAGTAGGCATCATGATGCTACCCAGCGGTAACTTGGGCAAGCCCCCGGCGGTGAATCCGCTATGAACGTGGTCACGTCCCACAAGCCGGGCCGACCACTCCTTGTCAGGATCGACGCCCGCACGAGCGGCCGCGCTCCCGCTAGCCTGTCCGTGTGTACGGATATGACCAGAACGCATACCCGGGCGACCCCTACCAGCAGCAGGCGGGTCCGCAGCCGGGCATGAACGGCATGCCCGGCGCCGACGCCTACGGCGCGCAGTCGCAGACGTCCCAGCAGCAGTCCCTCTACCCCGAACCCTCGCCGCCCTCGCTGGCGGACGCCGTCCGGGCCTTCACCACCGGCTCGATGGCGGTCGAGGACTTCCAGGCCATCTTCATCACCTCGAAGGTGCACTGCCCGCGCGGCGACCGCCCCGGCTTCCTGGCCCTGCACAACACGCCGACCCCGGTGATCCCGATGTTCAGCTCGCTGAAGGAGCTGCGCCGCTACGCCGGCAAGGACTCCAAGCACTTCACCGTCACCGGCGCCGAGGTGCTGGACCTGCTGCCGACCGGCTACGGCTTCGCGCTGGACATGGAGGGCGAGCACCGGATGGTGTTCGACGCCAAGGCCGTCGAGCAGATGGTCGACTTCACGATGCGCCGGATGTACGGCTAGCCCACCCCGGAGGAGGAGCCCCGGCTCCTTCGTCACCACTTGGTTCAATTTTCAACTTGCTTGTTGTTGAGGATTGAACTATTCTCGTGGACGTAGGCCAGAGGAACCCCCCGAAGGAGGCCGACATGCCCGCCGTGACCGTCGAGAACCCGCTCGTTCTGCCGCGCGTCGCCACCCCGGACCCCGCCACCACGAGCGCCCGTCCGGTCCTGACCGTGGTCACCGCACCCGAGGGCTACGAGGGCGAGGGCTTCCCCGTCCGCCGCGCCTTCGCCAAGATCAACACCAAGTACCTCGACCCGTTCATCATGATGGACCAGATGGGCGAGGTGGAGTACGCCGCCGGCGAGCCCAAGGGCACGCCCTGGCACCCGCACCGCGGCTTCGAGACGGTCACCTACCTGATCGACGGCGAGTTCATCCACAAGGACTCGCACGGCGGCGGCGGCCACCTCGGCGGCGGCGACACCCAGTGGATGACGGCCGGCTCGGGCCTCCTGCACATCGAGACCCCGCCCGAGTCCCTGGTGGCGACCGGCGGCCTGTTCCACGGCATCCAGCTGTGGGTCAACCTCCCCGCCTCCGACAAGATGACCGCACCGCGCTACCAGGACATCCACGGCGGCCACGTCAAGCTGCTCTCCACCCCGGACGGCGGCGCGATCCTGCGGCTCATCGCCGGCGGAATCGACGGCCACCAGGGGCCGGGCGTCACCCACACCCCGATCACCCTGATGCACGCCAGCATCACCCCGGGCGCCCGGGTCACCCTGCCCTGGCGGCCCGACTTCAACGCGCTCGCCTACGTCCTCAACGGCGACGGCACCGTCGGCGCCGAGGCCCGCCCGATCCACACCGGGCAGGCGGCCGTGTTCGGCGAGGGCGACACCATCACCATCACCGCCGACGCCCGGCAGGACTCCCGCCACCCCAACCTGGACGTGATCCTGCTCGGCGGACAGCCGATCCGCGAGCCCGTCGCCTGGTACGGCCCGTTCGTGATGAACAGCCACCGGGAGCTCCAGCAGGCCATGGAGGACTTCCAGGCCGGGCGGCTCGGCTCCATCCCGACCGACGCCTCCTGACACCGGCGCCCGGCCCGCACGACGACGGCCCTCCGGCCCCCCGCACGGGGCCCGGGGGGCCGTCGTCGTGCCGCGCACCCCTGCGCGGTGCCGCGCGCACCGCTACAACAGGGCGTACAGCGCCGAGGCGTCGTCGTGCGCCTTGCCGCGCGGCCAGCGCTCGCAGGCGGCGTCGGCCCGCTCGACCTCGCGGACCTGGGCGATCAGCTCGGCCGGCCCGGACTCCGCGAGCAGCCGCAGCACGTCCGCCCAACTGCCCAGCCCGAAGCGCTCGGTGTAGCGCGAGGCGCCGTCGGTGAGGGCGGCCAGCGCGCGCAGCCGCTCCAGCCGGACGAAGCCGGTCTCGGCGTGCCCGGCGGCCTTCGGACTGGCCGCGGCGATCCACGGGCCGTTGCCGCGGTTGCGGGCGGCCCGGACGGCGAGCGCGTACTCCAGGTGCAGCGCGGCCCGCTCGGCCGTGCCGGGGACGGTCGACCAGACCTGCTGGCGCAGGCCCTCCCCCCCGGGGAAGCGCTGGTTGTCCCCGATCACCTTCGGCGGGCCCTCCTTGTACTCCAGCACCAGCAGCGAGTCGCCGAGCACCAGGTACTCCAGCGACTCGCCGTGCCGCCGGGCGGCGACCACCATCGCGGCCGGGGTGTTGGGGTGCCCGAGGTCGCAGCGGCCGCCGTGCAGGGCGGCCGTCTCCACGATGGCGTCGGACAGGCACTCGGCGATCGAGCGGTCCACCCGGTCGGTGAGCCGGGCGAGCAGGTGCACGCCCAGCCGGCGGACGTACCAGGCCGTCCCGTGCCGGCACCCGGACTCCAGGCCGGTCGGCGAACTCGCACCGTCCAGCAGTACCAGCGCCTCCGGCGAGGCCGCCGCGAAGTCCTCGCTCTCGCGGTCCGGCCGCCGTGCTTCCCCTGCGAGCTGTAGCTGCATCCCGACAGTGTGGCCGCCGCCCCCGGCCCACGCCCAGACCCGTGCGCCGGAGTGGCGCGGGCCGGTCCCCGCCGCCCGGTGGCAGCCGGGGCAATTCGGCCATACCGTCGGATAAGGACTGGACAATTCGGCCAATCAGGGCCACTCAGGTTTGGTAGCACCTTCGGGTGTCAGGGCGGCCCGGGACTGACGAGGAGCAGGACATGGTCTGGCAGTTCATCGTGCTGGTGGCCGCCTCGCTCGGCTTTCCGACCGCCGCGCTGCTCTTCCTGATCGGCGGGCCGCGCTTCCCCGACGAGCAGCGCGGCGGCCGGCACGCGCGGACCTGACCCTCCGGACGGAACGGGCCCCGGCCGGGTCAGGGCCGCCAGGCGGGGTCGCGGCCCAGCAGCGCCAGCGCGCGCTCGAACCGGCCGCCCCGCGCGTCCGGCTCCAGCCGCGGACCGAAGGCCTTGCCCGGGGTCCGGTTCTCCGGCGCCGCCGGGACGGCCTCGGCGACCGCCGACAGGGCGGCGGCCAGCGCCTCGTCGGCGTCCACGGCGGAGACCAGCGGGGCCCGGGCGCCGACCGCGGCGGCGACGTCCCAGCCGTGCACCAGGGTGTCGAGCAGGTGGAAGCCCACCGCCAGGTCCGTGGGGACGGCCGCGTCGGGGCGGATCTCCGGGAGCCGGACGGCCGCCCGGCCGGCCGCCGCGGCCTCCCGGAACGCCGCGGTCAGTTCGGCGCCGGTGCGCCGGAAGGCGCCCGCCGGATCGTCCCCCACCGGGGCGTCCGCCCAGAGCGCGAGGTCGGGCCCGGCTCCGCGGGCGGCCGCGGCGAACCCCTGGTGCTGGCCGACGACGTGCGCCAGCAGCCGGCGCAGCGGCCAGCCCGCGCACGGGGTCGGCAGGTCGAGCTGCTCCGGCCGTACGGTGTCCACCACCTCGGCGGCCAACTCCAGGGACCGGGCGTGCAGTTCGACCTGTGCGTGCAGTCCGACGAGCTTCATGCGGCGGCGACCTCCGGGCCGGCGGCGGACAGGAATCCGATCACCTGGTCAACGACGGCCGGTTCCGCGACGATCCGGCGGTGGCCGAGGCCCCGGGTGACGACCAGGTCCAGCCGATCGGCGTAGGCCTCCTTGAGCCGGTGCGCCTGGGCCAGCGGGACGACGTCGTCGCCCTCGTCGTGCAGCACCAGGACCGGCAGGTCGACCGCCGCGCTCCGGCGGGCGGCGTCGTAGCGCTCCCAGACGCCCGCGTCCCCGCCGAACAGCTCGCGTTCGACGCGGTGGCGCAGCGCGCGCTCGACGGCACCGTTCAGCCCGAGCCCGGCGCAGAAGGCGGCGGGGAAGAAGCCGACCTCGGACACCCCGGAGACGGCCGCCAGCCGGCCCGCCCGCAGGCCGTCGGCCAGTGCGCCGAAGGCGGCGCAGACGCCGAGCGAGTGGGCGACGACCCCCTCGAACGGGCCGTACCGCTCCTGGAGCAGCAGGGCGAGCTCGCGGAACTCCAGCACGCTGGTGGTCCGCCCGCAGGAGTCGCCGTGGCCGGGGGCGTCGAAGGCGACGGCGCTGAGGCCGAGCTCCCGCAGCCGGGGCACGAAGGGGGCGAACCGGGAGGCGCGGGAGCGCCAGCCGTGCAGGAGCAGGACGGGCCGTTCGCCGTCGCCCCAGCGGTACCCGACCACGGGCTTGCCGTTCACGACGAGGCGCTCGGTGGCGGCCTCCCGGTGGACGTCCTGCTCGGCCGGGCGCACCCGGCTGCGTCGCAGCGGGCGCTGGAACAGCTCGAACGCGGCCCGGCCGGCCGGGCCGGGGGCGAGCCGTGCGGCGGGGTTGAGGACGGTGCGGATCAGTGCCTGGGCCGGGTCCATCGGGTCTCCCTGTCGGTGCTGACGGGCGTGGGGCCGTGCTCGGGGCGAGATATTAGCACGATCGTTCGTGCAGTTTTATGGGCCGGGACGGCCCCGCCCACTACCCTGGGCAGCACGCACCGGACGAGCACGGGGGTGGACGATGGCCGGACCGACCACGGACGGCAGGGTCCTGCGCGGCGAGGAGACCCGCCGGGCCGTCCTACGCCGAGCCGTCGCCGTCGCCTCCGTCGAAGGCCTCGACGCCCTCTCCATCGGCCGGCTCGCCACCGACCTCGGCCTCAGCAAGAGCGGCGTCTTCGCCGGCTTCGGCTCCAAGGAGGAACTGCAGCTCGCCACCGTCCGGGCCGCCCGCCGGATCTTCGCCGACGCCGTCGTCGCCCCGGTCGCCGACACCCCGCCCGGCCTCGGCCGGGCCCGCGCCCTCTGCGAGAGCTGGCTGGCCTACTCCCGGGCCCGGGTCTTCCCCGGCGGCTGCTTCTTCTACGAGGTCACCGCCGAGTTCGACGCCCGCCCGGGGGCCGTCCGGGACGCCCTCGCCGAGTGCGCCGTGGAGTGGCACGGCGTGCTCGCGGACGCCCTCGCCCGGGCGCGCGACGCCGGCGCGCTGCGGCCCGGCACCGACCTCGACGACCTCGCCTTCGCCCTGGTCGCCGTCCTGGAGACGGCCAACGCCCAGGCCGTGCTGCACGAGGACGACACCCCGTACCAGCGGGCCGGCCGCCTCCTGCTGCGGCTGCTGCGCGCCGAGGCCACCGACCCGGCCGACCCGGACCTGAGCCCGGGCCCGGCCCAGGGCGCGAACTAGGCAGTCTCCGCCAGCACCCGTTCCAGCAGCGCCGCCCGGCCGAGCAGCGCCTCGTCGCCGCCCGCCGCGCCGACCACCTGCAGGCCCAGCGGCAGCCCGTCCGCCGTCCGCCCGGCCGGCAGGCTCACCGCGGGCAGGCCGAGGTGGCTCCAGGGCAGCGACATCACCGCGTCCCCGGTGGTGTGCAGGCCCGCCGGCGCACCGCCGGTCGCCGAGGGCGCCAGCCAGAGGTCCACCCCGGCCGCGGCGGTCGCCCCGGCGACCCGCTCCCGCAACCGCTCCCTGGCCTGCAGCGCGGCCGCCCGGTCCTCGGCCGCGACGCCCTGGCCGACCCGGATGCTCGCGACCGTCTCCGGCCGGTACAGCCCGCCGAACCGGGCGAACCAGTCCGCGTGGCTGCGGGCCAGTTCGAAGCGGTTGATCGTCTGCAGCTGGCGGGTGATCTCCGCGAAGTCCGGGAACAGCGGCACCCGGCGCACCGTCAGCCCGGCCCGCTCCAGCCGGGCCAGCGTCGCCTCGAAGGCCCGCAGCGCCGCCGGTTCGGCCCGCTCCAGGTAGGACCCGCCCGGCACGCCCAGCACCGGCGCCCCGGCCCGCTCCTCGCCGGCCCAGCCCTCGCCGGCCCGCCAGTCGTCGCAGAGCAACGCGGCCGCCAGGGCCGCCCCGGCCAGGTCGGCGGTGAACACCCCGAGGGTGTCGAAGCTCGGCGCGTTCGGGAGCACCCCGGCCGTCGGGATCCGCCCGTACGTCGGCCGGAAGCCCACCACCCCGCAGTACGCGGCCGGCCGGATCACCGACCCCACCGTCTGGGTGCCGACGGCCAACGGCACCAGCCCTGCCGCGACCGCCGCCGCCGAGCCGCTGCTGGAGCCGCCCGGGGTGTGCCCCGGGTGGTGCGGGTTGCGGGTCGGGCCGGGCGCGCTCGCCGCGAACTCGGCGGTCACCGTCTTGCCCGCGACCAGGGCGCCCGCCGCCAGCAGCCGGTCCACCACCACGGCCTGCGGGCCGGCCAGCACCCCCGGCGGCAGCGCCGAACCGCCGTGCGTGGGCAGGCCGTCCACGTGCACGACGTCCTTGATGCCGACCAGCACCCCGTACAGCGGCGGCCGCCCGGCCCGGTCCGGGTACCGCGCGGACAGCGCCCGCGCCCCGGCGCTCAGCCGGTCGTGCCGGCCCGGCTCCGGGACGAACGCGTGGATCAGCGGGTCGACCCGCTCGACCAGCCCGCAGAACCGGTCGACGTGCTCGGACGGGTCCCGGCTCCCGGAGCGCAGTTCGGCGGCCTCACGACTCAACGACCTTGGCCGGACGAGGGGTTGTTCCATGCCGATCACGATAGACCGGGCGCCGGCGACCGTTACGGGTGCTCGGCCGCCAGGTACGGCTGCTCGCGCAGGAAGTACGCCCCGCAGGTGTGGCAGCAGAGTTCGGGGGTCTTGCCCCAGTCCACCGCGTCCCGCACCTGCGCGGCCGCATCGAGCTCCCGGCCGCACATCGCCACGTTCTCCGCCCCCCGGACCATGTGCCACAACCGCACTTCGCCGGCCGCACCCCCGGCCCCGTACTCGGCTCGCATCTGGTGCATCATCCATCCATCGTCCGACCGCCCCCCGGCTCCGGCAACCGGGGCACGGACACGCTCCGCAGCCGTGCGATCGGAAAATGCCGATCCCGATCGAATTCAGCCACCGGAACCCGATAGGGTCACGGGCGCGACAGCCGACGGCGCCATTCGCCGAGGCTCAAGTCGCCCCAAAACGGACTCATTTCACCCAAAGCTGGAGCACTCATCGTGCGCTCTTCCCGCCTTCTGGCCGCCTCCACCCTGGTCGCGCTCTCCCTCGGCGCCACGGTCGGCGCCGCCTCCGCCGGTGCCGTCGGCATCACCCCGACCGCGACCGCCACTCCGAGCGCCACCGCCACCCCCAGCGCCACGGCCACTCCGAGCGCCACCGCGACGGCGACCCCGAGCGCCACCGCGACGGCGACCGCCAAGCCGCCGACGAACCTGCCCACCCCGCCGGTGCCGGCCCCCAGCGGCGGCCCCTGCCACGGCGTCCTCCACCAGGACCTGAAGGTCACCGGCTCCGGGCTCGCCAAGGCCACCCTGGTCAAGGGCGGGCCGGCCCAGGAGGCCACGGTCACCTTCGAGAACACCAGCACGGTCGACCTCAAGAAGGTCGACGGCTACTTCCTCTTCAGCGACGCCGGCCAGACCGAGGGCGCTGCCAACCCGGTCACCTGGGGCAAGGAGTCCTTCACCATCCAGGTGAAGCTGCCCGGTGGCGACTGGAAGACCCCCGCGCCGGAGAGCGTCAAGGGCAACATGTCCTACCTGATGGTGGACCTGGGCGAGTACAAGATCGCCAAGGGCGAGAAGCTCACCTTCCAGGTGCGCCTCGCGGCCACCGACAAGGCGCTCGTCTCCCCCTACTTCGCCCAGCTGAGCGTCAACTCCGAGACCTTCGAGCGCAAGGACGTGCCGGGCGCCCCCGCCACCGACAGCTGCCTCAACTTCGGCGGCGACTACCGCGTCAACGACCTCTTCAAGGTCGTCGACGCCGCCGCCCCGGGCACCCCGGCCACCGGCACCACCGCCACCACGGCCGCCGCCCGCCCCGCCGCCTCGGCCTCGCCGTCGGCCGGCCCGCACCTGGCCGAGACCGGTGCCGACTCCAACACCCTGCCGATCGCCCTCGGCGGTGCCGCGGTGCTGGCCGCCGGTGCCGGCACCCTCTTCTTCCTGCGCCGCCGCAAGGCGGGCTCGCAGGGCTGAGCCGTCCGCGGATGAACGACCGAGGGGCCCGGAGTGCTGCACTCCGGGCCCCTCGGCGTCGGCCCGCTCCGGCCCCGGCCCGCGTCAGGAGGCCGCCCGCAGCAGCGCGCCGTCCTGCCACTTGAGGATCTTGTCGAAGCTCACGATGGCCCCCCGCAGCGGATGGTTGCGCAGCTGGACGTGGTCGGTGAGCGCGTGGATGAGGAAGAGGCCGCGACCGGACTCGGCGGTGAGGTCCGGGAGGGCGTCCAGGTCGACCGGCCGCAGGCTCGGCGTTGGGGGGCGGGCCGGCAGCACGTGGGTGTCGTACGGGTGGCCGTCGCGGCGGGGGCGGTGGGCGGTGAGCACCCGGGCCGGGACGGTGGCGCGACCGCGCCGGGGGCGGCGGTGCGCGAGCGGCCGCAGCACCGGGGGCGCCGGCCGGCGGTGCGGCAGCGGCGGCACGGCCACCGCCGCGGGGGCGGGCAGGCCCGGTCCGGAGTCGACGACCTCGATCCGCAGCCGGTCGCCGCTGATCGAGGCGGTGACCTGGAAGCCGTCGTCGGGCCGGCCGGCGGCGCCGTGCTCGACGGCGTTGGCGCAGGCCTCGCTGAGCGCGACGCCGAGGTCGTGGGCGACCTGCGGGTCGACGCCCGCGGTCGCCATGGCGCCGAGCAGGATGCGGCGGGCCAGCGGAACGCTGGCCGGGTCGCGCTTGAGGTGCAGAGTCCACCAGATGTCCACGGGAGGTCCCTCCTGGCTGCGGCTCCACATACAACTAGGTATCTCCGGGCGATTCCGCGGTGAACCGTGCCCGGGGGCCGCTGCCGCCCGTTCGGCGGATGGACTGGGGCCGTGGTCTGTGCCGAGTGGCGCACTCACCGCCCTGCACGCCGCCGCCGAACGGGGCATTCGTAGGGATTTCCCACCCTGCCCGCGTCGGCGGTGTACGCGATGAGATGATGTCCCGGCCATGACTGCCCTCGCCGCCGCCCCGCTCCCGGGCGCCCCCGCACCGGACGCGCCGGTCGGGGCCGCCGCCTGGGACCTGCGGCTCCTCAGGGCCGTCCCGTTCGCGCTGGTCTGCACCCTGATAGCGGCCGCCGGGCACGCCCTGGCCGGCGGCGGGAACGTACCGCCGACGGCGCTGGCGACGGGCTTCGCCGCGGTGCTGGTGCTCGCGGTGGCGTGCGGCGGGCGGGAGCGCTCGCTGGCGGCCATCGCCGGTGCGCTCGGCGCGGGCCAGCTCGCCCTGCACTGCCTCTTCCACGGCCTCGGCGGCCAGGCCGCAGGCATGGCCGGGATGGCCGGGATGCACCACGGCGGCTCCGGCCCGCTGACCCTGCCGCAGGTGGCCGGCCGACTGATCTGCAACGAGGGCCGGCCCGGCACGCTGGCCGGCCTGCCGGGCGCCCCGTCCGCGGAGCAGCTGGTCTCCTCCGCCGGCCTGGACCCGAACGCCTACGCCGTCGCGCCGTGGTGGCAGGGCGGCGTGTTCGGGATGACGCCGTCGATGCTGGCCGGGCACCTGGCCGCCGCGCTGGTGGCGGGCTGGTGGCTGCGGCGCGGCGAGGCCGCCCTGTGGCGCCTGGTGCGGGTGGCCGCCTCGGCGGCCCGGGAGCACTGGGCGGCGCCGCTGCGTTCGGCCCTGGTCCTGGTGGCCGCGCTGCTGCGCGGGCTGTTCGGCGCGGCCGGGCCGGTGCGCCGGTTCGCCGCCCGGGGCGGGGAGGTCCTGCTCCCGGCGGGTGCCGCGCTGCGGCACAGCGTGGTGCGGCGCGGTCCGCCGTGCGGGGCCCCCGCGTACTAGCCCGTCCCGGCTCCTTGGTGCCGGTTCGCGCGGGTGCGCGGCGTCCGGGCCGTTCCCGCGTCCTGCTCGCGGCGGCCCCCGGTTCAGCCCCCACGCCCCCCGCACGGCCCCGCCGAGGCACGGTCCCACCGTCGCCCGGGAGCGGGCCGGCCACCGAGCTCCGATCGGAGACCCCGCATCATGCGTTCCCTTCCCACCCGTCGTCTCGCCGCCGTCGCCCTCACCGCCGCCGCCTCCGTGGTCGCGCTGGCGGGCCCCGCGTTCGCGCACGTCACCGTGAACCCCGGTGCGGCCCAGCAGGGCGGCTACACGGCCGTCGACTTCCGGGTGCCGAACGAGAGCGACACCGCCTCGACCGTGAAGCTGGAGGTCAACCTCCCGCTGGACCACCCGCTGGCCTCCGTCCGGACCCTCCCGATGCCGGGCTGGACCGCGACCGTCGAGAAGGCCAAGCTCGACAAGCCGCTGAAGGTCCACGGCAGCGACGTCAACGAGGCCGTCTCCAAGATCACCTGGACCGCCGACGCCGGCACCAAGATCGCCCCCGGCCAGTTCCAGGAGTTCCGGGTCTCGCTCGGCCCGCTGCCGACCGACGCCGACAGCCTGGTCTTCAAGGCCCTGCAGAGCTACGACAACGGCGACGTCGTCCGCTGGATCGACGAGTCCAAGGACGGCCAGCCGGAGCCGGCCAAGCCCGCCCCCGTCCTGAAGCTCACCAAGGCCGCCGCCGGCGACGGCCACGACGACTCCCACGGCGTCACCGCCTCCCCGACCGCGGCCGCCCACGGCGACAGCTCGGACCACGCCGCGGCCGCGGACGACGGCAAGAAGGCCGACGACTCCACCGCCCGGGTGCTCGGCGTGGTCGGCATCGTGGTCGGCGTGATCGGCACCGCCGTCGGCGTGCTCGGCCTGCGCCGCCGGAGCAGCGGCTCCGCCAACTGACCCGTCCGCCGGCGGGGCGGCCCCGGGCACTCCCCGGGGCCGGCCCCGCCGGCGCTCCACCGCGCACGATCGGAACCCCATGCCCCGCACCACCCGCACCACCCGCCTGGCCGGCGCGGCCGCCGTCGCGCTCGCCGCCGCCCTGACCCTGTCCGCCTGCGGCTCCTCCGGCGGCTCGGCCCCCGCCAAGGTCACCCAGCAGAAGGCCGACTCGCCGTACCAGGGCACGGTGCTCAGCAAGAACTTCGAGAAGCCCGACCTCCAGCTGACCGACACCTCCGGCCAGCCGTACGACCTGCGGCAGAAGACCGCCGGCAGGAGCACGCTGCTGTTCTTCGGCTACACCAGCTGCCCGGACGTCTGCCCGACCACCATGGGCGACATCGGCGTCGCGATGAAGGCCCTGCCCGCCGAGGAGCGGCAGAAGATCGACGTCGTCTTCGTCTCCACCGACCCGCAGCGCGACACCCCGAAGGTACTGCGCACCTGGCTGGACTCGATGGGCACCGACTTCATAGGCCTCACCGGCGACCTGGCCAAGGTCAAGACCGCCGCCCGGTCGCTCGGCATCATGATCGAGGACCCGGTGGTCAACCCGGACGGCACCGTCACCTCGACCCACGGCGCCCAGGTGCTGGCCTTCCTCCCGTCGGACGACAAGGCGCACGTGCTCTACCTGAGCGGCACCGAGGAGAAGACCTACGAGCACGACCTGCCCCTGCTCGCCAAGGGAGTCGCGGCGTGAGCGCGCGGACCGGCCGCCCGGCGCTCGGCTTCCGGCGCACGGCGCTCACCGGCGCGGTGCTGGCGACGGCCCTGGGCGGCGGCGCCATCCTGGTCGCCTGCGGGGCGGGCGGCCAGGACGGCGCCGGCGGCGGGCCCGCGCGGCTGAGCTTCGCCGACTCCTACATCCCGCTCCCGCCGGCCGGCGGGATGGCCGCCGGCTACCTGACCGTGCGCAACGACGGCGGCCGGGACCAGCTGGTGAAGGTCAGCAGCCCGGGCGCGGAGTCCGTCACCATGCACCGCTCGACCCCGTCCAGCATGGAGCAGGTCGAGAGCCTGGACGTGCCCGCGCACGGCGCGCTGCAGTTCGCCCGCGGCGGCACCCACCTGATGATCATGGGATGGCAGAAGGCCCCCGCGCTCGGCGACGAGCTGGAGCTCGACCTGACCTTCGCCAGATCCGGCACCCTGTCGGTCAAGGTGCCGGTCAAGGAGCTCACCTACCGACCCGGCCACAGCTAGAGGGGACCCGCCAGCATGGAGAAGGCCTCCCACCGCCGCATCGCCGGACTGCTCGGAGTGCTCGGCGCGCTGCTCGCGCTGATGCTCGCCGGCGCCGGACCGGCCTCCGCGCACGCCACCCTGGAATCCACCGACCCGCACCAGAACTCGGTGGTCGCCGCAGCCCCGCAGGCCGTCACGCTGACCTTCAGCGAGTCCGTCTCGCTGTCCGGCGACTCCGTCCGGGTGCTCGACCCGGCCGGCAAGGCCGTCGACAGCGGTGACCCGGGGCACGCCGACGGCAAGTCCAACACCGCCCGGGTCGGACTGCGCGGCGGACTCGCCAACGGCACCTACACGGTGGCCTGGCGGGCCGTCTCGGAGGACTCGCACCCGATCGGCGGCGCCTTCACCTTCTCCGTCGGCGCCCCCTCGGACACCTCGGTGTCCGCCACCGCGCTGCAGGGCGCCAAGGCCGACGGCCTGGTCGCCGCCCTCTACGGCACCGGTCGCACCGTCGCCTACGCCGCGTTCGCCCTGCTCGCCGGCGTCGCCGGGTTCGTCCTGCTCTGCTGGCCCGGCGGGGCGGCCCGGCGCCGGGTGCAGCGGCTGCTGATGACCGGCTGGACGGCGCTGCTCGCCTCCACCGTCGCGGTCCTGATGCTGCGCGGCCCGTACGAGCGCGGCTCCGGGATCGGCAAGGCGCTCGACCTCTCCCTGGTGCGCGCCACCCTGGACGAGCGGATCGGCACCGCGCTGGCCGCCCGGCTGCTGCTGCTCGCCGCGAGCGGGGTGTTCCTCTCGCTGCTGGTCGGCCAGCTGGGGCAGCCCGCCCGGCCCGCCGCGACCGGTGCCGGGGGCCCGGAGGCGGCGGCCGACGCCGAGGACGCCGAACTGCGGGAGCTGGAGCAGCGGGCCGCCGAACGGCCCCAGCGCGAGGCCCGGCTCGGCCTCGGGGTCGCCGGGCTGGTGCTGGCCGTCGCCCTGTCGGCGACCTGGGTCGGCGCCGACCACGCCGCCGTGGGCATCCAGGTCTGGCTGGCGCTGCCACTCGGCATGCTGCACCTGATCGCGATGGCGCTCTGGCTGGGCGGCCTGGCCGCGCTGCTGGTCGGCCTGCGCGAGGGCGTCGGCGCCGAGGTCGTCGACCGCTTCTCCCGGATCGCCTTCGGTGCGGTCGCGGTGCTCGTCGCCACCGGCCTCTACCAGTCCTGGCGCGGCCTGGGCAGCTGGGGCGCCCTGACCGGCACCGAGTACGGGCGGCTGCTGCTGGTGAAGACTGGCTGCGTGCTCGCCATGCTGGGCGTCGCGTGGACCTCTCGCTCCTGGCTGTCCCGGCTGCGCTCGGCCCCGGCCGAGGCCGCCGAGGTCGAACCCTCCGAGGTGCCGGAGCCGGTCGGCGCCGCGGCGCGGTCCGCGGACCCGGTCCGGCAGGCCCAGCTGGAGCGCCAGCAGGCCGCCCGGCAGAGCGCCGGACGCGACCGCGGGCTGACCCCGACCCGCGCCGGACTGCGCCGTTCGGTGCTGGTCGAGGCGGCGGTCGCGGTGGCCGTCCTGGTGGTCACCACCCTGCTCACCAACTCCCCGCCCGGACGGGTCGCGGGAGAGGTCAAGGCCGGGGCCGCCGCCCCCGCCCCGGCCGGCCCTGCGGCGGGGGACGCACCCGCCCCGCAGACCGAGCCCGGCCGCACCGTCGAGCTCAAGCTGCCGTACGACACCAAGGGCCGGACGCCGAACGCCAAGGGCACCGCGACCGTCACCCTCAACCCGGCCCGGACCGGCCCCAACGAGGTGCACCTCAAGCTGGACGGCGCGGACGGCCAGCCGGTGGAGGTCCCGGAGGTGGAGCTGGCCTTCACCCTGCCGGACCGCGACCTCGGCCCGCTGCCGGTGGCGCTCACCCCCGAGGGCACCGGCCGGTGGAGCGGCTCCGCACAGCTGCCGCTGACCGGCACCTGGGTCGTGTCGGTGCAGATCCGCTCCTCCGACATCGACCAGACCACCCCCACCCAGCAGTTCAAGATCGGCTGACCTCGATGGAGCACACCACGCCCGACCGCGCCACGCCGGACGGCGCCCCCGCGGACACCCCGGCGGACGCCCCCGCCGGCGGCACGGGCCGGTCCGGCCTCACCCGGCGGGCGCTGCTCGGCACCGCCGGCGCCGGACTGCTGGCCGGCGCCGGCGCGGGCGTCGCCGGCGCCGTCGTCCTGGACCGCTCCGGCGGGGCGCAGGCCCCGGCACCGGGCGGCGCGCTCGGTGCGGCCCGGGTGCCGTTCCACGGCGAGCACCAGGCCGGCATCCTCGAACCGCAGCAGGCCCGGGTCCAGCTCGCCGCCTTCGACCTGGCCGACGGCGTCGGCCGGGACGGCCTGCGCACCCTGCTCCGGCGCTGGACCCGCACCGCCGAGCGGCTGACCGCCGGGGAGCCCCCCGAGGACTCCGACGACCAGGTGGCGCTGGACGCCGGCCCCTGCGCGCTCACCGTCACCGTCGGCTTCGGGGCCGCGCTGTTCGACAAGGCCGGGCTGGCCGACCACCGGCCGCAGGCGCTCGAACCGCTGCCGGCCTTCCCCGCCGACGCGCTCGACCCGGCCCGCGGCGACGGCGACCTCTTCGTCCAGATCGGCGCCGACGACGCCCTGGTGGCCGTGCACGCGCTGCGGGTGCTGCAGCGGCAGGCGGCCGGGACGGCGGCGCTGCGCTGGCAGTCGGCCGGCTTCGCCCGCACGCCGGGCGCCACCGCGCGCCCGGTGACGGGCCGCAACCTGATGGGGCAGATCGACGGCACCAACAACCCCAGGCCCGGGGAGGACGGCTTCGCCGCCAAGGTGTTCTGCACCGCCGGTCCGGACCAGCCGGCCTGGCTGGCCGGCGGCTCCTACCTGGTGTTCCGGCGGATCCGGATGCTGCTGGACACCTGGGAGGCCCTGCCGCTGGACCGGCAGGAGCGGGTGATCGGCCGGCGCAAGTCCGACGGCGCCCCGCTCGGCGCCCCCGCCGGGGCCGGCGAGCGCACCCCGGTCGACCTGGCCGCGCAGGGGCCGGACGGCGCACTGGTGATCCCCTCCGACGCGCACGTCCGGGTCGCCGCCCCGGCCGCCAACGGCGGGGCCGCCATGCTGCGGCGCGGCTTCTCGTACCACGACGGCCTGCTGCCCGACGGGTCGCCGGACGCCGGGCTGCTGTTCCTCGCCTTCCAGTCCGACCCCCGCCGGGGCTTCACCCCGGTGCAGCGCAAGCTGTCCCGGGGGGACGGCCTCTCCCGCTTCCTGCGGCACGAGGCCAGCGGCCTGTACGCCGTCCCGCCGGGCGTCCCCGCGGGCGGCTACCTCGGCCAGCAGCTGCTCGACGGGTAGGGCCCGTCGGGCGGATCCCGCCGGACGGGCCCCGGCCCACGGGCCCGTCGGCCCCCGGTCCCGGCTGCTGGAACGCTTTCCTGCCCGGACCGCGAAGTCGTTATGGTGGCTGTTTCGGCACCACCCTGCCCCGGTTCCACCCGTTTCCCAGGAGGCGTCATGTCGGCCACCCGCTACACCTACCTCGGCCCGGCCGGCACCTTCACCGAGGCGGCGCTGCGCACCCTGCCCGAGGCGGCGACCCGGGAGCTGGTGCCGCTGGCCACGGTGCCGCTGGTGCTGGACGCGGTGCGCGGCGGGGAGGCCTCCGGGGCGTTCGTCCCGATCGAGAACTCGGTGGAGGGCGCGGTCACCGCGACCAACGACGAACTGGCCGCCGGCGCCCCGCTGATGATCTACCGCGAGGTGCTGCTGCCGATCTCCTTCGCGCTGCTGGTACGGCCGGGCACCGAGCTGTCCGGGGTCAAGACGGTGACCAGCCACCCGGTGGCGCAGGCCCAGGTGCGCCGCTGGCTGGCGGCCAACCTGCCGGAGGCGCAGTGGGAGTCGGCGGCCTCCAACGCGGACGGCGCCCGGCTGGTCGCCGAGGGCCGCTACGACGGGGCGTTCGCGGGCGAGTTCGCGGCCCCGATCTACGGTCTGGACCCGCTGGTCAAGGACATCGCGGACGCGCAGACCGCGACCACCCGCTTCGTCCTGGTGGGCCGCCCGGGCCGGGTCTCCTCGCCGACCGGCGCGGACAAGACCTCGATGGTGGTCTGGCTGCCGGACGACCACCCGGGCGCGCTGCTGGAGCTGCTGCAGGAGTTCGCGGTGCGCGGGGTCAACCTGATGCGGATCGAGTCCCGGCCGACCGGCGAGGGCATCGGCAACTACTGCTTCGTGATCGACTGCGAGGGGCACCTGTCCGACCGCCGCGTGGCCGAGGCGCTGATGGGGCTCAAGCGGATCTGCCCCCAGGTGCGCTTCCTCGGCTCCTATCCGCGCGCCGACCGGCAGGAGTCCACGCAGCGGCGGCCGGGCACCTCGGACGCCGATTTCACGGCGGCCGCCGACTGGCTCTCCCGCTGCCTCGACGGGCGCGGGGACGTCTGATCGACGCCCCTTGTCTTTCCGGCGTCCTTCCGACCTTTTCCGATCGTTTTCGCCCGGTTCTCCGGGGCCGGGCGCATGACCGCACCCGTCGTCCACAGGGGGCGGCGACGCCGGATCCCGCCGTCCACAGGGGCGGGGACTATCCACAGCCGAAAGTTATCCACAGGCCTGGGGATGAGTCGACAAACCGGTATAGCCACTGCAGCTTTCGGTCGGATCATCGGGAAGCGGCGCAGAGATGACTAATCGGACCAGAGTCACCCGTGTGCCAGCAAATCACCCGAACGAGTGCTTCAATTCCCTCACTCGGGAAGGTCAAATGAGGTTTGAAACCTCAATTCTCTGGTTTCGACACCCGGACGCCTCCACTCCCCTTCGATCCACAGGCCAGGGCCGG
The DNA here is from genome assembly GCF_042873275.1 of Kitasatospora sp. NPDC004745. Classification (NCBI taxonomy): domain Bacteria; kingdom Bacillati; phylum Actinomycetota; class Actinomycetes; order Kitasatosporales; family Streptomycetaceae; genus Kitasatospora; species Kitasatospora sp. NPDC004745. The sequence continues at coordinate 114,561 of NZ_JBIALK010000022.1, read as the reverse complement.
AGGCTGTGGATAACCGGGGCCCGGTCGAGTTCCCACAGAAGTTATCCACAGGCTGTGGGCGGTTATCCCCAGGGGAAAACCGGTACCGGTGGAGGAGTCCCCGCCCGGTACGCTTGGGCCTGTGATTGACCTTCGCCTGCTCCGTGAGGACCCTGACCGAGTGCGCGCCTCGCAGCGCGTCCGTGGCGAGGACGTCGACCTGGTCGACGCCCTCCTCTCCGCCGACGAACGGCGCCGGTCCTCGGGCAGTCGCTTCGACGAACTCCGCGCCGAACAGCGGGCGCTCGGCAAGCAGGTCGCCCAGGCCAAGGGCGACGAGAAGACCGCCCTGCTGCAGCGCACCAAGGAACTGGCCGCCGAGGTCAAGGCCGCGGACGCCGAGCAGGGCGCCGCCAAGGAGGAGGCCGACCGCCTGCTCCGCTCCCTGGCGAACCTCATCGACCCGGCCGCCCCGGTCGGCGGCGAGGAGGACTTCGTCACGCTGGAGGAGATCGGCACCCCCCGCGACTTCGCCGCCGAGGGCTTCGAGCCCCGCGACCACGTCGAGCTCGGGCAGATCCTGGGCGCGATCGACACCGAGCGCGGCGCCAAGGTCGCCGGTGCCCGCTCCTACTACCTGACCGGCGTCGGCGCGCTGCTGGAGTTCGCCCTGGTCAACATGGCGATCGCCCGGGCCACCGCGGCCGGCTTCATCCCGATGATCACCCCGACCCTGGTCCGGCCGGCCGCCATGGACGGCACCGGCTTCCTCGGTCAGGCCGCCGAGAACGTCTACCACCTCGCCGAGGACGACCGGTACCTGGTCGGCACCAGCGAGGTCCCGCTCGCCGCGTACCACATGGACGAGATCCTCGACGCCGACAAGCTGCCGCTGCGCTACGCCGGCTACTCGTCCTGCTTCCGCCGCGAGGCGGGCACCTACGGCAAGGACACCCGCGGCATCATCCGCGTCCACCAGTTCGAGAAGGTGGAGATGTTCGTCTACACCACGCCGGAGGACGCGGAGAACGAGCACCGCCGCCTCCTGCAGTGGGAGAAGGACTTCCTCAACGCGCTGGAGCTGCCGTACCGGGTCATCGACGTCGCCTCCGGCGACCTCGGCGCCTCGGCCGCCCGCAAGTTCGACATCGAGGCCTGGATCCCGACCCAGGGCAAGTACCGCGAGGTCACCTCGACGTCCAACACCACCGAGTACCAGGCCCGGCGCCTCGCCATCCGGATGCGCGAGGAGGGCAAGACCCGCCCGCTGGCCACCCTGAACGGCACCCTGGTCGCCGTCCCGCGCACCATCGTGGCGATCCTGGAGAACCACCAGCAGGCCGACGGCTCGGTCGTCGTGCCGGAGGCGCTGCGGCCGTTCCTCGGCGGGCGGACCGTCCTCGAGCCGGTCAAGTAGCCCGGTCGAGTAGCACCGAGCCACCCGCAGCACCTGCAACTCCCGGGAGACGTACGGCCATGAGCACCACCAGCCCCAGCCCCCTCTCCCGGGACGGCGCACGTCCGGACGGTGGCGGCCTGCCCTACCGGCTGGTCGCCACCGACCTCGACGGCACCCTGCTGACCAGCGCGGAGACCGTCTCGGAGCGCACCCGCGCCGCCCTGGCCACGGCCACCGACGCGGGTGCCCTCCACATCGTGGTGACCGGCCGCTCGGCCGTCTGGGCCCGGCCGGTCTTCGACGAGATCGGCTACACCGGGATAGCGGTCTGCGGCCAGGGCGCCCAGGTGTACGACGCCGGCGCGCACAAGCTGCTCACCTCACTCACCCTGGACCGCCGGCTCGCCGCGCTCGCCCTCGCCGAGATCGAGGCCGAGACCGGCCCGCTGGCCGTCGCCGCCAGCCAGGACGGGCTGGACGGCCAGGTGCTGGCCGGGCCCGGGTACGAGCTGCTGATCGGCTCCGACCTGCCCGTCGTCCGGGTCGACCGGGGCGAGCTGCTCGCCTCCCCGGTCAGCAAGCTCTACGTCCAGCACCCCGGCATGACCGACGACGCGCTCGCCGAGGCGGCCCGCCGGGTCGCCGGCCACCTGGTCGGCGCCGTGATGGCCGGTGCCGGTGTGGTCGAACTGCTGCCGCTGGGCCTGTCCAAGGCCACCGGTCTGGCCGTCGCCGCCCGCCGCCTGGGCGTCCGCGGGGCCGACACCATCGCCTTCGGCGACATGCCGAACGACGTGCCGATGTTCGGCTGGGCGGCGCACGGCGTGGCGATGGCGGACGCCCACGAGGAGCTGCTCGCGGTCGCCGACGAGGTCACCGCCGGCAACGACGAGGACGGCGTCGCCGTCGTCCTGGAGCGTCTCTACCCGGCCCGCTAGGGCCCTCGTCCGCCCCCGCCGGGCCCCTGCACCCGAGGCCCCGCCTTCGGCCGGCCGCGTCTCGCCGCGTGCCGTTCCGCGGCTGTTCACGCCCAGTTGTAGGATGACCGGGCAAGCAGTTGTAGGATGACCGATGACCGGCTCGGAGGCCGGTGTCCGCAGACGGTCCGCACCGCAGAGGGAGGTTCCGGCATGACCAGCGACGGCAGCAGCCTGCAGGCGGCCGGACGGCGCTCCCTGGTGGACACCGCGATCGACCAGCTGCGCGAGCAACTGGCCGGCGGGGCCTGGCCGGTGGGGTCGCAGATCCCCACCGAGCACGAGCTCGCCGAGCGGCTGCAGGTCGGCCGCAACACCGTCCGGGAGGCGATCCGGGTGCTGGTGCACGCCGGCATGCTGGTCTCCCGGCAGGGCGAGGGGACGTTCGTCCGCTCCACCAGCGACCCGGCGGCCGTCCTGCGCGGCGTCCAGCGCTCGGGCGTGCGCGACGTCCTGGAGGTCCGGGCCGCGCTCGAGGCCGAGGCCGCCCGGCTGGCCGCACTGCGGCACACCCCCGAGGACGTCCGGCGGATGCGCGCCGCGCTCGCCCGTGAGGCCGAGGTGATCGCCTCCCAGCCCGAGCGGGCCGGCCGCGAGGCCACCGTCGAGCACGACCTGGAGTTCCACACCGCCGTCGTCGAGGCCGCCCACAACCCGGCACTGACCGAGGTGTACCGCTACTTCGGCGCCTCCGTGCGCGAGTCGATGACCACGGCCTTCGGCGACCACGAGATGCCCGAGGTGGTCGTGGCCACCCACGAGGCGCTGGTCGACGCGATCGAGAGCGGCGACCCGGACCGCGCCGAGGCGGCGTGTCGTGCGCTGCTCGCCGAGCCGACCGCGGCCGTCGAGCAGCTCCTCGCGGCCATCGCGGCCCGGAAGTAAGGCACCCGCCCCTTCCGCCGTCCGCACCCCTCGCAGCACATTCACGAAAGAACACAGCACACCCATGGCCGTCACCCGTGCCCAGCAGCCGGTCGTCACCTCCTCCGCCCCGCTCCCCGTCCGCAGCCGGCTGGCCCACCCCGCCCTGCTGCTGACCGGCATCGTGCTCGTCGCGCTGAACATGCGCGCCTGCCTGGCGGCGATCTCCCCGATGGTCGGCGAGATCCAGCGGACCTTCGGCCTCTCCACCACCGCCAGCGGCCTGATCACCACCGTGCCGGTGCTGTTCCAGGGCGTCGGCGCCCCGCTCACCCCCCGGCTGACCCGGCGCTTCGGCACCGAGCGGGTGGTGCTGGGCGCGGTGCTGGTGCTCGGCGCGGGCGTGCTGCTGCGGGTGCTGCCCTCGGTGGGCGCGCTGTACGCGGGCTGCGTGGTGATCGGCGTCGCCATCGCCGTGCTCAACGTGTCGATGCCGGGCCTGGTCAAGCGGGAGTTCCCGGACCGTGCGGCCACCATGACCGGCGTCTACTCGACCACCATGCTGGTCGGCGCGACCCTCGCGGCCGGTACGTCCGTCCCGCTGGAGCACGTGCTCGGCGGCGGCTGGCAGGCCTCCCTGGGCGCCTGGTCGCTGCTGGCGCTGGTCGCCGCGGTGGCCTGGCTGCCGCAGGTGCTGCGCTCCCGGCAGGAGCGGACGGCCGTCGCCGCCGCGGCGGCCCGGCCGGGCCGACCGGTCGAGGGGATCTGGCGCTCGCCGCTGGCCTGGCAGATCAGCCTCTTCATGGGCATCTCGTCGCTGCTGGTGTACACCCTGGTCGCCTGGATGCCGACCATCCTGGCCGACCACGGCATGGACCGCGGCGAGGCCGGGCTGGTCTTCGCCTTCTCCAACCTGGTGCAGGTGGCCGGCGCCTTCCTGGTGCCGCTGCTGGCCGGCCGGATGACCGACCAGCGCGTGCTGGCCGTCGCCATGGCCGGGCTGAACGGCCTCGGCATCGCGCTGCTGCTGGTCGCGCCGGTCTCCGGCGCCTGGGTGGCGGCGGCGATCCTGGGCGTCGCCCAGGGCGGTTCGCTCGGCCTGGGCCTGGCCTTCATCGTGCTGCGCACCCGCAGCGCGGCCGGTGCCGCCCAGCTGGGCGGGATGTCGCAGGCGATCGGCTACCTGGTCGCGGCGGCCGGACCGGTCGGCGCCGGGGCGCTGCACCAGCTCACCGGCGGCTGGACGACCACCCTGGTGCTGATGCTGGCGCTGGTCACCGTGGTCGGCGCGGCCGGCTGGGGCGCGGGCCGCAACCGGACGCTCTGAGCACCGACCGTCCGGCGCCCCGGACCGGGGCCGCCGGGCGGGAGCGCCGGACAGGGGCGCCGGACAGGGGCGCCGGCAGGCCCTACTCCTCCCCGGCCAGGGTCAGCCCGGCCAGCTTCACCGAGGCCAGCACCGTCGCCGCGACGGTGACCACCAGCAGCAGCGGCACGGCCACCCCGAAGGACACGTCCGCGCCGATCGCGGCGTCCCCGGCGACCGCCTCGGCCACCGACCGGCCCCACTGCTGGACGCTCAGCGTCCGGGCGCCCGAGACGAAGTTGCCGATCAGCGACTCCCAGACCAGCGCGTAGGCCAGCCCGGCCACCACCGCGTGCCGGGTGACCACGCCGAGCAGCAGGAACAGCGCGCTGTAGGCGGCCCCGGCGACCAGCACGGCCACCGTGTAGCCGAGCGCGACCCCGTCCCGGGTGCCGTACAGCAGCAGGCCGGAGAGCAGCGTCGGGACGGCGGCGAACACCCAGGTGGTGCCGATCGCCACGGCCAGCTTGGTGGTGACGATCTGCCACCGCGGCAGCGGCTTGGCCAGCAGGTAGACGATCGAGCCGTCGTCGATCTCGGTGGCGATCACCCCGGTGCCGACCACCAGGCCGAGGATCGGCACCAGGGTGCCTAGGCCGAGCTGGCCGAGGATCTTGACGGTCAGCTCGTGCGCGTTCCCGTCGGAGCCGCCGGCCAGGGCGGACACGAGCAGCAGCAGGGCGGGGACCACCAGCAGCAGGAGGCCGCGGCGGCGGCCCAGCAGGCCGCGCAGGGTCAGCCGGGCGACGGTCGGGTTCATGGTCGGTCGGCCCTTTCCTGGGTCCGGTACGGGAGGGGGTCGGCGGCGTGGGCGGGGCGGCCCGGGCGGCCCGGGTGACTCGGGCGGCCGGCGCGGCCCGGGCCGACGGCGCGGCGCGGGCGGCTCACGTCGAGACCAGGTAGGAGAAGACGCTCTCCAGGGACTCGTCCGCCGGAGCGACGGTGAACAGCCGGATGCCCGCGTCCCGGGCGACCCGGGGCAGCAGCGTCGTGAAGCCCTGGAAGTCCACCGCCTCGATCCGCAGCGCCCGCTCCCGCTCGTCCACCTCGATGCCGGTGGTGGAGCCGTCGGCGATCAGCGCGGCCGCCAGCCGGCGGTCGTCGCCGGACCGGACGAGGTAGCGGTGCGGGCGGTCCGTCATCAGTCGGCGGATCTTCCGGAAGTCGCCCGAGGCGGCGTGCCTCCCGGCCACCACGACCTCGATGTGGCGGGCCAGTTGCTCGACCTCCTCCAGGATGTGCGAGGAGAACAGCACCGTCCGGCCGTCCGCGCCGAAGCGGCGCAGCAGCTCCATCAGCTGGAGGCGCTGGCGCGGGTCCATGCCGTTGAACGGCTCGTCGAGCAGCAGCACGGCCGGGTCGTGGACCAGGGCCGAGGCCATCTTGACCCGCTGCTTCATGCCCTTGGAGTACGTCCCGGTGCGGCGGTCCTTCGCGTACGCCATCTCCACCAGGTCCAGGGCGCGGCGGGCGGCGGCGCCGGGCTGGGCGAGGCCGTGCAGTTCGGCGTTGGCGAGCACGAACTCCCAGCCCGTCAGGTAGTCGTACATCGACTCCCGTTCGGGCACCAGACCGATCTGCCGGTACACCTCCTGGTTGCGCCAGGTCGGCGCGCCGTCCAGGGTGACCGCCCCGCCGGACGGCGCCAGGAAGCCGCTCATCATGTGGATCAGGGTGGACTTGCCCGCGCCGTTCGGCCCGAGCAGGCCGGTGATGCCGGGCCCGATCGACATGCTGATGTCGTTGACGGCGACCACGTTCCCGAACCAGCGGGAGACCTTGTCGATGCTGATGGTGGCCATGGCGCCCTCTCACACTCCTCGGTTCGTCAGACGCTGCGGTAGCGGCGCAGCAGCAGCCCGTACGCGGCGGCCGGGACGGCCAGCGCGGCCACCAGGAAGACGGCCGCGCCGAGCCCGCCGGGCGCGTGCATCCGGCCGTCCACGCCGCCGACCGAGAAGAGCTGGTTGGTCAGGCTCTCCACCAGGTCGTTCGGCGAGAGCAGCGCCGCCCACTGGACGGAGTCCGGGACGGTGAGCTCGGTGGCGGTGCCGATCCTGGTCAGCACCGCCACCACGACCGAGCTGATCGTCAGGTAGCCCATGATCCCGGCCACCCCGAAGCCGCGGCGCGGGGTGGCCGCGGCGATCACCATCGCCACCGAGGTCGGCACCAGGGCGTACAGCGCCGCGGCGAGCAGGCCGGACAGGAAGTGCCCGGTGTTGTGCCCGAAGTCCAGCCGGCCGAGCAGCGCGCCCAGGTAGAGGACCGTCAGCGGCGCCGCCATCAGCAGGAACTGGGCGCAGACCATGGCCGCGAACTTCGCCCGGACGTAGTCGGCGCGGGTGATCGGGCGGGAGAAGTACAGCGGGACGGTGTGGTACCTGAGGTCCCGGGAGAGCAGCACCGGCGCCTGCGAGGCCAGGAAGATCGCCACGATCGGCCCGAACAGCGACAGGTAGCGCGCGTAGTCCAGCGGCAGCTCGGCGGCGCCGGTCGCCAGCGCGACCGCCACCATGACGACGGCGGGCATCGACACCACGCCGAGGACCAGCATCGGCAGCACCTTGGACCTGCCGGAGCGCCCCAGCCCGTACGCGGCGCGCAGGCTCTGGGTGAACAGCGAGCGGGTCGCGTAGCCGCGGCCGAGCCGGGGGCCGGTGTAGCCCCGGTAGCCGATGTCGTGGATGACGCCGGAGTCGGCGGCCCCGGTCTCAGGAGGCAGCGGCATCGTCCGTCCCTCCCCTGCTGTCGTCGGTGAAGAGTTCGGCGACCCGGTGGCGGCGCTGCTCCAGCCGGACCAGGCCGAGGCCCAGGCCGGCGACGGTGTCGCGGATGGTGTCGTAGGTGTCCTCGCCGGCCAGCCGGACCAGCAGCAGGTGCGAGCCCTCGGACTGGACGGACAGCCCGGCCGCGGCCAGCCGCTCCCGGACGGCCCCGCCCGGCTCCGGGAGCCGGTCCTCCGGGTGGTCGGTGACCTCGACGGCGAGCACGGCCGTCGCCTCCGTGAAGGAGGCCGTGGACGAGGACCGCAGCAGCGTGCCGCCGTCGATGACGACCAGGTGGTCGCAGGTGCGCTCCAGCTCGCCGAGCAGGTGGGTGGTGACCAGCACCGAGATCCCGAAGTCGGCGTGCACCCGGCGGATCAGCGCCAGCATCTCGTCCCGGCCGGCCGGGTCGAGGCCGTTGGTCGGCTCGTCCAGCAGCACCAGCCTCGGGTCGTGCACCAGCGCCTGGGCCAGCTTGACCCGCTGCTTCATGCCGGTGGAGTACCCGCCCATCGGCCGGTACCGCTCCTCGTACAGGCCGACGTGACGCAGCACGTCGGCCGTGCGCTCGCGGGCGGCGGTGGCCGGCAGCCCGGCCATCCGGGCCATGTGCACCACGAACTCGGTCGCCGAGACGTCCGGCGGCAGGCAGTCGTGCTCGGGCATGTAGCCGACCCGCTCGCGGATCTCCGAGCCGCGGGTGGCGACGTCCAGCCCGAGCACCTCGCCGCGACCGGAGGTCGCCGGGGCCAGCCCGAGCAGGATCTTGATGAGGGTGGACTTGCCCGCGCCGTTGGCACCGACCAGGCCGACCACGCCCGGCTGCACCTCGACGGTGAGCCGGTCCAGGGCGGTGACCCGGGGGAACCTCTTGGTGAGGCCGTCCGTCTTGATGACAGCAGTGGACACGCCCTCAACGTAACGGCGTTGCGGGGAAAGGGCCATGAGCTGGAATGACGAGCCGATCTGCTGCTGCGGTATGACGGCGCGGGCCCGCTCCCCTAGGGGGTGCGCTCGTGCGCCACCGGTCGGCAAACCCCGAACGCGCTTGTACCCTGGTCGAATTCTTTGCCAACGGGGGTGCCGGAGCGCTGCGCCGGCACGGAGGGGGAGAACGACATGGCGGACCGGGCGACGGCCTTCGACCGGATGATGAACCCCTGGGCGTACGACGCGGACGGCAACCTCACCGCGCAGGCCCGGGCCCAGGAGAGCGCCCGCACGCAGATCAACTCGGCCCAGGCGCCCGGCGGCGGGGACGGCGGCGGCTTCGCCGCGGACCCCACCGTGCTCGCCACCGCGGGCGGCAACTCCGACCAGATCCACGCCCGGCTCAACACCGACGGCCGGGGCGCCGACGAGGCCACCGCCAAGGTCGCCACCGGGCTCGCCAACTGGAGCACCGGCCGGGCCGCCCAGGCCGCCGCCACCACCTGGGACCAGCAGGTCGCCGCGCTCGGCGCGACCATCGGCCAGATCACCCAGGCGCTGAACACCAGCGCCGCCAACTACCGGCAGAACGAGTCGGCCGTGCAGCACGACCTCAACCCCTGAGCCGGACCGGACTCCTGAGAGGACGACAGCCGTGGTCGACTTCCACGAACTCAGCACCGCCCGGTTCGACGTGCTGGAGAACGCCGCCACCGCCTGGACCACCGCCGCCCAGAAGCTCAAGTCGATGGACGACGACTGGAACACCACCGTGGTCGGCAAGATCTTCTCCGTCTGCTGGGCCGGCCCCGCGGCCGACCAGGCCAGACCGGGCCTCAAGCGCACCAACGAGCAGCTGACCGCGGCGGTGACCGAGGCCAACGCGCTCGCCTCGCTCTTCAAGGACGCCGCCACCGAGTTCCAGGCGGCGAGGTCCAAGCTGGAGAAGGCCGTCGCCGACGCGGTGGCCGCCGGACTGACCGTGGGCCCCGACGGCACCGTCAGCTGGCCGCCGGCCGACCAGGCCACCCGGCACGACCCCGACGGCTACCGCGACTACCAGAACGAGTACCGGGGCAAGGCCGAGACCGCGCGCAACGCGATCGACGCCGCCGTCCAGGAGGCCACCGCCGCCGACGAGCGGATCGCCTACGCGCTGCGCTCCGACACGAGCACCGACCCGCAGAAGTCCTTCAACGCCCGGGCCATCGGCGGCGGACCGGAGGCGGACGGCAGGCGCGCCGCCCTCCTCGCCGCCCGCGGCGGCGACATCGGCGACGCCGAACTCACCGAACTCAACTCGCTGCTGGCGGCCCACTCGGGCGACCCGAAGTTCGCCGTGGCGTTCTACCAGGACCTCGGACCGGGCGGACTGATCAAGTCCTGGAACAGCATGGTCGGCGACCCGGCGCACTACCGGGACCCGAACGACCCGCGCTGGAAGGCCTACCAGGAGCTCCAGAAGAACCTCGGCCTCAACCTGGCCACCGCCACCCGCACCGGCAACGAGCCGCACCTGTCCGACGAGTGGGCCGCCGCCCTGCGCAAGGCCGGCGCCCAGCCCGTCTGGGACAAGCCGATGCGGCCGACCGGCCTGGACTACGTGCCGTACGGCTACCAGGTGCTCTCCGGCATCCTGGCCACCGGCGACTACGACCCGCACTTCCTCGGCCCGATCGCCGAGCACGTCACCCAGCTCGACACCAGGGACGACAAGTACTGGCCCGCGCCGCCGCCCTCCGTCGCCGACCGGGTGCACGGCTTCAACCTGCTCGGCGGCCCCGAGGCCGGATCCGGCTTCCGGCCGACCACCGCGATCCTGGAGGCGCTCGGCCACAGCCCCGAGGCGGCCAACGCCTTCTTCACCGGCCAGGCGACCGCCTACCACGAGGACGGCACGGTCGACCCGGGCGGCCGGCCCAAGCCGGCGGACTACTTCGACTACTACGTCCACGACAAGGAGTGGATCCCCGACACGGGCTCGCGGGACCCGGACCTCGCGGCCAAGACCCGCCTCGGCGGCCCCGCCGCACTCGGCCACGCCCTGGAGGCCGCCACCACCGGCCACCCGTACGACGGCCCGGCCGCCGTCCCGCCGACCCCGCACACCGCACAGCAGGCGGGCCTGATGCAGCGGGTGGTCGACACCTTCGGCACCCACGGCGACCACGGCGCGCTCGACGAGATCAAGGGCGACGGCAGCCTCGCCCCGATGCGGACCAGCCTCGGGCACATGACCGCCGAGTACATCGGCGACGTCCAGAACGCGCTCTCGCACACCACCGACCTGCCCGTCAACGGCTCGCCCGCCTCCCTGCGGGACGCGCCGGTCAGCGGACTGCTCGACGCGCTGGGCCGCGACCCGGACGCGTACGGCGCGGTGACCAACGCCAACCAGGCCTACACCACCGCCGTCATCCGCGGCCACATGGACGCCGGGCAGACCGACTTCGCCCGGCTGCAGGCCGACATCGACCACACCAGCCGGGCCGGCGGGGTGGTCAACGGCGTCCTCAACGAGGCCCGGGTCGACGAGGTGCACAACCAGCACGCCGCCTCCGACAAGGAGTACAACGACGCGCTGGAGACGAACGTCGGGTACGCCAAGGACGCCTTCAACAGCACCATCGGCTCGGTGACCGAGAAGATCCCGCTCGGCGGCGAGATCTCGGGCGCGATCGTCGACTCCATCGCCGACAGCGTGATCGAGGCCAACTCCCGCGACACCACCGAGGACGGCCGCCAGGAGGCCCGCAACTTCAACGACGACGCCAAGAACGGCGCCGCGACCGGCGCCCAACAGGCCGTCCGCGACGCGGCCGTCGGCTCCGGCCTCGGCTACGACGACGTCCGGCGGCTCGCCGACAGCGCCGGCGACCGGGCGCTCGACGGCTACACCACCGGGGTCGCCGACGGGCTCAGCGCCAACGCGAAGGGGAGTTCGTGACCGGGCCCGGAGGCCGGTGGGTCCTGCCCGCCGCACTCGCGGCGGCGGTGGTCGCCGCGGGCGCCGTCGGTTACCTGGACTGGCGGGGCCACCGCCCGGCCGACGCACCCGGCCGCGCGGCCCGCCTCTGCGGGCTGCCCACCGGCGCCGGCACCCCGCTCGGGCGCCTGCTGCCGGCCGGCGGCCAGGACGTCGAGGAGGAGCGGACCGGCCGCACCGGCGTCGACCCGCGCAGCTGCACCATCCGGGTCGACGGCCGCACCGCGCTCACCCTCACCGCCGTCCGGCGCGACGGCGAGGCCGTGCTCCCCCCGGAGGCCGCCGGGCACCCGGACGCGCACGCCTTCGACGCGGGGAGCGTGGCCGCCTCCTGGAGCGGCGGCGCCGCCGTCTCCGACTACTGCACGGGCGGCCACGTCGCCCACGTCCAACTGGCGGTCACCGCCGACGGGGCCGCCCCGGCGGGCGGCGACGGCCCGCGGCGGACGGACCTGGAGCAGATCGCCCGGGACGGGCTGCCGACGAGCAAGAAGGACGTCTGCCGGTGAGGCACCCACGACCACTGACCGCGGGCCTGACGGCCCTGCTGCTCGGCGGCGGCCTGCTCGGCTGGCACGCGTACCTCGACCGCACCGGGTACCGGCCGCCGGCCGTCTCGCTGTCGCACGACGAGTGCCGGGGCGCCCTGGCCGACCCGGGGGTCGCCGAGCTGCTGGGGCGCACCCCCCGGGTCTTCGCGAACACGCGCTACCTGGCGCCGCAGCCGGACTCCCGGCCCGTCCTCGACTGCGACGTCACCGGGCAGGGCGGCCGGACGCTGTTCGCCTCGGTGACCGACGGCGCCGGCGGCATCAGCGGCGACGGCATCGGGGTGGCGGTCTTCGGCTGCACCCTGAACGGCCGGACCGAGCCCTACCAGGCCGTCCTCAGGCTCACCGAGGACGGCGTCCGGCCGGCCGGCGGCCCCGGCCGGGAGCGGATGGGCGAGCTGGTGACCGGCTTCGCGGAGCGGGCCGCCGCGACGTTCGGCTGCGCCGGGGGTGCCGGGTCGCTCACCGTGCGGTGAGCGACCCGGCGCCCTCTGCCCGACCCGGCACCCTCTGCCCGACCCGGCGGCGGGTGCGCGACCCGTCAGGAGTGCGCGCGCTCCCACAGCTCGGTGACCTTGCCGGAGGCGTCGATCGCCACCTTGTAGTCGCCGACCGAGCAGGGGTAGGAGCCCTTCTCGTTGTACGGCGAGGCGAGGCACTCGCTGATGTGCTTGACCAGGTCGGCCAGGTTGACGTCCTTCGGCGGGGCCAGCACCGAGCTCAGGTGGCCCTTGGCGGTGGGCGCGAACGGGGCGGTCTTCTCGGCGCCCACCGGGTCGAAGCCGACGTCGTTGACGCCGCAGACGTCCTTGGTGTCCTTGTAGACCAGGGCGGTCGCGCTGGTGCCCTTGACCGGGTAGATCCACTTCTGCCCGGCCGGCAGCGGCCCGTGGGTGCAGAAGCCCTCCGGCTCCCCGTCGGCCGTGCCCGACGGCTTGGCGGTCGGCGCCGGCTTGCCCGTCCCGGCGGGGGACGGTGCCCCCGTGCCGGGCGCGGCCCCGGTCGGCGCGGCCGTGGCGGCGGTGCTCGGCGCGCTGCCCTGGCCCTGGTCCGACGCGTTGTCCGGCCCGCAGGCCGAGAGCCCGAACGCGGCGGCGGCGACCAGCGCGGTGGTGAGCAGTCTCCTGGAAGAAGGCATGACGAATGAACCCCCGTTTAACACATGATCAGATTGAAGGTGCGGCCGACAGACTAGCGCCTCCCCCGCGCCCCCTTCCGGAAGATGTCCGGGGCCGGCTCCGCCCGGCGGCGGAGCCGGCCCCGCCGTTCAGGAGGAGAGCCGCTTCAGGGCAGCGGTGGCGATGCTCTCGACGGAGTTCGGGGCGCCGGCGGCCCGGCCGGTGAGCTCGACGACGGCGACCTTGCTGCCGCTGCGCAGGACCGCGACCCCGCCGCCGGCGACGCCGTCGCCGCTGTAGGCCGGGTACCAGCGGGCGGTACCGCCGGGGACGGTCAGGGTGTGGGCCGCGCCGTAGTGCCAGTGGCCCGCGGGCTCGTCCTGGCAGTCCTGGACGAGCGCGACGAGCTGCTTCTCCCAGGTGGCGGCCTCGGCCCCGGTGGGGGCGCTCGCGGCCGACTCGGTCAGGAGGCCGTCGGTGTCGAGGGTCCAGGCCACGGAGGCGTACGCGGTGGCCCTGCCCTCGGTCAGGTCGCGCATCGTCTCCTCGCCGGAGCACGCGGACAGACCCTGACGCCCGGTCAGCACGACGGTCGCGCCGACCGGGTTCAGCCCCTGCCGGACGGCGTCCTCGCTCTGGACGAGGGCGGCGGAGCCGAGTCCGGGCGCGGGGGCCGCGACCGCAGCCGGACGGGCGGCGCCCTGCGCGGCCCCGTCGGCGGTGGCCGACGGGGTGCCGACGACGCCGACCGTGATCAGTGCGGCGGCGAAGCAGGCCGCGGCGGCGGCGACCCGGTTGCGGCGAACGGACTTCTGCTGGACGGCCTGGTTCTCGGTCATCTGGTCCCCCTGCTGGTCGGGACGCCTGCTGCGTCCTCGTACAACCGGGGAGATGCCGCCGGAGGAGGGAATGTTGGAGCCCCGACCGGCTGTTTCACAGCTGTGACAGAGCGGTCCTGACGACGCGGTCCATCGCGGCCGTCCCCAGGCAGGCGTGGACCTCCAGCACCCCGTAGTGGCTGCCGCTGCGCAGCACGGCGATGCCCCCGCAGGGCTCCTTGCCCTCGGGCGCCCTGCCGGTGGTGTTGAAGGCTCCCGGGTAGAGGCCCATCCAGCTCGCGGTGACGTCCGGGGCGAGCTGCAGCGTCGTGGTCCTTCCGTAGACCCAGTGCCCTGGCGGTTCCTCCTTGCAGGGCACCTCCTCCAGCAGCAGACGCTCGGTGAGGCTCTGCGCCAGGGAGGGGCTCGGGGCCTCGGCGGCGACCTCGCGGGCGACCTGGTCGACGCGGTCGGCGGCCGGCGGGGGGTCGCCCGGGTTGGTGCGGGGGCTGGTCACCAGTTCGCGGGAGTGGGCGCCGGGCCCGCCCAGGGTCTTCTTCTCGCCGGAGCAGGCCGTGTCGGCGTAAACCCCGTCGCCGTACCGGTCGGTGACGTGGATCTGCCCGATGCCCACGTCCGGGCTGAACGCCGCGGGTTCCAGGAGGTTCGCGGTCGTCACCGGCCCGGTCGCATCGGTCGGCGAGGCGGAGTCGGATCCGGAGGCCGAGGACGCGGGCGCCGACCCGCCGGGCGTCGCGGGAGCGGAGGCGGCCCGGGACGCCCCGCCGACCGTGGTGGCCTGCCCCGCTGCCGGGTGGGCGGTGGTGCCGGGTGGCGGCGGCAGGACGAAACGGCCGGTCGCCAGCCCGAGCGCGGCGGCTGCCACCAGGGCGGCGACGGCGGACCGGGGCCGGACGACGGCACGGCCGCCGCCCGCCACGGGGCCGCCGTTCACAGGCCGGGGGCCAGACGCCCGCGCATGAAGCGACGGGCCTGGTGGATGCGGTCCCTGACCGTGCCCAGCGGGGTGTCCAGCTCCTCGGCCACCTGCGCGTAGGTCAGGTCGCCCAGGTCGCGCAGCACGAAGGACTCCACCAGGGTCGGGTGCTGACGTTCCAGCGCGCCCAGCGCCTCCATCAGGTCCAGCCGCGTCCCGGCGATGACGCTGGTGGTGCGCGGGTCGACGGAATCGGGGAGGTCGGCGTGGCTGTCCTCGGCGCGCCGGCGCATCGAGCGGTAGGTGGACCGGGCGGCGTTCGAGGCGATCACCGTCACCCAGCCCAGGAAGGAGCCGCGGCCGCCGTAGTCGCCCAGGTGCGTGCTGATGGACAGCAGCGCGTCCTGCGCGGCCTCCTCCGCGTCGGCGTGGTGCGGCAGGAAGCGCGAGCAGCGGCGCAGCACCACCGGCCGCAGTTTGGCCAGCAGGTACTCCCTCGCCCCCGGGTCCCCCGCCTGAGCAGCCGCCACGAGCCGTTCCAGCTCGCCGTCCTCGAACACCCGGATCCCCCGTTCCGTCCCGCCCGGCATCCCGCTCGTCGAACGGGAGTTCCGCGCTCCCCCCGACTCCGGCAGAATGCTGCCACATGCGCAAGCTCGGCCGTTACCTCCTCACGGAGCGGCTCGGAGCCGGCTCCTTCGCGACGGTCTGGAAGGCCTACGATCCGGAGCTCGACACCGAGGTCGCGGTGAAGGTGCTGGCCGAGAACTGGGCCGCCAACGCCGATGTGCGCGAGCGGTTCCTGACGGAGGCGAGGCTGCTGCGCCGGATCGCCAGCCCGCGGGTGGTCCGGGTGCACGACGTCGGGGTGCAGGAGGACCGGCCCTACTTCGTCATGGACTACGTACCCGGCGGCACCCTCGCGGACCGGGTCGGGCGGTGCGACCCGCAGGAGGCGCTGCGGCTGGCCGCGGAGGCGGGCTACGCGGTCCAGGTCCTGCACGAGGCGGGCGTGGTGCACCGCGACGTCAAGCCGTCCAACCTGCTGCTCGCCACCGGCCCGGTGCCCGCCGCGGTGCTGGTGGCGGACCTGGGCAGTGCGAAGCAGCTGGCCGACGCGTCCGGGCTGACGGTGACCACGGGCACACCCGCGTACATGGCACCGGAACAGGCCTTCCAGACCGGCGGGTTCGACGGGAGGGCCGACGTGTACGCGCTGGCCGTGGTGGCCTACGAGCTGCTGACCGGGCAGAAGCCCTTCGGCCCCGGCGGGCGCGCCACGGCCCTGATGACCGACCGGCCGACCGCCTCGACGCTGTCGGCGCTCCCGGCCGGAACGGAGCTCCCACCGAACGTCGCCCTGCTGCTGCGGACCGCGATGTCCGTCGATCCGGCGGACCGACCGCCGACCGCCCGGGCCTTCGCGGACGCGCTGCTGGCTCCGGCCCCGCAGCCCCCGCCTCCGCGGCCGGCCCCGGAAGGCCCCGGGTGGCTGACCCCGCGCGCGGTCTGCCTGACGTCGGGCGCGGTGTTCACGGCGACGGCCCTGCTGAGCTGGCTCCAGCGCTGATTCCGACGGTGACCCGGTCCGCACCGCCGGATCCGGGAGCCGGCCACCGGACACGCGATCCGTCAGGACGGAGTGCGCGGCCCGTCCGGGCCTCGCTCCGACTCAGATCCCGACGAGCCGAACCCGGGTGCCGCAGAGCTTCGCCATGTCGTCGACGTCCGACGTCAGCACCGCTACCGGTCCGGGCTGGCGGAGCGCCATCTCGGCGACGGTGGCGTCGATCGCGTACTTGTGGCCGTGCAGGCCGGCCTGCTTGAGCAGTGCCGCAGCGGCCCGAGCCGCCTGTTCGGTGACCGCCTCCACCTTGACCTGGGAGAGAATCCAGTTCAGCCGGGGAGTGTTCACTCGTGCGTGCGCCACCTCCACGATGGTGTTGGAACAGACCACCAGGTCAGCCGCCATGGTGTGGAAGGACCGGAGCATCGCGAGCACGCCCCGGTCCTGCGAGATCCAGGCGGACAACCCCTGGGAGTCCAGGACGACGGTCTCGATGCGGTTGGTCACGCCGCGTTCGCCGAGGACTCGGACTCGGCCGATCCGAAGATCCGGGATTGGGCGGTCGCCAGTTCCTCATCGGTGAACTCGCCGTGCTCGTCCTCGTGGCGGCGTAGTTCCTCCGCGAGCAGTTGGTGACGGATCTGGCGGGCGACGGCTTCCGCCACATAGCCGGAGACGTTGTCGGTGAGCTTCTTGAGCTCGGCCACCTGCTCGGACGGCAGAGTGACCGTGATGCGGGTAGTAGCTGCCATGAGGCGAGCATACTGCGGTGTGCGCCACGTCGGCGGCCGTTGGGCGGCGTAGGGTCGGCCCTATGCGTCTGAGCACCGTGATCCTCCCCATCCACCGGTGGAGCGAGGGGCAGAAGATCTGGCGGCGGGCCGAGGACCTCGGGTTCCACGCCGCGTACACCTACGACCACCTGTCCTGGCGGTCGTTCCGCGACGAGCCCTGGTTCGGCTCCGTCCCGACCCTGACGGCGGCGGCGTGCGCGACCGAGCGGATCCGCCTCGGGACCCTGGTCACGTCGCCGAACTTCCGGCACCCGGTGACCCTGGCCAAGGAGCTGATCACGCTGGACGACGTGTCCGGCGGGCGGGTGACGCTGGGGATCGGGGCCGGCGGGACGGGCTTCGACGCGACGGCGATGGGGCAGGAGGCGTGGTCGCCGAAGGAGCGGGCGGACCGGTTCGGCGAGTTCCTGCCGCTGCTGGACGAGCTGCTGCGCACCGACGCGACGACCCGCGAGGGCACGTACTACTCGGCGGTCGAGGCGCGGAACGTCCCCGGGTGCGTGCAGTCGCCGCGGGTGCCGTTCTACGTCGCCGCGACCGGGCCGCGCGGGCTGCGGCTGGCGGCCGAGCACGGGCAGGGGTGGGTGACGTACGGGGACCCGAAGGGGCCCGCGGACGTGCCGGTGGAGCAGGCGCCCGCGGTGATCGCGCAGCAGATCGCGAAGCTGACGGCGGCCTGCGAGGCGAAGGGCCGGGACGTGGCCGCGCTGGAGAAGGTGCTGCTGCAGGGCTCGACGGCGGAGAAGCCGCTGGCCTCGCTGGACGCCTTCGTCGACTGGGCCGGGACGTACCGCGAGCTGGGGATCACCGAGCTGGTGGTCCACTGGCCGGTGCCGGACTCGATCTTCGAGAACGACCTCGCGGTGTTCGAGCGGATCGCCACCGAGGGCCTCGCCCAGCTCACGTAGTCGGCGGCCGGATCGCCGGGGCGGCCGGACGCCCGGCTACGGGTGCGGGCGGGTGCGCTGGGCCGGGAACCGGGACTCGGGGGCGCGGCGGGCGATCTCGGCGAGGGCGTGGAAGAGGACGTCGCCGAGCAGGACCGGCTCGCGCGAGGCCTCGGGCGCGAAGTCGGGTGCGACGTCGGACGGGGAACCGGACGGGGAGCCGGACGGCGGGTCGGGCGGGGAGTCGTCCCGTACGTCCGGCGGGCGGCCGGGGCGGGCGGCGGCGGGCGGGGCGGTCACGGGGTGCTGCTGTCCGAGCTGGCGAGTGGGCATGGCTCTTCCTGCCGACGGGGACACCGTCCACAGTCCTGCCCGCCGCCCCGGGCAGGACACGCCGGCCACCGGGGAATAGGCCGGAAACGGCGCCTCGGGGACCGAAAGCGGGCTCGCGGGCGGACGGCACCCGGCCGTGACGCGGACGGCGGGCGGCCGGGAGGAGTCCGGGAGACGGCCCGCGGGCCCCGCCGGGCGACCGCAACCTCGGCGGTGACCGGCGCCGTACCCATGGGCGAAGATGGACCGGTGACCGAACCGCGCACCGCTCCCCGCCTCATCGCCACCGACCTGGACGGCACCCTGCTGTGCGCCGGCGGCACCGTCAGCGAACGCACCGCAGCGGCCCTGGCGGCGGCGGAGGCGGCCGGGGTGCAGGTGGTGTTCGTGACCGGGCGGCCGCCGCGCTGGATGCAGCAGGTGAGCGCGCACATCGCCGGCCACGGGCTGGCGATCTGCTCGAACGGGGGCGCGGTGGTGGACGTCCGGCGCGGCGAGCTGCTGGAGTCGTTCCCGCTCCCGGCCGCGACGGCGCTGGAGGTGGTGGAGGTGCTGCGGGCCAAGCTGCCCGGCACCTCGTTCGCCTTCGAGTACCCGGCCGGGTTCGCCCGCGAGCCCGGGTACGAGGTGCCGATGTGGGGCGAGGACGAGGACCATCCGATCGGCCCGGCGGAGGAGCTGCTGGGGGCCGGTGGGGCGGTCCGGGGCCTGTTCAAGCTGCTGGCCAAGCACCCGGACCTCGACCCGGACAAGCTGCTCTCGGAGGCCCGGGAGGCGGCCGGGCACCTGGCCGAGATCACCCGCTCGGCGCCGATCCCGCTGCTGGAGATCAGCGCGCCCGGCGTCACCAAGGCCAGCACGCTGGCCCACTGGTGCGCCGGGCATGGGATCGACCGGAGCGAGGTGGTGGCCTTCGGCGACATGCCGAACGACCTGGAGATGCTGGACTGGGCGGGCACCGCCTACGCCGTCGCCAACGCGCACCCGCAGGTGCTGGCGGCGGTGGCGCGGCACACCGTGAGCAACAAGCAGGACGGCGTCGCGGCGGTGCTCGAGGAGCTCCTCGCCCTCCCCCGGAGCTGACGGCCGGGCCCGGCCGGCGGATCCCGGCGGCCGGCTCCGGTCCCGCCGATCCCGGCGGCCGGCCCTACCCGAAGCGGCCGTTGACGTAGTCCGAGGTCCGCTGGTCGCGCGGGTCGCCGAAGACCTGTGCGGTCGGCCCGGCCTCGACGATCCGCCCCGGGGTGTCGTGGGTGGCCAGGAAGAACGCGCAGGTCTGCGAGACCCGCTGGGCCTGCTGCATGTTGTGGGTGACGATCACGATGGTGAGCCGCCCGCGCAGTTCGGCGATGGTCTCCTCGACCCGCCGGGTGGAGGTGGGGTCGAGCGCCGAGCACGGCTCGTCCATCAGCAGGATGTCCGGCGAGACCGCCAACGACCTCGCGATGCACAGGCGTTGCTGCTGCCCGCCGGAGAGCGCGCCGCCCGGGGTGTGCAGCCGGCCGGAGACCTCCTCCCAGAGCCCGGCCCGGCGCAGGCTGGTCTCCACGAGGTCGCGGCGTTCCTCCTTGGACACCTTGATCCCGGCGAGCTTCAGCCCGCTGGCCACGTTGTCCTGGATGGACATCGCCGGGAACGGGTTGGGGCGCTGGAAGACCATGCCGATCCGGCGCCGCACCTCGGCGGGGCGCCGCCCGGGGCGGTAGACGTCGTCCCCCTCCAGCAGCACCTCGCCGGAGAGGGCGGCGCCGCGGACCATCTCGTGCATCCGGTTGAGGATCCGCAGGTAGGTGGACTTGCCGCAGCCGGACGGGCCGATCAGCGCGGTGACCTCGCCGGCCGGCATGGCGAGCGAGACCCGCTCCAGCACCTTGTGGGTGCCGAACCAGGCGGAGACCTCGCGGGTCTCCAGCCCGGCCAGCGGCCCGCCGGGGTGCGCGCCGGGTGGCGTCGGCGGGAGGGTGAGGGTGTCGGCGACCGGGTCCACGGCCCCGGCGCCGGTCGTCGGGCCGGCCGCCGGGAGGTCGGTGATCGGCAGGTCGGTCATCGGTGCATCCGTCATCGGTACGGGCCTCCGGGCGCGCGTCAGTAGAGGTTGGGCAGCAGGGCGGCGGCGTTCTCGTAGACCGCCCAGAGCAGGGCGGCGACCACCGGCGCGGCGCTCAGGTAGGCGGCCGAGCGCCGCCAGTGGCGGGCCAGCAGGAGCGCGCCGACCACCGCCCCCAGCAGGCCGAGCGACCACAGCTGCAGCGCGGCCAGCGCGCCCTTGTCGGCGGCCAGCGCCTTGTCGTAGGCGACGGTCGCCGGCCGTCCGCCGGGGTTCTGCTCCGGGTCGCCGTCCAGCCGGGCGCCGATCATCACGGTGGAACCGGGGATCCAGTCGGAGTCCCCGGTGACCAGGACGAGCCGGTTGCGGACCGGGTCGCTGATCGGGTGGTCGCCGTCGCCGTACACGTTGACGGTGTAGCTGAACTTCCCCTGCCCGGTGGTGGCCTCGATCCGGTCGCCGACCCGCAGCTCGGAGAGCCTGGCGAACGGCGCGCCGAAGGTGGCGCCGCGGCCGAACACGACGGCCACGCCGCCCTGGCCGGGCAGCGCGGTGTCGCGGCGGTGGCCGGGCCCGCGCATGAGGTCCCGGCCGGTGGTGCCCTCGACCACGACGGCCTGGTGCAGCCCGATCGCCGGGATGTCCAGCAGGGCCACCGGGGCGCCGTCGGCGGCCGTCCCGGTGGGTGCGACGGCCCGGGCGAGCTGGTCGCGGAAGGTCTTGTGGGCGGTGGACTGGTAGTGCCGCTCCTGCAGGTGCGAGAGCGTGAACAGGTAGCCGACGAAGCCGAGGACGAGCGCGGCCAGCAGGCTGGCCGCCCAGGCGCCCTGGAGGAAGCGGCGGCGGGCGGGGGTGACGGCGGGCCGGGGTGCCGGGCCCGCGGGCGGTGCGCCGGCGGGCCCGGCCGGCCGCGCGGGGGCGGCGGCCGGCTTCTCCAGCACGGGGGCGGTCACGAGGTGCCGTCCGAGGACTTGCGCCGGCGCAGCAGGCGCCGGCCGAGCAGCGGCGGGACGAGCACGACGGCGAGCAGTTCGACGGCGGTGAGGGTGCTCAGCGTCCAGTCCTCGGGTTTGCCGGCGACCTCGACCACGTTCGCCGCGACCTCGCCGCCGGCCCGGGCGCGGGCCACCACCTGGCCGGTCTGCGGGTCGATCACGTCCTCGGTGGTCGGGTCCTCGCCCGGGGCCGCTCCGCCGGCCGCGTTCGGGTCGCCGGCGGCGGCCGCGTCGCCGCCACCGGCGGCACCCGCCCCGCCGGACCCGGCGGTGCCGCCCGTCCCGCCGGTACCGCCCGCACCACCGGTGCCGGCCCCGCCGGACCCCCCACCGGTGCCGCCGCTGCCGCCGGTGCCGCCCGCGGCCGTGCCGGCGCCGGTGCGCGCACCGCTCCCGCCACCCGAGCCGCCGGTGCCGCCGGCCCCGCCCGCCGCCGCCGAGCCGCCCGTGCTGCCGGCGCCGCCGGTCGAGCCACCGGAGCCCGAACCTGTCTTGACCGGCTGGCCGTTCTGCACGGTGCAGTCCAGCGGGGTGCCCTGCTTGTCGCAGGGGCTGGGCTGCGGGGCGTTCTTGAGGACGGTCAGTTCACCGGCCGCGTTGAAGGTCGGGTTGGGGCAGTTGGCGAGGGTGTTCGGGTCGACCTTGCTGGCGTTGCCCGGGATGCTCTTGGTCTGCAGCAGTCCGCCGCGGACCAGTCCGCGCGGGATCGGCGAGTAGCCGAGGCCGTCGGCCTCGCCCTGGCCCTCGCAGAGCACGTAGTCGAGGAAGCGGCTGAGCGCGCCGCCCTTGTCGTTGGTGAACCGCGGCGGCGGGGGGAGGGCCGCCCCGGCCCGCGGCACGATCAGGTAGCTGTAGCTGGAGATCGGGTAGGCGCGCGGGTCGTCCATGGTGTAGACGCCGTCGAGGTTCTGCTGCAGGTAGTTCGGGTCGTTCGGCGCGGTGCCGTCGTCGACGCCGCGGATCCTGGCGGCGGTGAGCGCCACGGCCACGTTGGAGGCCGTCGGCAGGGAGTAGTACCCGGCCTGGTTGAGCACCTTCACGACCGGCCAGTTGCTGCGCTTGGCGAAGGCGTACTCGTCGTAGCCGATGGTGCCGACGTTGGAGGAGGCCTTGATGTAGCCGGCCACCACGTCGGAGCCGTTCTGCGCGACCATCCGGCCGGAGGACGGGAAGAACTCGGTGTAGTCGCCGCAGGTGACGCCGTTGACCGACGTGCAGTAGTCGTCCCACTGGGCCTTGTGGGTGTGCTCCATCCACCGGGTGAACTGCGCGGTGGCGCCGGAGCCGTCGGAGCGGATCACCGGGGTGATCTGCAGGCTGGGCAGGGCCTTCCCGTAGTCGGCGGTGATCCTCGGGTCGTTCCAGTTGGTGATCTTCCCGGTGAAGATGTCCACCACGCTCTGCGGGGAGAGCCGCAGGTCGCGGACCTGCTTGCCGCCGACGACCAGGTTGTACATGAAGGTGGTGCCGCCCGCGGTGATCGGCACGTAGGAGAAGCCGTAGGTGGGGTTCTCCGGCTCGCCGGAGCCGGAGCTGTGGCCGGACTGGCCGAGGCCGGTGTCCGGCGCGGAGCGGAACGGCACGTCGGAGGCGGTGAAGTCGTCCTGGCCGATCGACCACTGGTTGCGGCCGGCCGCCGAGCCGACCGGGTTGAAGTTGATCTGGATGCCCTGCGAGGCGACGTCCTGGCGCCACTGGTCGATCGCCGGACCGGCCCAGCTGGAGCCGTCGGCGCTCAGCGCGACCGCCGCGTACGCCGGGGTGCTCAGCCCGGTCAGCAGGGAGGCCGCGGCGAGCAGCAGGGACAGCAGCCCCGCGAGCAGCCGGGCCACGGAGCGCCTTGCGGCCTCCCGGAACATGGGAACTCCTCTGGTACGGAGGGTGGTCGGTCGGGTCGCCGGCACCGGGCCGGCGGATCGGGGCGCCGGCGCTGGGCCGGCCCGGTGGGTCTCCGGCAGGTCGCCGGCCCGGTGGGTCGCCGGCAGGTCGCCGGCCCGGTGGGTCGCCGGCAGGTCGTCGGCCCGGCCGGACATCAGCGCCTCCTCGGCCGGAGCCCGTACGGGGTGGCGACGGCGTGCGCGGCGGCCGCCTCCAGGCGGCGGGCCTCGCGGGCGATCCGGCGCTTCTGGGCGCGGGTCAGCTGCCCGGGCCGGCGGCCGCCGAGCACCCGTGCGGTGACGAAGAGGATCAGCACGACGCCCATCAGGGTCAGTCCGGCGGCGAAGCCGCGCGCGATCATGCCGTCGTAGGGCTGCTTGACGTAGTTCCAGATGTACAGCGGCAGCGAGACCTGGTGCTCCTCGAACGGGTTGCCGTTGAACTGCGAGGTGAAGCCGGAGGTGAGCAGGACCGGCGAGGTCTCGCCGACGCCGCGCGCCATGCCGAGCACCACGGCCGTCACCAGGCCGGGCCGGGCGGTCGGCAGCACCACGTTCCACACCGTCCGCCACTGGCTGCCGCCCAGCGCGTACGAGGCCTCGCGCAGGGTGCCCGGCACCAGCCTGATGACCACCTCGGCGGCCCGGGTGACGATCGGCATCATCATCACGGTGAGCGCCAGCGAGGCCGCGAAGCCGCTCTTCTCGAAGCCGAAGGTGATGATGACGACGCCGAGGATGAAGAGTCCGGCCACGATGGACGGCAGTGCGGTCATCGCCTCGACCAGGGTGCGCACCGGGCGGGCCATCCGGCCGCCGACCTCGGACATGAAGACCGCCGCGGCGATCCCCAGCGGAACGGCGAACAGCGTCGCCAGGCCCAGCTGTTCGAGCGATCCGACGACGGCGTTGAGGGCGCCGCCCGAGGTGATCGGGTTGAGCGGCCCGGTGTGCTCCATCGACTCGGTGAAGAAGTTGAGGTGCTGGGCGGCCTCGTAGCCGCGGCTCGCCACGTAGCCGATCTGGTCGACGATCAGGGCGACCACGAGCGCGCCGGAGCTCCAGGCGACCACGCCGACCAGGCGGTCCCGGACCATCATCCGGTTCCACTGCAGCCGGCCGAGGCCGTAGTAGCCGAGCAGGAAGAGCAGGTACCAGCAGACCAGGAAGCCGAAGGCGCCGCTGAACGGCAGGATCCGCTCGTACAGCATCCAGACCAGGCCGAGCGAGCCGGTCAGCGCGCCGGCCACGGTGAGGACGTCGTCGCGGGTGACGCCGCCGAGCCGGACCCGCTTCTCGGGCCGGGGCGGGGCGGGCGCCGCGGGCGCCGGGTCGCCGGCGGGCCCGGGCGCCGCGACCGGCGGCAGGTCGAGCGTGGTCATCGGGTGGTCCCTTCACGGTGGGTCTCGCGGTGGGTCGCGCGGGCTGCCCGCCGGTGCGGGTGGCGGTCCTGGTGACGGTCCCGGCGGTGGCCCGGTCGACGGCTCGGGTGGCGGCTCGGGTGGCGGTCCTGGTGACGGTTCGTCATGGTCAGTCCGCCGTCGCCGAGCCGGAGCGGGACCGGTTGATCACGAAGCCGGCCGCCACGTTCACCAGCAGGGTGAGCGCGAACAGCACTAGCCCGGCCGCCATCAGCGCGGAGAGGGAGAGCCGGTCCGACTCACCGAACCGCAGCGCGATCAGCGCGGAGATCGAGTTGGCGCCGTTCTCCAGCACGTGGGTGATGGCCTTGAAGTTCGGCGAGATGATCAGCGCGACGGCGATCGTCTCGCCCATCGCCCGGCCGAAGCCCAGCATCACCGCGCCGATCACCCCGCCGCGGCCGAACGGCAGCACCACGGTGCGGACCATCCCCCAGCGGGTGGAGCCCAGCGCGTAGGCGCCCTCCCGCTCGCCCTGCGGCGCCTGCGAGAAGACCTCCCGGCTGAGCGAGGTGATGATCGGGATGATCATCAGGGCGACCACCACGCCGGCGATGAAGGTGGACGAGGTGTACGAGGTCCCGATGTCACCGGTGCGCACCTTGAGGAAGGGGACGGTGTCGCCGAGGTGGTTGGCCAGCCAGCGGACGAACCCGATGATCCTCGGCTGCAGGAAGAACAGGCCCCACAGGCCGTAGACGATGCTGGGGATCGCCGCCATCAGGTCGACCAGCGAGATCAGCGCGGCCCGCAGCCGCACCGGCGCGTACTCGGCGATGAAGACGGCCGTGCCGAGCGCCACCGGGACGGCGATGACCAGCGCGATCACCGCGATCAGCAGGCCGTTGGGCAGGACGGCGGCGATGCCGAAGTTGTGGGCGGCGGTCTGCCACTTCTGCTCGGTCAGGAAGGACCAGCCGACGACCCGCAGGGCGTCGGTGCCGCGCAGCACCAGGAAGAAGGCGATCAGCCCCATGATCGCGAAGACCGAGAGGCCGGCCAGCCGCAGCACCCCGCGGAAGACCCGGTCGCCGGGGGTCGCGGGGGAGGTGATGGCGCGCGGGACGTCGGGGTCGGGGCGGCCGTCGCGGCGCGACGGTGCTCCGTCGTGCGGTGCCGCGGGCTCGGCGGCGGCTGTCATGGTCTGCTCTCCGTGCTCGGGAACGGGGTGCTCGGGAACGGGGTGCTCGGGGAACGCGCTCGGGGAACGCGCTCGGGGAACGGCGCGCTCGGAAACGGCGGATCCGACGAACGGCGTGCGCGGCGGGCCGCGGGCTCGGCGGGGCCGGGACGGCGGCCCCGCCGAGCACCGCGCGCCGCGGTCTCAGCCCCTGCGGCGCAGTCGCGCCCACTGGGCCCGCACACCGGCCAGGGCCTTGGCCCCCGCCGGGGTGCCGCCGAGGAACAGCGCGGCCGGTCCGCCGACCAGCAGCACCAGGCCGGCGATCAGGGCGACGGGCAGCAGCAGCCGGGCGGTGCCGGGCCGGTCGGGCGCGGGGGCGCCGGCCGCGACCGGGGCGGCGGCCAGCGGGCCGCCGGTGGCCGCGGGGGTGGCGCCCGGGGTGGCCTTGGCCGCCACCGGGGCGGAGGTGGCCGCGCCGCCGGCCGTCGCGGCGCTCCCGGTGCCACCGGAACCGAGGCTGCTGCCGGTGCCCGTGGAGCCGGTCGTGGAACCGATCGTCGAGCCGGTGGTGGAGCCGGTGGTGGAGCCGCTGCCGCCGGTGGCGTCCCCGGTGCCGGTCGCTCCGCCGCTCCCCGTGGCACCGGTGGCGCCGCCGTCGCCGGACTGGCCGGTGCCGCCGGTCGCCGCGGTGCCGCCCGCGGTGGTACCGCCCGTCGAGCCGGCGCCGGTGGCGGTCCCGCCGCCGTCGGGAGCGGTGGTCGGGGGCTTCGGCTCGGTGGTGGGCGCGGGCGGCGTCTGGTTGCCGGGGTAGCTGCCGTCCTGGGCCGAGACGTGCTTCACCGCGTCCTGGGCCTGGGCGAGCTGGGCCTGCGTCAGTCCGAGGAAGCCCGGTGCGAGCCGGCCGGGCTCGACGCCGTAGAGCTGGCCCCAGCCCGGGTCGGTGACCTTGCCGAGGAAGGTGGCCACGGCGGCGCTCTTCTCGGCGGACAGGCCCGCGGTGGGGACCATCGCGTACTGCACGGCGGTCAGCGGGTAGGCCCGCTGGTCCCGCGCGAAGTCGCTGCCGGCCTGCCCGTAGGGGAGGGTCTGGGTCCCGGTGAGGGCGTCGACCGGCATGTCCGCCACGGCGGCGGCGAAGCCGGACCGGTCGGGCTGGACGAAGCCGCCGGCCGGGTTCCTCAGCGCGGCCTCCGGCAGGCTGTAGGCCTGGGCCTGGCCGGCGTCCATGATGGCGAACAGCCGTCGGCTGCCCTGGGGTTGCGCCGGGCGCTTCTGGTAGTTGCCGTTGAGGATGTTGGAGGAGAGCGCCGTCATCCGGTTCTGCAGGATGGTCCGGGAGACGTCGACCAGACCGCCGAGGGTCGGGTTCCACTCCAGCTGCTTCCAGATGCCCGCGGCGTCCTTGCCGCCGGGGACGCCGGAGTTGTCCTGCCGCTGGAGCGCCTCGACCGGGTAGCCGGTGAACGCGGGCCGCAGGTAGAAGGTGTCGACGTGCATGCCCCACTGGTCGGGCGCGCCCTGCAGGAACTGGGCGGCGTCCGGGTCGGCGGCGATCCAGGAGGTCAGCTGGTAGGTGAGGTCGGTGGTGCCGCCGACCACGGTCGGGGTCAGCTCCTCCGGCGAACTGCAGTTCGGCCAGTGCAGGTTGGCGCTCTCGGGGTTGAGCGCGCGGAACTCCGGGTCGGCGAAGAGGCAGTTGGGGTTGCCCTCCACGGAGGGGATCACCGGGCCCAGCGCGGCGTACGACTGGGTGAGCATCTTGGCGAGCAGCCGAGCGTTCAGCTTCATGTCCCGGATCTGGCGGCCGGTGGTCGGGTCGTCGACCACGTACACCACGGAGATGCCGGTGCTGGCCAGCGGGGCGTAGACGTACGGGCGGGGCGCCGGCGAGCGGTCGGGCCGGGCGACCAGGGCGAGGTCGGTGCCGGTGCCGGCCAGGAAGTCGGCGCGGGCCTGCGGCTCGCCGGTGGCGATGATGTACTGCAGCGACATCGGGGAGCTGCCCAGGCAGAGCCCGGTCCGCCACTGCTGCATGGTCCGGTTGGCCATCTCCAGGCCGGCGGTGCTGAAGGACGCCTGCTGGACCTTGCAGTCGGCGGGCGCCGGGGCGAAGTCCAGCGGGACCACCACGTGGTTGCGCCAGGCGCACTGCTCGTTGGCGTTGTTCCCGGTGACCCAGTTCTCCACGCCCTGCATGACGCTGTCGGTCGCCGCGTAGAAGAAGAAGCCGTCGTCGTCGATCGCGTGGTTGTCGCAGTTCGGGACGCCGTTCTGCTCCTGGTGGAGGTCGAGCGGGTCGCCGCCGTAGTTGGGCTCGACGACGATCGAGCACTTGTGCTGCGCGTCGCAGCCCAGCGTGGGGGCCTGCTGGCCGGTGAGGATCTCGATCGAGGCGGCGCCGGAGCCGTCCGGGCCGGTCGGGGCGATCACCGCGTTGGACGGGAAGTCGGGGGCGTTGCCCGCCGCCGGGAACTTCTGCTCGAAGCCCTTGTCCCGGTCACCGCCGTACAGGGTGCTGCCGTAGCAGTCGGTGATCGCCGGGTCCTCGCCGCGGCACTGGTAGATCCGGACGGGGTACATCGCCTTGTCCGAGTAGGGCTGGACGACCGTCACGGGCTCGCCGCCGGGCCGGCCGACCGTGGGGGTGAAGCCGCTCCAGGAGACCTGCACCACCTGGTTGGTCAGGTTGCCGGTCTGCGAGACCGTCACGCTGCCCTCGGGGCCGTAGCTGCCGCTGGCCGGCTGCCACACCTTGGGCCCCGTGACCGTGGTGGAGCCCGCCGCGTGCGCCTGCGGGGCGGTGCCCAGGCCGAGCGGGACCACCGCGATCGCCGCCACGACCGCCCAGACGAGGGTCAGCGCCGACAGGCGCCGGCTCCACCTCCCCCGGTGTCCGGGGTCGGGTTCGCGGATTCTCATGGCGGGCACCTCCGGGGGTTGCGGCCGCCGCGGCGGCACGAGGGTCGGTCGCGCTGTGATCGATGGCTCCGGTGCGTACCATTCGGCCAGCCGGACATGGCCGGATCGGGTCGACCGGGTGTACGAGACCACAACGCGACGACTCCGCACCGGAGTTGGGAACTCCGAATGCGGACGGGCCCGCGCCGAGGCGCGGACCCGTCGACCTGCGGCGAAGCCGCCCCGAAACTGCCGGTCAGCTTCCCTGGGTGAAGGTCAGCGCGAGCGAGCCGACCGACTGGCCCTCGGTGAAGAAGCTCGTCCCGAGCTTGGCGTCGAGGTACTGCGCACCGGCCGCGTCCACCTGGAGGCTGGAGGCCGAGAGGTTCTGGGTGGTGCCGGTCCGGCCGATCACGTTGTCGCCCGCCGGGTCCAGCAGCGCGACGGACGTGGTGCCGCCGACCGGGACGGCGTTGATCTGCCAGGTGTCGACGTGGAAGTCCAGCTGCTTGAACGTCACGCTCTTGCCGTTGGCGAGGTTGACGAAGAGCAGGCCGCCACCGAGGTTCACGTCCCCGTAGAACTGCGGGATGTTCGCGGCGCCGCCGGTCACCGGGAAGGTGGTGGTGAGGCCGGTGGTGCTGTCGTAGGCCGGCGCCGCCGGCTGCAGCGGGACGACCAGGATGCCCTTGAGGGCGGCCTGGGCCAGGAAGGTGGCGTCGTTGGTGATCACCGCGCTGCCGGTGGACGGCGTGGCCGCGTCGGCGGCGGCCGCACCGCTCAGGCCGGTCACGGTGAGGACGACGGCGGCGCCGGCTGCGGCCAGGCGTGCGCGCGATCTTGCCATGCGGAGCTCCTTGGGAGAGGTGGTGTGGCTGTCGGTGCGGCCGGCGGCCACGGGCGCGGGGCCCGTGGCCGCCGGGTGGAGCGGGACGGCTCAGGAGTGGGTGGCGCTACCGCAGGCGAAGGACGGCAGCGGCAGGAAGCCGTAGCTCTTGATGTCCGCGGAGCCGCTCTTGCAGATCCAGCCGGTCGGGCCGAAGATCGCGCGCAGGGCGGTGCCGTGGGTGTCGGTGGCGATCCACTCGGCGTGGCGCACGACGTTGTAGACCACGCGGCCGTACGCGGTGGCGGCGTAGCTGGAGCTGATGACCTTGTTCACGGTGTCGACCGGGGCGATGCCGTTCACGCTGCGGATGGTCAGCGGGCCCTGGACGTCGGAGCCGCTGCCCTTGCCGAAGTACACCTGGCCGATGTAGTGGGCGACGGAGTAGGGCACCAGGATGTCGGCGTCGTTGAGGACCGGGTCGGAGCCCTGGTTCTCCTGGACACCGGTGGTGACGCAGGCGCCCGGGGTGACGGCGGTGCCGCCGCCGATGGCCTGCAGGAAGAAGGAGCGGGTGCCGGAGCTGGCCTGCGGCAGCTGGGGCTTGATGGTGGCGGAGGAGAGCGACGGGTCGATCTGGTTCCACTTGGTGACGGCGCAGGTGTAGATGTCCTTCAGGTTGGCCGTCGTCAGGTTGGCCGGCGCGTGGCCGCCGGTGCCCAGGGCCGCCCAGGAGACCGCGTCCTTCGCGTAGGCGATGAAGTCGTCGGTGGTCGGGTCGGTGGCCGCCGGGCCGCGCGAGGAGCGGGCGAAGTCGACCGTGGCGCTGGTGTTGGTGTTCAGCGCGGTGATGCCGGCGCCGGAGCCGTTCGGGCGGGCGATGGAGGTGGCGCCCGTCTTGGTGGTGATCGGCGAGGTGCCGGTGGCGTCCCAGCTGTAGAGCCGCGGCGCGGTGGTGCCGGCCACCGTCGCGTTGTAGTCGGTGGAGAACTGGTTCAGCAGCGCCTGGGTGGTGTCCGAGCCGACGCCGACGATGTCCTGCGCGGCCGGCAGCGAGGCCGGGTCGGCCAGGGCGGTGCCGCTGGCGACGGTGGCCAGGGAGGTCGCGAGGGCGGCGACGGTGAGCAGCTTGGCAGCGGTCTTACGCATGTTTCTCTTCCTCCGGTGGGAGAGACGTCCATCGCGTGACCCGGACTCCGGTGGGAGTGCGGGGCCGGTGGCCGCGTCCGCGGCGGCCGCTCCGGCAGTGCCGATCCTGTCCGGCGGGCAGGTTCCGCCGGAAGGGTGGTCGAGGGCGGGTCGGGAATGTCGACTCATCGCTTCGACGAGGTTTAGCCACTGGTCAGGAGGCTCGCGGTGGACCGGTGACGGGTGCCCCGGCGGCCGGTGACGTTCTTCTCCAGGTGGCGACTCGGGGTGTTGCCGGATACCTGCGCTTTACCCGGACTGCACGTGCGGACCGGCCGGGCACGGCCTACAGCGGCCAGCGGGCGTCCCGCCCGGCGCGCCGCGACTCCTGCCCGAGCCACTGGAGTCCGGCCAGGAAGCCCTCCACGCCGGCCTGGCACTGGTCGCGCCGGAGGTACCCGCGCGCGCTGCGGGCGACCGGAGCGGGTTCGACGGCGGCCCGCCGGGTGCTGCGCACCGGCAGGTGGGCGGACCACGCCCACTGGCGGCCCTCGGACTGGACGACCGAGCACCGCAGTGCAGCCCGTTCGATGAGCAGTTCCCGTACCGCCTCGGCGAGTTCCTCCTCGCTGCGGTAGGTGCGCACGCCGACGCCGAGCGGCCGGCCGTTGGCGGCGCGCAGCGCCCAGCCGAGGCAGCGGTCGGGTGCGGGGACGATCAGCAGCCGCGGACCGCGCCGCTCAGCGGCCATCGGGGCGTCTCAACGGCACCGTCTTCGAAGGGAGTTCGCGGGGCGGTAGCTCGCGCGCGGGTTGTTTGGCGAGCAGCACGACGAAGCGCCGGAAGGCGTTCTGACAGGTCGCGTACCGCTCGTACGCGCGGCTGGAGCGCACCTCCGGGAGGGTGCGCGAACCGGGGATGACCCAGATCCAGCCGATGCCGTCCCGGACGTGGGTGATCCGCGCGGTGAGCTCGGCGGCGCCCGCCCGCAGCCCGTCGAAGCCGCGTTCGGCCTCGCCGGGCGTGTCGAACGTGGCCGGGGTGATCGCCACCACCCGCCCGTTCGGCGCCTTCAACTGCCAGCGGTACCGACCGTCCGGGGCTCGCTCGGCCCTGAACCCGCCTCGATGTGCCCCTGCTGCGGTGTGACCGCGGCCCGACGCGTCCACTGCTCCCCCCGTCCGGTTTCCCCTCCGAGACGGGAGCAAAGCTATGTGTGCACACAGACCCACGGAAAGCCCAAAACGTTCACAACTTGCGCTGTTGGTCGGGAAGTTCTCCCTCGTTTAACTTTCACCCGCCGGCGGGGTGAGGGTGGTGCGCCCGGGCCGGGAGGGGCCCCGGAGCACCCCCGGAGCGACCCGCAAGCGGAACCGGAACCGACCGCTCCAGGGTGCGGAACCGGTCAGAACCGGGCCGTCCAGCGGACCCTGGTGCCCCTCCCGTGCGGCCCGGCCTCGTGCCAGGCGTCCCCGCCGAGCGCCTCGGCCCGCCGGGTCAGGTTGCGCAGGCCGCTGCGCCGGCCGCCCTCCGGGATGCCGACGCCGTCGTCGGTCACGGTGAGCAGCACCCCCGGCCGGCCGGCCCGCTCCAGCGACTCCGGATCGCCGCTGACCGGCCGGCCGGTGTCGCCCAGGTGCACGGTCGCGTCGATCTCCACCCCGACCCGGGAGGCCCGCGCGTGCCGGGCCGTGTTGGAGAGCATCTCCCGGAGCGCAGCCAGGAGTTGACGGCCGGTCCGCTCGCCCACCAGGCTCTCCACCGGCCCGACGAAGCTCACCGAGGGCTTGAACCCGAGCGCCGCCGCGGCCTGGCTGGCCTCCCGGAGCACCCGGGTGCGCAGGGTGTCCGGGGCGTCCCCGTGGTTGTCGTGCTGGAGCGCGTAGATGGTTGTGCGGACCTCCTGGATGGTGGCGTCCAGCTCGTCCACCGCGTTGCCGATGCCGACCTTCACCTCCGGGACGACGGACCTGCGGGCCGCGCTCTCCAGCATCATCCCGGTCGCGAACAGCCGTTGGATCACCAGGTCGTGCAGGTCCCGGGCGATCCGGTCGCGGTCCTGGAAGACGGCCAGGCGCTGCTGGTCGCGCTGGCCCTCCGCGAGCCGCAGGGCCAGCGCGGCCTGCGAGGCGAAGGTCTCGGCGAGCTGCTTCTCGGCGTCGGTGAACGGCAGCGCACCGCGCGGACGCCAGACGCAGAGCCCGCCGAGCACCCGGCCCGCGGCGACCATCGGGACGGCCATGGACGGGCCGAACCCGCGGGCGACCCGGATCACCACCGTCGGATCGCTGGACATGTCGTCCAGGTAGACGCTCTCCCCGGCGAGCAGCCGGGCCGCGAGGCCGCCCTCGGGCAGCAGCTCGCCGCGGACGAACTCGGCGGCCTCGCCGGAGGCGTGGGCGACCCGCATCTGACCGTCGCCCGGCCGGCCGTCGCCGCCCTCCACCGGGCCGGTCGGCAGCAGGATCATGCCGAGCGCGGCGTCCGCCAGCTCCCGCACCTGTTCGGCGGCGACGGTCAGCGCGGTCTCGGCCTGGTCGGTGGAGAGCAGCGCGGTGGTGACGGCGGCGGCGCCGGCGATCCACCGCTCCCGCCGCCGGCCCTCCTCGTACAGCCGCGAGTTCTCGATCGCCACGCCGGCCGCGGCGGCGAGGGCGTGGACCACCTGCTCGTCCTCGGGGGTGAAGGCGCCGCCGCCCAGCTTCTCGGTGAGGTAGAGGTTGCCGAACACCTCGTCGCGGATCCGGATCGGCTCGCCGAGGAAGGTCTTCATCTCCGGGTGGTGCGGCGGGAAGCCGGAGGAGCGCGGGTCGGCGCCGAGGTCGGTGAGGCGCAGCGGTTCGGGGCGGTCGATGAGCGCGCCGAGGATGCCGCGGCCGGCCGGGAGTTCGCCGATGGCGGCGGCGGTGGCGTCGTCGACGCCGACGTGGATGAAGTCGGCCAGGCCGGTGCCGCCGGGGGCGATCACGCCGAGCGCCGCGTAGCGGGCGTCGACGAGCTCGGCGGCGCCGGTGGCGATCCGGTGCAGGGTGGCGTGCAGGTCGAGCCCCGCCCCGATCGAGACCACCGCCTCCAGCAGCCGCTGCATCCGGTCGGTCACCGCGGCGGCCGACTGGAGGCGTTCCGCGACCTCGGTGACCAGCGTGTCCAGGCCGAGCGAGGCGATCTCGGGCACCCGGTGGGGGGTCGGCTCGGGGGCGGCCGCGGGGAGGTCTGGCGTGGGGTCCATGAAGAAGAGCCTAGTTTGTACGGTTTTCAGCCGAAGGACGGCACGACGGCGGTCAGGACCCCACCGGCTCCAGCAGCCCGTCCGCCTCCCGCTCCCGCCGCCACATCGCGTGCAGCCGCCCGTCCCGGTCCGCGAGCAGCTCCGACCAGCGGCCCCGCTCGGCGACCCGGCCGCCGTCCAGCACCAGCACCTCGTCCACCGTGGTGTCGTCCAGCCCGGCCAGCCGGTGGGTGATCAGCACGGTGCTGCGCCCCGCGGTGGCGGCCAGCAGGTCGGCGGTGAGCGCGTCGGCGGTGGGCAGGTCGAGGTGCTCGGCGGGCTCGTCCAGGACGAGCACCGGGAAGTCCGCCAGCAGGGCCCGGGCCAGGGCCAGCCGCTGCCGCTGGCCGCCGGAGAGCCGGGCGCCGTGCTCGCCGACCATGGTGTCCAGGCCCTGCGGCAGGCGCTCCGTCCAGTCCAGCAGGCGGGCGGCGGCGAGCGCGGCGCGCAGCTCGTCCTCGCCGGCGCCCGGGCGGGCGAGACGCAGGTTCTCCCGCAGCGAGCTGTCGAAGACGTGGGCGTCCTGCGCGCAGAGCCCGATCACCCGGCGGACGTCCTCACCGGCGAGCGCGCGGCCGTCCACCGCCTCCGGGCGGCCTGCGGCGAAGGTGACGGCGCCCTCGCCCGGCTCCAGGAACCGCAGCAGCGCCTGGGCCAGGCTGGTCTTGCCGGAGCCGGAGGGGCCGACCACGGCGATCCGGCGCCCGGGGGACAGGTCGAGGTCCACCCCGGCGAGCGCGTCCGCCGCCTGCCCGGGGTGCCGGACGGTCAGCCCGCGCACCGCGACCGGCAGCGGGTGCTCCGGCAGCGCGACGGGCTCGGCCGGCTCGGCCACCGCGGCCTCGGCCTGCAGCACCTCGTCGAGCCGGGCCCGCGCGGCCCGGCTGCGCTGACGGGCCTGGACGGCCTGCGGCATCCCGGTGACCGCCTCGAAGGCGGCCAGCGGGGTGAGCACCACGACGGCCAGGCAGACCGGCGCCAGCGCGCCCGCGCGCACCCCCTGGACGCCGACCGCGGCCGCGGCGGCCACCGTCAGCCCGGTGAGCAGTGCGATCAGCCCGGTGCCGAGCGCCGTGGTGGCGGCGGAGCGGGCGGCCAGCCGGGTGAGCGCGGCGTCGGCGGCCCGGACGGCGGCGAGCCGGCCGGGCAGCGCGCCGGCGACGGTGAGTTCGGCGGTGCCCGTGAGGGCGTCGACGACGGCGGTGGCGAGCCGGCCGCGGGCCGGGGCCTGCCGCCGTTCGGCGCCGGCCGACCACCGGGCGGCGAGGGCCGGCACCAGCACGCCCGCGAGCAGCAGGCCGAGCCCGAGCACCGCCCCGGCGGCGGGCAGGAACGCGCCCATCGCCACCACCGCGGCCAGCGAGACCGTGCCGGCCACCGCGGCCGGCAGCCGCCAGCGCAGGTAGTGGTCCTGGACGGCGTCGACGTCGGCGACCAGCCGGGAGAGCAGGTCGCCGCGCCGGAAGGCGGGCAGCCCGGCCGGGGCGAGCACGGTCAGCCGCCGGTAGACGGCGGCCCGCAGGGTGCCGAGGGTGCGCAGCACGGCGTCGTGCGAGACGAGCCGCTCGGCGTAGCGGAAGACGCTGCGGCCGATCCCGAAGGCCCGTACGGAGGTGACGGCCATCATCAGGTAGAGCACCGGCGGCATCTGGGAGGCCCGGGAGATCAGGTAGCCGGAGGTGGCCATCAGGGCCACGGCGCAGCCGAGGGCGAGCGCGCCGAGCAGGACGGCGAGCGCCAGCCGGGGGGTGGCGGCCGCCGGGGCCGCGGGCTCCTCGTCCGGGGCCGGGGCGTCGGTCGGCCGACCGCTGTGCGCGAGCGGGGCGGGCGCCGGGGCGGGTTCCCCGGCGGCGGGCGGCCCGGCGACGGGGCCCGCCAGCCGGACCCGCTCGTCCGCGACGGCCAGCAGGGCCGGCCGGTGCGCGACCACCAGCACGGTGCGGCGCCGGTCCTCGGCGAGCCCCCGCACGGCGTCCACGACGGCGGCCTCGGAGGCGCCGTCCAGGTTGGCGGTGGGCTCGTCCAGGAGGACCAGGGGGCGGTCGTCGGCGAGCAGCACCCGGGCGAGCGCGAGCCGCTGCCGCTGTCCGGCGGAGAGCCCGGCGCCGTCCTCGCCGAGGGGCGCGTCCAGGCGGGTGACGAAGTCGAGCGCGTGCGCGGCCCGCAGGGCCTGCCAGAGCTGCTCGTCGTCGGCGTCCGGGCGGTGGAGCCTGAGGTTCTCGGCGACGGTGCCGGCGAACAGGTGCGGGTGCTGCGGCACCCAGGCGATCTGCCGCCGCCAGCCGTCCGGGTCCAGCTCGGCGAGGTCGTGGTCGCGCCCGTCGGCGGCGGTGATCCGCACGGTGCCGGCGTCCGGCGCGGTGAGGCCGAGCAGGACGGCGACCAGGGTGGACTTGCCGGCCCCGCTCGGCCCGGTGAGGGCGGTGGTGGTGCCCGGGCGCAGGGTGAGGGCGGCGCCGTCCAGCGCGGGCTCGGTCCGGCCGGGGTGGCGGACGACCAGGCCGCGGGCGGTGATCACGGCACCGGTGAGGTCGGGCGCGGGCCGCGTGCCGGCCGCGGGCGGCGGGGTCTCCAGCACCCGGAAGATCTCGTCGGCGGCCGTCAGCCCCTCGACGCTGGAGTGGTAGAGCGCGCCGACCTGGCGGATCGGGAAGTAGACCTCGGGGGCGAGGACCAGGATCATCAGCCCGGTCTCCAGGTCGAGCGTGCCGTCGACCAGCCGGAAGCCGACGGTGACCGCGACCAGGGCGACCGAGAGGGTGGCGAGCAGCTCCAGCGCGAAGGAGGAGACGAAGGCGATCCGCAGGGTGCGCAGGGTGGCCCGGCGGTAGTCGGCGGTGATCCGGGCGATGGTGGCGGCCTGGGTGCGGGCCCGGTTGAACACCTTGAGGGTGGGCAGCCCGGCCACCACGTCGAGGAAGTGGTGCGAGAGCCGGGCCAGGGTGTCCCACTGCCGGTCCATCCGGGCCTGGGTGGCCATCCCGATCAGCACCATGAACAGCGGGATCAGCGGCAGCGTCGCGGCGATGATCGCGGCCGAGGCCGGGTCGGCGCCGACGATCCGCAGCAGCACGATCACCGGGACGACCACGGCGAGCGCCAGTTGCGGCAGGTAGCGGGAGAAGTAGTCGTCCAGCGCGTCGACGCCGCGGGTGGCGAGGGTGGTGAGCTCGCCGGTGCGCCGGCCCGCCAGGTAGGCCGGGCCGAGCGCGGTGGCGTGGTCGAGCAGCCGGCGCCGCAGGGTGGACTTCACCCGGGCGACGGACCGGTGCGCGGTGAGCTCGGTGAGCCAGCCGACCAGCCCGCGCCCGACGGCCGTCAGCACGAGCAGCAGCAGCGGCGCGGTCAGCTCGCCGGTGGTCGCGCCGCGCTGGAAGCCGCGGACGACGATCTCGGCGATCAGACCGGCCTGCGCGACCACCAGGGCCGCGCCCGCCGCGCCGAGCAGGACCGATCCGGCGAGGAAGGCCCGGGTGGTGCGGGCCTGGGCGAGCAGTCGGGGGTCGACCGGCTTCACGGCGTCACACCTGTTCGGGCGCGGCGGCCGGGGCGTGCCCGGGGATGTGCTGGACGCCGATGCGCTTGCGGAACACCCAGTACGTCCAGCCCTGGTAGAGCAGCACGAGCGGGGTGAACACCGCGGCCACCACGGTCATCAGCTTCAGCGTGTACGGCGAGGAGGCCGCGTTGCCCACGGTCAGGCTCCACCCGTCGTTCAGGGTCGACGGCATGACGTTCGGGAAGAGCGCCAGGAAGAGCATCCCGACGGCGGCCACGATGGTCGCCCCGGAGAGGACGAACGCCCAGCCCTCGCGGCCCAGCCGGGTGGCCACCAGGGCGCCGACCAGCGCCAGCACGGCCGCCACCAGGGCCACCAGGCTGCGGCCGTTGCCGCTGTCGCCCTGCGTCCAGACCAGGAAGACCAGCGCCAGCACCGCGGCGGCCAGGCCGGTCCGCAGCGCGGCCGCCCTGGCCCGCTCGCGGATCCCGCCGACGGTCTTCAGCGCCGCGAACACCGCACCGTGGAAGGTGAACAGGCTGAGCGTGACCAGGCCGCCGAGGATCGCGTACGGGTTGAGCAGGTCCCAGAAGGTGCCGACGTAGTTCTTCTGCGCGTCGATGTCGACGCCGCGCACGATGTTGGCGAAGGCCACGCCCCACAGGAAGGCCGGGATCAGCGACGTCCAGAAGATCGCCTCCTCCCAGTTCCGCTGCCAGCGGGCGCCCTCGCGCTTGGCCCGGTACTCGAAGGCCACGCCGCGCACGATCAGGCAGACCAGGATGACCAGCAGCGGGACGTAGAAGCCGCTGAACAGCGTCGCGTACCAGTCCGGGAACGCCGCGAAGGTGGCCCCGCCGGCGGTCAGCAGCCAGACCTCGTTGCCGTCCCAGACCGGGCCGATGGTGTTGATCAGCACCCGCCGTTCGGCGGTGTCGCGGGCGAGCGGCTTGGTGAGGATGCCGATCCCGAAGTCGAAGCCCTCCAGGAAGAAGTAGCCGATCCACAGGACGGCGATCAGTACGAACCAGACGTCGTGGAGTTGCATGTCAGATCCCCTGTGGTCCTCAGTAGGCGAAGGCGAGAGGCTTGTCGGCCTCGTCGTCCGCGGACGGGCCGCGCAGCGACGGGTCCTTCGCGGGCGGCTGCTCGGTCACCACCGGCCCGGCCTTGGCGTACTTGACCAGCAGCCGGACCTCGACGACGGCGAGGATCGCGTAGAGCACGGTGAAGGTGGTGAGGGCGCCGATCTGGGTGCCGACCCCGACGTTGGGGGAGACCGCGTTCGCGGTGGTCATCAGGCCGAAGACGGCCCAGGGCTGACGGCCCATCTCGGTGAAGATCCAGCCGAAGCTGTTGGCGATCAGCGGGAACCCCATGGTCAGGATGCCG
Organism: Kitasatospora sp. NPDC004745; assembly: GCF_042873275.1. Classification (NCBI taxonomy): domain Bacteria; kingdom Bacillati; phylum Actinomycetota; class Actinomycetes; order Kitasatosporales; family Streptomycetaceae; genus Kitasatospora; species Kitasatospora sp. NPDC004745. The sequence goes on along the minus strand of NZ_JBIALK010000022.1, from coordinate 75,813 downwards.
ATCCGCCAGCTCCACCTGGTGAGGAACGGCCCCAGCTCCCGCCCGGGGGTGAGCATCAGCCGCGGGACCTCGGTGTCGCCGGTGCGGAACTCCGGCCGCAGGAACAGCCTGCGGCGGGTGGTCCAGAGCCCGATCACGCCGGCCACGAAGGAGGTCATCCCGAAGCCGATCATGAGGCGGAAGCCCCAGTAGGTGACGAAGATGCTCGGGATGTAGTCCTTGGGGTCGCCCCCGTACCTGGCGGCCTCGGCGGCCGCGGTGTCGTTGATGCCGGGGACGGAGGAGTTGAAGTCGCTGTGGGCGAGGAAGGACAGTATCCCGGGGACCTCCAGCTCGACCGAGTTGTGGCCCTTGCTCACGTCGCCGACCGCGAAGATCGAGAACGGCGCCGGCGACTGGGTGTCCCAGAGCGCCTCGGCGGCGGCCATCTTCATCGGCTGCTGCTCGAACATCACCTTGGCGAGCGAGTCGCCGCTGAGCGCGGTGCCGGCGCCGAAGACCACGGCGAGCACCAGGCCGAGCCGCAGCGAGGTGCGCATCACGGCGGTCCTCTTCGGGTCGGCGCCCTCGGGCCGGCGCTTGGCCCGCCAGAGGTGGAAGGAGGCGATGCCGACCACGAAGGCGGCCCCGGTGAGGAAGGCGGCGGTCAGGGTGTGCGCCACCACGGTCAGGGTGGTGTTCTGGAACAGGACCTTGGTGATGTCGGTGAGCTGCGCCTTGCCGGTGGCCGGGTCGATCGTGTAGCCGACGGGGTGCTGCATCCAGGAGTTGGCCGCGAGGATGAAGTAGGCGGAGAGCACGGTGCCCAGCGCGACCATCCAGATGCAGGCGCAGTGCAGCTTCTTCGGCAGCTTGTCCCAGCCGAAGATCCACAGGCCGATGAAGGTGGACTCGAAGAAGAAGGCGATCAGCGCCTCCATCGCGAGCGGGGCGCCGAAGACGTCTCCCACGAACCTGGAGTAGTCGGACCAGTTCATGCCGAACTGGAACTCCTGCACGATGCCGGTGACCACGCCCATCGCGATGTTGATCAGGAAGAGCTTCCCCCAGAACTTCGTGGCGTGGAAGTACTTCTCCTTGTCCGTCCGCACCCAGGCCGTCTCCAGGCCGGCCACGATGGCGGCCAGGCTGATGGTGAGCGGGACGAAGAGGAAGTGGTAGACGGTGGTGATGCCGAATTGCCATCGCGCGATGGTCTCGTGAGCGATTGCCAGTTCCACGTCGCCCTCTCTCCAACCTGCCCCGCGGGGCGCGTTTCGGACAAACTTCATCTATAGCTGCAGACCGGTATCCGGCCACGCAAGCTTGCCCGCTTGTGAACGTGAACACGTTCACAAGGAGCAGTATCCATCATGCTTACGGATGAATCGCAGGCGGGGTGGGGTTCGGACCGGCGATACCGTGCGTGGTGGAGCGTGGCGGTGCGCACAGTCTGCGGACACGCCCGCGGCGGCGACAACGAACGCCCGGGCAGATGCCGGCGCGGTCTTGGCCGATCCGGCGCTTGACAGCGCGGTGCCCGCGCCGGACCGGACGGCGCGGGCGAGAGCACCCTCGCACGCGCGTCCATGCCACGACCGTACGACGGACGGAAAATCCCGGCGAACGGGTTTCCCGCCGTGCCAGACTCGGCCCGATGCTGACGACGATCACCGACACCGCCGAACGGCTCGCCCGCATCCCCGGCGTGGTCGGCGTGACGCTCGGCGGCAGCCGGGCCCGCGGCGCGCACCGGCCCGACTCCGACTGGGACCTCGGCGTCTACTACCGGGGCACCCCCGACCTCGCCGCCCTGCGCACCCTCGCCGGTCCGGACGTCGAGGTGGCCGGGCCCGGCGAGTGGGGGCCCTGGGTGAACGGCGGCGCCTGGCTCACCGTGGACGGCACCGCCGTCGACTGGATCCTGCGCGACCTCGACCGGGTCGAACGGGTCTGGGCCGACTGCCGCGAGGGCCGCTACGAGGTCGGCGTCCAGGCCGGACACCCCCTCGGTTTCTGGTCCCCCTGCTACGCCGGGGAGCTCGCCCTCGGGCAGGTGCTCGCCGACCCGCGCGGCGAACTCACCGCCCTGCGGGCCGCGATGGCGCACTACCCCGAGGCGCTGCGCACCGCGCTCGTCGGAGCCGCCTGGGAGGCCGGGTTCCTCGTCGCGTCCGCCGGGAAGGGCGCGGCCCGCGGGGACGTCCTGCACGTCTCGCTCTGCCTCTCCCGCGCCGTCGGCGTCCTGGTCCAGGCGCTGCACGCGCACGACCGGCGCTGGTGCCTGAACGAGAAGGGCGCCCTCGCCGCCACCCCGCCCTGGTTCCGCGACCGCGCCGCGGCCCTGCTCGCCGCCCCCGGCGCCGACCCGGCGGCGCTGGCCGCCACCCTCACGGCGGCCGGCGCCCTGGCCGCCGACACCGCGGCGGCGCTCCGGGAGGACGCCCTCCCGGACCGGGGTCCGCTCGACACGCCCTAAGGGCGGCCCAGGAGTTGGGTGCCCGGGGTGGAGTCGGCGCGGGCCGTGAAGAACTCGGTGAAGCCGTGCAGGAACTCCTCCCGGGTGATCCGGCCGTCCCCGTCCGCGTCCAGCTGACGGAAGCCGTGCGACAGCTCGGCCGGATGCACGCGCGGACCGCCGAACACCACCCGGTACTCGTCCGCCTCCAGGAAGCCGCTGCCGTCGGTGTCCGCGGCGGCGAACACCGCCCGCAGCGCGGGCAGCAGCCCCTGCTCCAGGTAGGCCGGGTCCCGGTCGCAGCCCGCGACGGTGGCCGCCACGAACTCCTCCCGGCTGACCCTGCCGTCGCCGTTCGCGTCCATCGCCGAGCGCAGCTGCTCCCACCAGCCGTCGAAGGCCCGGTACACCCGGGCCTCACCCTCGTCGTCCAACTCCAGCTGCCAGCAGACGTTGTGCGCCATCGCCCGCAGGTCGTGCACGGTGATGAAACCGTCCCCGGTCTGGTCCAGCACCTCGCGGAAGAACCGGTCCAGCCGCGGCCCGCGGGCGTCCTGCCGGGGTGGGCGCCACCGCGGCGGCACCCGCTGCTCGTCCGGGGAGCGGAAGCGCAGCCCGTCCGGCAGCAGCGGGACGACGGCGCCGGCGCCCCGGTGCAACAGCCAGGAGAGCAGCGCCGCCCGGCGGGTCCGGACCAGCCCGAACCGCTCCCGCACCACCGGCGGCAGGTCGGCCACCGTCAGTGCGGTGACCGCCCGGGCCACCACCCCGCGCACCGCTCGCCACCCGGCGTCCCCGAGGAACCGGAGCCGGCGCGGCCGCGGCGCCCCGCGCAGGATGTCGTTCAGGAGGTAGCGGGTCGCCTCGTTGAACTCCAGCTCGCGGGCCACCCGGGCGAAGTAGCCGGGCAGCTCCGCGGCCGTCCCCGGCAGCTCGCCCTCCGGGAGGCCGAAGGCCGCCACCGCGTCGGTGAACTCCGCGTACACCAGCTCCAGTTGCCCGGCGTCGTACGGGTCCCCGCCGAGGCGGCGCATGGCGACCACGCACTCGAAGAGCGTCAGCAGCACCCACGCCCTGGTCGCCGCGTCCCCGGCGTCGTACGGGCGCCCGTCCGGCGCCGTCCCGCGGATCCGCTTGTGCGCCCGGTCCAGCCGCGCGACCTCCCGCCGCAGCGCATCGGCGTCCTGGTAGAACAGCCGCCGCCCGCTGCCCAGGGTGTGCTCCACCCGCCGCCAGGGGTGCGCCTGGTACGTGGAGTGCTCGGCCATGCCGGCCCCCACCACCGGATGCGCCGCCTGCAGCACCAGCAGCCGCCAGGCCACCAGGGCGATCCGCCATTCGGAGAGGTCCCGCCGGAAGGACGCCCCGCGCTCAGCCACGACGCTCCCCCGTGATCTCCGGACCGATCACGAAGCCCTTGGCCGGCCCCTCCGGGACCACGGCCTCCTGCCCGTACGGGACCCGGCTGGAGGAGGCGTAGGCCCGCCCCTCGGGATCGGGCCCGGTGAGGACGGTCACCGCACCGCCGTCGTCGTAGTCGTCGACGATCACGTACACCGGGATGCCGGCGGCGGCATAGGCGTGGCGCTTGAGGACGTGGTCGCGCCGGCGGTTCTCGGCGCCCGGAGAGACCGTCTCGACGACGAGGGCGACACCGGAGGCGAGGAGACCCTTGCCCTCCGGGTGGTCGATCTCCTCGATGTCCCGCCGGGCGACGAACACGTCGGGAATGAGCACCTTGAGCCCGTCGATGACGTTGCAGTCGTTCCCGGGCCTCCAGTCACCGCCGCGCAGGTGGACGAACAGGTCCTCCAGGAGCCGGTTGTCGACGTCGAAAACGCGGCTGCTGCCGGTGGGTGACACCGTGATCGTCCCCTCGATGATCTCCGCACGGAAGCCGTCGGGCAGATCCATGGAGTTCCATACCTGCCACAGCTGCTGGTCCAGGTTCACGACGGTCCTCTCGGCAACGAGCGCGCTCATGGGGACACCTCTCTCTCCCGTCCGGTCCGATCAGCTCGTACGGGCCCGCACAAGCAACGGCTGCACGGTCGCACACGACCGAGGGGCCGGGCGGGTGAACGGCGGGGGTTCACCCGATCGGGGCGTTTCGGGGCCGCAGACGCGGAACCGCAGGGCAGGCGGGAGGGCCTGCCCTGCGGTTCGGGGTGCCGTCGGTCCGCGTCCTCCTCCCGAGCGGGCGCGGACCGGGTGGATCAGGAGGAGCGGGCCGGCCGGCGGCGGGAGACGTACAGGGCGGCGGCGCCGAGTCCGAGGGTGAGGCCGGAGCCCAGGGCCAGGTACGGGGTGGCCGGGGTGGCACCCGTCTCCGCCAGCTCGGCGGTCGAGCCGGTGGCGGCCGTCCCGGTGGTGGCGGTCGACGCCGTGGGCACGGTGGTCGAGGTGGTCGAGGCGGTGGTCGACCGGTTCGAGGTGGTCGAGGTGTTCGTGGCGGTCGACGTGTTCGCGGCGGTCGAGGCGGTCGTCGCGGTGGTGCCGCCGCCGGTGGTCGCCGCCGCGGCGACGGTGTCCGAGGCCGGAGTGACGGCGGCGGGCTGCTGGGCCGGCTGCTCGACGGGCTTCTCCACGGGCTGGTCCACCGGCTTCTCGACCGGCTTCTCCGCCGGCTTCTCGGCAGCCGCACGCGCGTCGGCGAGCGCCTTGTCCGCGGCGGCCTCGGCGGCGGCCGCGGCCTTGGTGGCCGCCTGCGCGGTACCGATCTTCCGGAACGCCTCGACCTTGGCGTCGTCCAGGGCCGTGCCGGCAGCGGTCACCGCGGCCTTGGCCTCGGTGTCCGCGCGGATGGCGGCGTTGGCGGCGTCCATCGCCTTCAGCAGGCGCTCCCTGGCCGCGGGCCGCTCCTCCTCGGTCGACGCCCCGTAGGCGGTCATGGCCTCGTGGACCGCCTTGTCGGTGGCCTCCTTGGCCGCGGCGGCCGTCTTCGCGGTCTCCTTGGCCTGCTGGAACGTGCCCAGGTAGGGCTGCGGGTCCGCCAGGAAGGCCTGGGCCTTGGCCTGCGCGTCGGCCTCGGCGGCGACGGCGGCCCGGTGGGCCGCGGCCGCGTCGGCGGCGGCCTGCTCCAGTTCGGCGATCGTGCCGGCGTCGGCGCGGGTCTGCGCCGCGGCGGCCGGCGCGGCGAAGGCGGGCGCCGCGGACAGCACGGCTGCGGGCGAGATCACGGCGGCGACGAGCGCGGCCGAGACCAGTGTGCGGCGGATGGTCACGAGGACCCCTTTCGGGTCGGCGAGGGGGCGGAATCCGTGGCCCGGGCGATGATCGACAACCCGGCGCCGCTGATCATAGGCACACGGAATCTCCGCCCTCCATGCCGATTTCCGGCAATGAAAAGGGCTTTCCGACTGCTTGCTCGACAGGGGAATTGACGAGTCGACAATTCCGCCGGGCCGGACGGAAAGGCCTCAGGAGGCGCTCAGGAGACCCGGTCCCGGATGGTCGGCAGTTCGACCCGGAAGGTGGCGCCCGCGCCCGGGGTCGTGTCCAGGCTGAGGGTGCCGCCGTGCGCGCGGGTGAGCGCGGTGGCGATGGCGAGGCCGAGGCCGGCGCCGCCGCCGTCGTGCCTGCTGCGCGAGGCGTCGACGCGGTAGAAGCGGTCGAAGACCTGCTGCGCCTGCTCCTCGGTGAGCCCCGGCCCGGCGTCGGCGACCTCCAGCAGGCAGACGCCGCCCGTTCCGCCGACGCCGATCCGGACCGGGGTGCCGGGCGGGGTGTGCTTGACGGCGTTGCCGACCAGGTTGGTGACCACCTGGCGGAGCCGGGCCTCGTCCCCGAGGACGGGCGCCGCACCGGGGGAGCCCGCGCCGGACGGGCCGGTGAGCGCGACCGGGCGGGTCGGGTCGAGGGCGGTGAGGTCGTGCAGGGCGTCCGCGGCGAGGGTGCGCAGGTCCATCGGGGCGAGGTCGAGCGGCCGTTCCTCGTCGACCCGGGCGAGCACCAGCAGGTCCTCGACCAGCGCGCCCATCCGGACGGCCTCGCTCTCGATCCTGGACATCGTCCGCCGGACGTCCGACTCGGTGGGCAGCGCGCCCATCCGGTACAGCTCGGTGAAGCCCCGGATGCCGGCCAGCGGGGTGCGCAGTTCGTGCGAGGCGTCGGCGACGAACCGCCGCATCCGGGCCTCGGACTCGGCGCGGGCGGCGAAGGCGGCCTCGATCTGGGTGAGCATGCCGTTGAGCGCGATGGACAGCCGCCCGACCTCGGTGCCGGGCGAGAGCTCCGGCATCCGGTGGGAGAGCTCCCCGGCGGCGATCCGCTCGGCCCCCGCCTCGATCCGCCGCAGCGGCCGCAGTCCGGCCCGGACGGCGAACAGGCCGAGCGCGGCGATCAGCACCAGGACGGCGCCGCCGATCGCCAGGAAGGAGGTGCGCAGCTTACCGATGGTGGCGTCGATGTCCTCGCGCGAGACGGCGACCATCACGTAGGTGGGGGTGACCGCGGGCGAGGCGTACGCGCTGGGGCCGGTGCTGCTGCGCGGGCCCTGGAGCGGCAGGACGAGCACCCGCCAGCTGCGGTGGCCGCGCTGGTCGGGCAGGTCGAAGGGGGCGTCCGGCGCGGTCCGGGTGGGGTCGAGCCCGGCGAGCTGGGGTGCCGGGTCGCTGTCGGAGACGGGCTGGCGCATCACGGCCTGCACCTTGCCGTCCGAGGAGAGGAACTGGACGAGGTACTGGCTGGGCAGCATGCTGCGCCGGCCGGAGGCGGGCCGGGCGGGATCCCCGGTACCGGGCCGGGCCGGGGTCCGGTGCGACAGCGGCTGTCCGAACCGCTGAAGCTGCTGGTCGAGTTGTTCGACCAGCTGCATCCGGACGGTGCCGAGCACGACGGTGTCGCTGACCGCGAGACCGGTGGTGACCAGCCCGAGCGCGAGCACGAGCAGCCGGGCGCGCAGGGACAGCCGGGAGGAGAAGCGGGCGAACACCGGTCGGTCCGCTCAGCCCTGCGGGGGGCGACGCAGCGCGTAGCCGATGCCGCGCACGGTGTGGATCAGCTTGGGGCCGTGCGCCGGGCCGGAGTCGAGCTTGCGGCGCAGGTAGGAGATGTAGGACTCGACGATCGAGAGGTCGCCGCCGAAGTCGTAGGCCCACACGTGGTCGAGGATCTGCGCCTTGGAGACGACCCGGCCGACGTTGGCCATCAGGTAGTGCAGCAGCTTGAACTCGGTCGGCGAGAGCGCGACGGGCGTGCCGCCGCGGGTGACCTCGTGGGCGACCGGGTCGAGGCTGAGGTCGGCGACGATCAGCCGGCCGTCCTCGGCCGGTCCGCCGGAGCGCCGCAGGATGGCGCGGATCCGGGCGATCAGCTCCTCCAGGCTGAACGGCTTCGTCACGTAGTCGTCGGCGCCCGCGGCGAGGCCCTGGACCTTGTCGCCGACGCCGTCCTTGGCGGTGAGGAAGAGCACCGGGAGGTGGTCGCCGGGGTGGCCGTGGACCGGGCCGGCTATCTGGCCGCGGCTGGTGCGCTCGCGCAGCTTCTCGACGACGGTGAAGCCGTCGAGGTCGGGGAGCATCACGTCGAGGACGACGAGGTCGGGGCGTTCGACGGCGATCAGGTCGAGGGCTTCGGTGCCGCTGGCGGCGGAGGCGACCCGGAACCCGGAGAACCGCAGCGAGGCGGCGAGCAGCTCGCGGATGTTGGGTTCGTCGTCGACGACGAGCAGGAAGGCCTCGCCCGGGCCGCCGGCCACCGCGGAGCCGCCTGGTGTGGTGACAGTGCCTTGCACGGGGGTTTCGCCTCCCGGTCGGACGATGGCGTTCAGCATGAGGCTAGCCCGAGGAGGCTATGCGGCATCGATGAATGTTGGATTAACACCTTATCGGTCGGTTTTTGGACGGGAAACCCCTCAAGGGCAGCTTTGATGGTGTGCGCACGGGACGGGGGCTCCGGAAACGCCTCCCACGGCGTTCCCGGAACCCCCGGTCCCGGTCCGGCCCGTCCGGCCGGGCGTGCTCAGGCGAACTGGCCGGGCCGGTAGCTGCCTGCCGGCATCCGCAGGGCCACGTTGCCGCGGTTGAAGGCGTTGATCACCGCGAGGACGCCGACCAGGGCCGCCAGCTGCTCCTCGTCGTAGTGCTCGGCGGCGTTCGCCCACGCCTCGTCGGTGACCCCGGCGGTGCCGTCCGCGAGGCGGGTGCCCTGTTCGGCGATCTCCAGCGCCGCGCGCTCGGCCTCGGTGAAGACGGTCGCCTCGCGCCAGGCCGCGACCAGGTTCAGCCGGGTCGCCTCCTCGCCCGCGTGCACGGCGTCCTTGAAGTGCATGTCGACGCAGAATCCGCAGCCGTTGATCTGGCTGGCGCGCAGCTTCACCAGCTCCTGGGTGGCGAGCGGCAGGGTCGACTCCGCGAGCACGGCGTTCGCGGCGATGAGGTGCTTGTAGACCTTGCCCAGCAGCGGGCTGGCGAAGGGGTTCAGTCGGGCTTCCACGATGTGCTCCCTGGTGTCGTCGTGCGCTGTCGACCACTTGGACAGGACAGCCCGGCCGTCCGTGACATCCCTCCGGTGTGACCTGTGCCACCCGCGATCTGCAGGTCGACGACCCACCGCGCGGGAAGTCGGCCCATCCGACTTCCCGCGCGGCTACCGGAGGTCAGGGGCGGCGGTCGTACTCGCCGGCCTTCGCGGCCCGGAGGAGGGCGGCGAAGCGGGCCCGGGTGGTGTGGATGACGACGCCGCCGTCGTCGGACTCGCGGAGTGCGATCAGATCGTCGACGGAGCACACCTCGACGCACTCGGAGTTGGCACCGGAGTAACTGGACTTCTGCCAGCGCATGTTAGGCATATCGGCTTTCCATGTCCTTCTTGATGGATCGGATGAAGTCCCGGGACTCGTCCTCCGAGAGGGCCGCCGAGTCGATCCGGGCGAGCAGTGACCGGAAGCGGGCGGTGTGGGCCGGTGCGTCGAAGAGGACGTTGCCGACTCCCGAGTCCATCTGTGCGGTGTCGAGCTCCGGAATCGGGCCTTCGACGTACGTGAAGTTCTCGTGGGTGAGCGGAAGCGTGTCCACGTCGAACAGCACGACCCGGACCGAGTTGTTCGCCCGCTCGGAGGATTCGATGAGCGCGCCGAGTTGTTCGGCCTGGACCCGCGCCCCGCTGAACTGCATCCGCAGCGCCGCCTCGTGGATGTACGCGGCGTAGGGCACTTCGCCGGATCGGACGATCTTCTGCCGCTGCATGCGGAAGGAGGTTCGGAGGTCGACCTCGTGCTGAGGCAACGATGGGACGCTCCGGGCGAACACGGCCGAGGCGTAGGCCGTGGTCTGCAGCAATCCGGGGATGAACGCCATGGTGTACGTGGAGAGCCCGTGCGCCCGGCCTTCGATCTCGGCGATTTCGAGGAAGTCCTGGGCGAGTCGCCCGCGGTACTCCTCCCACCAGCCGCCCTTGTCGCGGTCCGTGATGATGTCGGCGAGTGCGTCGATCAGGGGCTCGTTGACGCACATGCACAGGGCGGCGATCGTCCGGAGGCGTTCGACGCTCACACCGGTCCTTCCGCTCTCCATCTGCGTCACATGCGCCGGGTTGATGCCCAGCGCACGGGCGAGCTGGCTACCGCCGAGGCCTGCCTGTTCCCGCATCCTGCGAAGTTCGGCACCCAGCCGCAGCTGACGGAGGGTCGGGTTCGGTCGAAGGGCCATGGGACCAGTCTGCCTCAGCGCAGCAGCCACGATCGGAGGAACTTCCCGCGGCTCGCCACAAATCTGTGGCGGGCTGCGCTATCGTCGTTTTCAGAGCGATCCGACGGATCGTCAGAGATGCCTATCCACCTGGCAGTAGGCGCGTGCTGCCCGCGCACCGAAGAGCAACCAGCCGACGTCCTGGCCTGGCTCACGGCGACATCCCCACCGCATCCCCTCTCCTCTCCTCTCCTCTCCCGGAGGTTCCCGTGTGCACCCGTAACTCCCCCTCCCTCACCCTCGCCCGGCAGGCCCTGCGGGACGCCCTCGCCCGATCGGGCTGGGACTCCGAGACCGTCCTCGCCGCCGAACTCGCCCTCGCCGAGCTGATCGTGAACGCCTGGCGGCACGGGGCCACCACCGCTCCGGTCGTCCTCTTCTCGCTGCTCGGCGGCACCCTCAGGGTCGTCGTCTCCGACGAGAGCGACGCGCTCCCCCAGCCCAGGACCCCGGCCGGTCTCGCCGAGACCGGCCGGGGCCTCCAGCTCGTCGAGGGCCTGACGCACCGCTGGGGCGTGGACCCGCAGAAGCGCGGCAAGAGCGTCTGGTACGAGCTGGACCGCGCCGCGTGAACCACCTCCGAGGGGTGGACCTCCTCGTCGGCGCCGTCCTCGCCGTCCTCCTCCTGCTCGCGATCGCCACCGTGGCACTCGGCGTCCTCGCCACGCTGCGGCTGCCGCGGCCGGACGACGACCGGGACGGGCTGCTCTGAGGACGCGTCGAGGCCCCCGCCCCGGAAGGGCGAGGGCCTCGCGGTCGTCCGGCCTGCCGGGTCAGCCGCCGGACGGGTTCCGGTTGCCCCCTCCCGCGCCGCCTCCGCCGAAGCCGCCGAACCCGCCGCCGGCTCCTCCGGCGGCGCCGGCCGCGCCCTCGACGAGCTGACTGGCCGTGTAGCCACCGTTGGCGTCGGGGGTGCCGACGACGGTCACGCTCTGGCCGGGGAGCAGGTCGGCGACCTTGCCCTCCTTGTTGAGCTGGACCTTCGTCGCGTCGCCGGTGGTGATCTTGACGGTGTTGCCGTTGGCGTCGGTGAGGTAGACGGTGGTGCCGTCGACGGCCTTGACCGTGCCGCGGGTGAAGCCCGCCTGCCCGCCCTGGCCCTGCCCCTGGCCGCCGGCGGCTCCGCCCTGGCCGCTCCGCCGGCCGCCGTTCTGCCCGCCGGCGTTCTGGCCGTTCTGGCCGTATCCGCCGCCCGCGGCACCGGCCCCGCGCTGCTGCCCGGCGGCGCCGGCCGCCGCACCGGCCGCCGCCGCGGCGCGCGGCGACGAGCCCTTCGTCGTCCCGTTGTTCTGCTGGTACCAGACCCCGCCCGCGAAGGCGCCGCTGGCGATCACGCCGCCGGCCAGCAGCAGGCTCAGCCAGGGCAGCTTGCGGCGCGGCGGCGCGGCCAGCTCGGCGGTGACGTCGCGGGCGTCCGGCGGGGTGGCGAGCAGGGCGACCTGCTCGGCCGGGCTGCTGGTCACCGTGGCGATCTCGTTGCTCATGGGGTCCCTACTCGTGCCGGAGGGCGTCGATCGGCCGCAGTGACGCGGCCCGGTTGGCGGGGTAGCTGCCGAAGAACAGCCCGATGGCGACGGCGATGCCGAACGCGCCGAGCACGGACTCGGGGATCACCACCGGCTTGATGCCGACGATGCTGAAGTGCGAGCCGGCGATGCCGGCGGCCACTCCGAGGCCGGCGCCGAGCACCGACAACAGGGTGGACTCGGTCAGGAACTGTCCGAGGATGACGGCCCGCGGGGCGCCGAGCGCCTTGCGGATGCCGATCTCCCTGGTCCGCTCGGTGACCGTCACCAGCATGATGTTGGTGATCCCGATCCCGCCGACGAGCAGCGAGATCGCCGCCACCGCGCCGAGCAGCACGGTGAAGGTCTTGGTGGTGCTCTCCCGGGCCGTGAGCAGTGAGGCCTGGCTGGTGATCCGGAAGTCGGCCTTGGTCGGGTCGGTGATCGCGTGGGTGCCGAGCAGCACCCGGGTGATCTCGGACTGGGCCGCGGTGGTGCTGTCCGCGGACGCGGCCTGCACCAGGATCTGGCTGACCGGGCCGAAGCCGGTGAAGGCGTTCTGCACGGTCGGCAGCGGGGCGACGACCACGTCGTCCGGGTCGGTGAAGCCCGTCCCGCCCTTGGCCGCCAGCACGCCGACCACGGTGAACGGGGTGCCGCCGAGGACGATGCGCTTGCCGACCGGGTCCTCGCCCGCGAACAGCTGCTTGGCGGTGGTGGCGCCGAGCACCGCGACCTTGCGCGAGCCGAGCACGTCGTCGTCCGTGAAGTACTCGCCGTGCGCGACCTTCTGGTTGGCGGTCTCGAAGTACGCCGGGTAGGTGCCGACGATCGAGCCGGGGCTGTACGAGATGTCCCCGTACAGCGCGGTGCCGCTGGTGGTCACCACGGGGGCGACCGACTTGATCGAGGCGGCGGCGTCGGCGTCGGTGGCCAGCGCCTTGGCGTCGTCGACGGTGAGCTTCCTGACCGCGGAGGCGGCGGCGCCGCGCGCCCCGCCGACCGCCGAACCGGAGCTGACGGTGAGCGAGTTGGTGCCGAGCGAGGTGATCGACTCCTTGACCGCCACCGACGAGCCGTTGCCGACGGCCAGCAGCAGGATCACGGAGGCGACACCGATCAGCACCCCGAGCATGGTGAGCGCCGAGCGCACCTTGTTGGCGCCCAGGCCGCCGACGGCGAAGCGGAGCATCTGCCAGAGGATCACGCCGGCACCCCCACTCCGTGCAGCATCGGCGGCGGCCCGTCCACCGGGGCCTGCCGGACGTCGCTGACGATCCGGCCGTCGACCAGCCGGAGCACCCGCTTGGCGTGCCGGGCGACCTCGTCCTCGTGGGTGATCAGGACGACGGTGCGGCCGGTGGTGTTCAGCGCGTCGACGAGGCCGAGGACCTCCTCGGTGGAGCGGCTGTCCAGGTTCCCGGTGGGTTCGTCGGCGAGCAGCATCGCGGGCGCGGTGACCAGCGCCCGGGCGACCGCCACGCGCTGCTGCTGACCGCCGGAGAGCTGGTTGGGCTTGTGCCCGGCGCGCTCGGCGAGGCCGACCAGGGAGAGCGCGGCCAGCGCCCTGCGGCGCCGCTCGGCGGCCCGGACGCCGGCGTAGGCGAGCGGCAGCTCCACCTGGGCGAGCGCGGTGGTGCGCGGGATCAGGTTGAAGGACTGGAAGACGAAGCCGATCTTGCGGTTGCGGACCAACGCGAGCTGGCCCTCGTCGAGGTGGCCGACGTCGATGCCGTCCAGCAGGTACCGGCCGCCGGTCGGGACGTCCAGGCAGCCGAGGATGTTCATCATGGTGGACTTGCCGGAGCCGGAGCTGCCCATCACGGCGACGTAGTCGCCTTGGTGGATGTCGAGGCTGACACCGAGCGGGCCGCCGGTCTCCGGGTCCTCCGGGCCGTGCAGGGCGTGCACGACGGCGTCGCCGTGCCCGTACGCCTTGGTGATGCTGCGCAGCTGGATGACCGGTGGCGGCGCCGCCGGGACGCGCTTGTCGATGACGTGACGCATGCTCAGCCCCTGCCGCCCCGGCCGGCTCCGCCGCCGCCGGTACCGCCACCGCCGCCGACGCCCGCCACACCGGCACCGGCGCCGCCGCGGCCGCCCTGGCCGCCGGCGCCCGGGAAGGAGGCGTTCGGGAAGCCGTTGCCGCCGCTGGTGGTGGGCAGCTCGACCCGGTCGCCCTCCTTCAGGCCGGAGACGACCTGGACGGTGGTGTCGCCCTCGACGCCGACGCCGACGGAGACCCGCTCGGTGGAAGCGTCCTGGTGGACCACGGTCGCGGTGCGGCTGGTGCCGGTGCCGGAGAGCGCGGCGGTGGGCAGCGACAGCGCGTTGTCCGCCTCGCCGGTGATCACCTGGACGGTGGCGCTGAGGCCGGTGCGCAGCGTGCTGGTGTCGCCGGTGATCTGCAGGGTGGCGGCGTACTGGACGGCCGACGAGCCGGCGCTGCCGGAGCCGCTGCTGGGCAGCGAGCTGACGGACAGGACGGTCGCGTTGAGCTTGGTGTCGGACTGCGCGTTCAGCGCGACGGTGGCCGCCTCGCCCTTCTTGAGCTTGAGCGAGTCCAGCTCGGAGAAGTTGGCGGTGACCTGCATCCCGGTCGGGTTGGTCAGCACGATGAACCCGCTCGGCGTGCCGCCCGAGGCGGTGCTGCCGCTCGACTTGGCCGTCGAGCCGGAGCTGCCGGCGGTGGACCCGCTGGAGCCGCCGGTGCCGACGGTGTCGCCGACCTTCGCCGAGACGGCGGCGACGGTGCCGTCCACCGAGGCGGTCAGGGTGGTGCCGGCCAGCGCGGCCTGGGCGTTGGAGAGGTTGGTCTGCGCGGTGGCGACCTGCTGCTGCGCCTGGGCGACGGCCGCGTCGTCGACCTTGGTGGTGGTGACGGTGGTGGTCTGCGGGGCGGGCACGGTGTTGGATCCGGACCCGCGTTCGCCGGAGCCGCCGGAACCGCCGGATCCGCCGCCGGCCGGGGCGGCCGGGGCCGTGGTGGTCGCGGCGGTGGGCGTCACCGGCACGGTGGTCGTGGTGGTGACGCCGGCCTGGGCCTTGGTGAGGTTGGCGTTGGCGGTGGTGAGGGCCGCCTGGGCGGCGTCCACCTGCTGTTTGGCGGCCGTGGTGTCGACGGTGGCGAGCACCTGGCCCTTCTTCACGGCGTCCCCGATCGCGACCTTGACCGCGGTGAGCCGGCCGCCGGTGGCGAAGTCCTGGGCCGCGTCGGTCGGCGAGACCAGGGTGCCGGTTCCGGACACGGTGGCCAGGACCGTTCCCTTGGACACGGTGGCCGTCCGGGCCGGGGCCTTGGCGGCGGCGGCGCTGCTGTTGCCGTTCAGGGTGGCGTACACCAGGGCGGCACCGCCCAGCAGAGCCACGCCGAGCGCGGAATTGACGAGGACGGCACCTCGCCGTCGCGGGAGCACCTTCATGGCGGACAGCTTTCCTGGGCGCTCTTGCGGAGTCCTGGGCGCCGGCTGGGAGGAAACTGGTGGGCCGGATCCGGGCATTCCGGGCGCAAGGACCGGATCACGCGGCCCGCTTGGCCGCGGCGTGGGCAGTCGTTGGCCGAACTCCCAGCGGGCTCCCAGCGATCCCCAGCCATCCGGCAGCGTCGCCGCCTGCTCCCGGGGCCCGGTGGCGCGGGGCGGGGCCGGCGGTCCGCGGGAACGCCGCAGGGGCGCACCGCGTGCGGTGCGCCCCTGCGGGTCGCTGCCGGCCCCGGGGGCCGGTGAAGGCGCCGCGGGCCGGTGACGGCGTCGGTTCAGAGCGCCTTGCGGAACGCCTCCGCCACCGAGAGGAAGATCGAGTTGCCCTCGGTCTCGCCGATGGAGACCCGCACGCCCTCCGGGAACGGCCGGACGATCACGCCCGCCTCGGCGCACGCGACGGCGAACTCCTGGGAGCGCTCGCCGAGCCCCAGCCAGACGAAGTTGGCCTGCGAGTCCGGGATGTCCCAGCCCTGGGCGCGCAGCCCGGCGACCACCCGGGTGCGCTCCTCGACCAGGGTGTCCACCCGCTCCATCAGCGCGGCCTCGGCGCGCACCGAGGCGACCGCCGCGTCCTGGGCGAGCTGGTTGACGCCGAACGGGACGGCGGTCTTGCGCAGCGCGTTCGCCACCGGCTCGTGCGCGATCGCGAAGCCGACCCGCATGCCCGCGAGGCCGTAGGCCTTGGAGAAGGTGCGCAGCACGCAGACGTTCGGGCGGTCCCGGTAGAGGTCGATGCCGTTGGGCACCTCGGGGTCGCGGATGAACTCGATGTACGCCTCGTCGACGACCACCAGGACGTCGGACGGGACGGCGTCCAGGAAGCGCTCCAGCTCGGCGCGGTGGATCACGTTGCCGGTGGGGTTGTTGGGGTTGCAGACGAAGATCAGCCGGGTGTTCGGGGTGATCGCGGCGAGCATCGCGTCCAGGTCGTGGTCACCGGACTCGGTGATGGGCACCGGGACGGGGGTGGCGCCGGCCACCTGGGTGATGATCGGGTACGCCTCGAAGGAGCGCCAGGCGAACATGACCTCGTCGCCGGGGCCGGCCGTGGCGAGGATCAGCGACTGGGCGACGCCGACCGAGCCGGTGCCGGTGGCGATGTGCTCGGCGGGCACGCCGAAGCGCTCGGCGAGCACCTCGGTCAGCCCGGTGACGGCCATGTCGGGGTAGCGGTTGAACGAGCCGGCCGCCGCGACCGCCGCCTCCAGCACGCCGGGCAGCGGCGGGTACGGGTTCTCGTTCGAGGACAGCTTGTAGGCGTCGGCGCCGGCCGGCTTGCCGGGCTTGTAGGTGGGGATGCCGTCGAGGGTCGGCCGCAGCCGCGGGCCCTGCGCTGACGTACCACTGCTCACGGTCGTACTCCTTCTTCTCTCTCCGGTGCGCTCGCCCGTCACCGGTGGGATCGCCACCGTGCCCCGGGATCTCGGAACGCGCCCGGACCACCCCGGTCGGGTGCCTTGAACGATACCGACCGCGCTCACCCGTAGGGGTGAGATGCCCGGTCGGCCGATGGGCGCAGATCAGCCATTCTGCCGGGTTCCTTTGGCACATGTCAGAGGTAAGACGGCTGGTTTCGTACGGGTATCGAAGGAGCGCACCCCGGCTCACTCGCGGAGAAACGTATCTCCAAGGGCTCCCGATGCGCCGGTCACAGACCCTTGTCAGGAGCCATACGATCGGTCCGCCATGACAGCAGCAGCCAACCAGAGCGGTCGGCGTCCCACCACCTCGCGGCGTCTGGAGCGGGCCGGCATCCGGGATGTGGCAGCAGCCGCCGGAGTGTCGATCACCACCGTCTCCGACGCGCTGAACGGCAAGGGCCGCCTGCCCGACGAGACCCGCAGCCGGGTGCGCGAGGTCGCCGAGCGCCTCGGCTACCGCCCCTCGGCGGCCGCCCGCACCCTGCGCACCGGGCGGTCCGGCCTGATCGGCCTGACCGTCACGACCTACGGCGAGGAACCCTTCACCTTCACCGAGTTCGCGTACTTCGCCGAGATGGCCCGGGCCGCCACCAGCGCGGCGCTCGGCCGCGGCTACGCGCTGGTGGTGCTGCCCGCCTCCTCCCGGCACGACGTCTGGGGGAACATCGCCCTCGACGGCACCGTGGTGATCGACCCGCCCGACCAGGACCCGCTGGTCAGCGAGCTGTACCGGTCCGGCGTCCCGGTCGTCAGCGACGGCAAGCCCGGCAACTGCCCGGTCACCGCCTGGGTCGACAACGACCACGAGGCCGCCGTCCTCGGCATCCTCGACCACCTCTCCGAGGCCGGCGCCCGCCGCATCGGCCTGCTCACCGGCACCAGCACCGACACCTACACCCGGCTCTCCACCGAGGCCTACCTCGGCTGGTGCGCCAAGGTCGGCCAGGAGCCGGTCTACGAGGCGTACCCCGCGCACGACCCGGCCGCGGGCGCCGTCGCCGCCGACCGGCTGCTCGCCCGCCCCGACCGGCCCGACGCCGTCTACGGACTGTTCGACCCCAACGGCACCGACCTGCTCGCCGCCGCCCGCCGCTACGGCCTGCGCGTCCCGGACGACCTGCTGCTGGTCTGCTGCAGCGAGAGCGACGTCTACGCCGCCACCGAGCCGCCCATCACCACGCTCTCGCTCAAGCCCCGCCGGATCGGCACCACCGTCGTCAACCTGCTCATCGACGCGATCGAGGGTGTCGACTCCGGCACCGGCGTCGACATCGCCCGGCTCTTCCCGCCGCGGTTCCGCACCGCCGGGACGGGCCCGCCCCCGGGCACCCTGATGCCGACCGAGCTGATCGTCCGCGCGTCCTCCCAGCGCCGGAGCCCGCGCACCACGGTCAGCCCGCCCCGGCCCCCGGGCGAGGTCTAGACCATAACGAGCCGGGACAAAACGGACCATGCGGGCGGCCCGGCTGACGCTCCGGAGGATTGGATACCCACCAGGTGACGACGCCGGGAGAGTGGTCTTCCTATGATGGGCGGATGACACCCGAGGACCGCTTCCCCGGGCCTGAACACCCCGACTCAGGCCCCCGCCACCAGCCGGACCTCGACGTGCTGCCGTACGGCACCTACTACGAACCGGAGCCGGCCACCGGCTACCCGGGCACGCCGTACGACGCGGAGACCTACAGCGGCTACGGCGGCGCCCGCTACCTGGAACAGCACTGGCCCGACGACGGACAGGGCCACGGCCACACCGTGCACGCCCAGGAGCACGGCCAGGAACACGCCCAGGCCTTCGCCCACCAGGACCACCCCGGCTACGAGCCGACCCTGCCCGACCAGCCCTCCCCGGCCCTCCAGCTGCCCGGCCGCGACGACCCGCCGACCATCGAGCTCGGCCCGCCGCTGCCCGACCCCTCCGCCCCCAGCTACCCGTACCCGGCCCCCGGCCCCGGCGAGCCCCCCGGCCCGCTCTACGTCGTCGGCGACGTGCACGGCTACCTGGAGGAACTCCGCGCCGAGCTGCGCCACCAGGGCATCATCGACGCCGACGGCCACTGGTCCGCCGGCCGCTCCCGGATCTGGTTCCTCGGCGACTTCACCGACCGCGGCCCCGACGGCATCGGCGTCATCGACCTCGTCATGCAGCTCGCCGCCGAGGCCGCCGCCGCCGGCGGCTACTGCCGCGCCCTGATGGGCAATCACGAACTGCTCTTCCTCGGCGCCGCCAGGTACGGCGACGAACCCGTCCAGTCCACCGCCGGCACGGCCTCCTTCCTCGCCGCCTGGCGCCTCAACGGCGGCCAGCAGCACGACCTCGAACGCCTCGAGGCGCACCACATCAGCTGGCTCTCCCGGCTCCCCGCCATCGCGCTGGAGGACGGCCACCTGCTGCTGCACTCCGACACCACCGCGTACCTGGAGTACGGCGAGTCCATCCCCGACGTCAACGACGCCGTCCACAGCCTGCTCGCGGACGAGGGCGTCGACGAGTGGTGGGACTGCTTCCGCCGCTTCACCAAGCGCTTCGCCTTCCGCGGCGACGCCGGGCCGACCGCCGTCCACGAGCTGCTCGACACCTACGGCGGCACCCGCATCGTGCACGGCCACAGCCCCATCCCGTACCTCACCGGCGCCGTGCACGCCGACGACGGCCAGCCCCCGCACATCCCCGGACCCTACGTCTACGCGGACGACCTCGCGGTGGCCATGGACGGCGGCGTCACCATGGAAGGGCGCCTGCTCGTCGCCCGACTGCCCGTCAACTGACCACCCCGCCGGGAGGCTTCCGGGCCCCGCCGGGAACACCTGTTCCCGGCGCCCGGGCCGCCGCGTGCGCGCGGCCCGGGGCGCGAAATTCCGGAAACCGACTGTCAGCACGGCCGCGCCCGCCCCTACCATGAGGCACACCACACCCGGCCGCCCGTCCGGCGGCCCGCCTCCGCGCCCGTTCCGGCGTCCCGGACGGCCCCCGCGGCCCCCGGGGCGGAGCGAACGGGGTCCGCACGAACGGGGTCCCCATGAACAACCCCCCGCCACTGCTCGCCGAGGACCGCCCGGAATACGAGCGCCTCCTCGCCGAAGCCCTGCGCGACCGCACCGTCCTCACCGCCCTGCGCGCCCCCGGCGCGCTCACCACCGACCAGCTCCGCGTCCGTGCCCTGCGCGACGCCGACACCATCGCCGCGGCCGCCGGCACCGAGTACGCGCACTACACCCGGCTGCGCGACGACCTGCGCGCCACCCCGCCCGTCCCCGAGGGCACCGAGCCCACCGCCCCCGGACTGCTCACCCAGCTGCGCTCCGCCGACGGCGGCGCCGGGCTCTTCCCCGTCCTCACCGTGCTCACCCCGATCCTCGCCTGGGCCGCCGCCCTCGTCCTGCTGCTGATCGGCTACCTGCTCCGCGCCGCCGACCCGGAGCTCGTGCTCGCCCGCTCCCTGCTCACCGCGGGCTGGATCGCCCTCGCCGCCGGCGTCGCCGCGATGGCCGTCGGCATCATCGGGCTGGTCCTCACCGCCGTGCGGGACGGCGCCGGAGCGGCCCCGGCCGGCACCGACCCGGAACTCGCCGCCGAACTCGCCGACGCCCGCCGGGAGTGGCGCACCGCGCTGCGCGACCGCGGCCTGCTGCCCTACCTGCACGCCGGCCTGCCGGCCGTGCCCGCCGCCCCCGCCGCGGGCGGGCCCGGCGTCCGGCCCGAGTTCAGCAGCCCCGACTTCACCGGGCCCGGCTACAGCTCCCCCTCGTTCACCAGCCCCGGCCCCGACGGCAGCGGCGACCCGGGCGTCCCCGGCCCGCGCCCCGCCTTCACCACCCCCGACTTCACCGGGCCCGGCTACAGCTCGCCCTCCTTCACCAGCCCCGACGACGTCCCCTGAGCCGGGGACGCGCACCGGCCCGAGGACGCCCCCGGGCCCGACCGGGCACCGGTCGGCCGCTGTCCCCCGACCCGGCCGGGGCACCGCGTACGCCGTCGCCGACGCTCACGCGCGGGCCGGGCAACCGGTCGAGGCGTTCCCCCGCCCGTCGGAGCGAGCCCACCGGCGGCCGCGCGCCCCGACGGGACCGCCCCGACAGAACGCCCCGGGAGGTGGCGGACCGCCCGGGGCGGTGCGACGGACCGGAGCGCCCGGCTCGGCTGGGACCGGAACGCGACGGGGCGCTGCTCCCCCGAAGGCCGTGGGCCTCGGGGAGCAGCGCCCGTCAGTCGATGCACAGTCCGTCGGTGGGAAGTGGACCCGCTCCGAACGCTCGACGACCGTCCCTGCGAGGGCTAGTGCCGACGCCGAGCTGCGGCTCGTCCGCTGCGCTTGACGAGGATGAGGATCGAACCTCCCAGGAGGACGGCGGCCGCCGAGCCGACCGCCATGACGATCGACTTGCCGGAGCCGGTGGCAGCGAGCGCTTGTCCCGACTCGTGCGGACGCACGACCGGCACACCCTGCTCATGACCGCCGTTGCCGTTGCCGTGGTCGGCCGGAACGTTGCCGTGACCGCCTTGGCCGTGCCCCTGATCACCCTGCTCGTGACCGCCGTTGCCGTTGCCGTGGCCGGTCGGAACGTTGTCGTGACCGCCTTGGCCGTGCCCGTGATCCCCCTGTTCGTGACCACCGTGCCCGCCCGGAGACTGGGGCGGACCGGCCGGGCCTGCCGGACCGGAAGGGCCTGCCGGGCCAGCCGGGCCAGCCGGGCCAGCCGGGCCGGGCGAACCATTGGCACCCGGCGAACCGTTGGCACCCGGCGAGCCATTGGCACCCGGCGAGCCATTGGCACCCGGCGAACCGTTGGCACCCGGCGAGCCATTGGCACCCGGCGAACCGTTGGCACCCGGCGAGCCATTGGCACCCGGCGAACCGTTGGCACCCGGCGAGCCATTGGCA
>NZ_JBIALK010000022.1:0-54300 GCF_042873275.1 Kitasatospora sp. NPDC004745 | reverse complement strand
GCACCCGGCGAACCGTTGGCACCGGGGGCTCCGGGAGCACCATTGGGCCCGGGTGCGCCGGGAGCACCATTGGGCCCGGGTGCGCCGGGGGATCCGGGGGCACCAGGGGCACCAGGGGCGCCCGGGGCGCCGTTGGGGCCGGGAGCACCCGGAGCACCCGGGGAACCCGCCACACCCGGAGCACCATTGGGGCCGGGGGCGCCGGGGGCGCCGGGCGCACCAGGGGCCCCGTTGGGGCCGGGAGCACCCGGGGCGCCGGGCGAACCGTTGGCGCCGGGGGCGCCGTTGGGGCCGGGGGCGCCGTTGGGGCCGGGAGCACCCGGAGCACCCGGGGAACCCGCCACACCCGGAGCACCGTTGGGACCGGGTGACCCCGGGGAACCGGGAGGACCGGCGGGCCCGCTCGGTCCGGGCGGCCCGCTCGGTCCGGGCGGACCACTCGGTCCGGGCGGGCCGACGGCGCAGGCCGCTCTCGTGATGGTGTTGTCGTCCAGAGTGACGGCGCCGTTGCGTGCCAGGGCGCGGCCTTCGATCACCGAGGCGTGGTTCACGCTGATGGACGTGAGGGCCAGGATGTTGCCCTTGAAGAAGGAGTCGACGTCGATGGTGGCGGAGCTGCCGATCTGCCAGAACACGTTGCAGGGCTGTGCTCCGTTGACCAGGCTGACGACGCTCGACGGAGCCGTGATGAGGGTGGAGCCGATCTGGAAGATGAAGACGGCGTTCGGGTCGCCCATCGCGTCGAGGGTGACGGTACCGGTGAGGTTCAGCGACGAACTCGCCTTGTAGACCCCGGGTGTCAGCGTCAGCCCACCGATGTCGCCGGGCGAGGTCAGGATGGCCGTGGGGGCCCGGCCGGCGGCGTCGTTGTAGGCGATGACGAGGTCGGACTGGGCCTGCGCCGCCTGGGCGTCGTTGACGTGCTGGACCCCGTGCACGGCTCCGGGCGGGAAGCCCGTGACGCTGGTGCCCGGGAAGAGACCGAGATCGCCGTAG
This sequence comes from Kitasatospora sp. NPDC004745, assembly GCF_042873275.1. Classification (NCBI taxonomy): domain Bacteria; kingdom Bacillati; phylum Actinomycetota; class Actinomycetes; order Kitasatosporales; family Streptomycetaceae; genus Kitasatospora; species Kitasatospora sp. NPDC004745. The sequence goes on along the minus strand of NZ_JBIALK010000022.1, from coordinate 53,304 downwards.
ATGTCACTGGGGCCGGTGTTGGTGACGGTCGAGCCCGCCAGGACCGCGTAGCTGGTGTCAGTCCCCAGCCCCACTGGTGCCGTTGCGGCGTGCGCGGGGTTGGGGAACAGGCCGGCCGTCGCGAGCAACGTCAGTCCGGACAGCAGGACGGACGCCCCCGCGAGTCGAGCGCGTCTGCGCCCTCGTCCCGGTGGAGCGGACAACATGGCATCGACTGCCATAGGACAGTACCTTTCTTGTCGCCGTTGAACCCCGTCACCCGAAGAGGGCATGCGGAGCGCCGCTGGTGCTTCCGGCCGGGCCTCACGTCCACGCGCTCATGTCGGAGGGCTTTCGAGGGCGAGGGCCGACCACGGCAGGTGATGAATAGTCACCGACTCACTACACCGTGCAACAACAACATGGAAAGAAGAGAGTCATAAAGATGCAACGGAGTGACGCACCAGAGCCGATCGGGGAATGACCCCCATTCCACAGCTCCGTTCGTCTACGTACTAAATGATGAGCTGCCCCCACTGGACGCCGTCGGCTGTCCAGGGCGCCGCCAGCGCCATAGCAGTACCGTTTTTTCCTCTTGGCCGCGCCCAGGCCGGTGAATCACGTATCGCCCCGTGATCCCAATCGTTGGCCCGATCATGAACGACCTAACGAATCTGCAGGAAGAGGCTCCCCCCACTGCGGCCGCCGGGGGCGCCGGCACGGTGGCCGAGCGCTGCCGCGCCGCAGGCGGCCTGCTCAGGGTCACCCTCGGTGAACTGCGCGCGGAAGTCGGCTACCGAAGACTCGGCAAGTACGTCCTGGAAGAACTCGCCGACCGCCTCGCCGAAGAGGGGCTCGGCTGGTTCCCGGCCTGGCGGCTCTCCCCGACGGAGAACGGCGAGCCGCGGAAGGACCACGAGGTGTGGGTGTTCGTCCGGGACGGCGGCCTCCGCTGTCAGGTCATCGACGCCGTCCAGGCCCCCGACGGCTCCGACGTCCCCACGGTCCTGAACGACCTGCTCGCCGGCCGCCCCCAGAACCTCTCCCCGGAGCGCAAACTCGGGCTCATCCGCGAGATCCTCGGGCTCTGACGCACACTCGGGCGATCCACGGGATTCCCCCTGCAGGCCCGGACGTTCGCGGGCGCCGCACCGGACGGCCCCTTCAGGGATCCCGGCGCAGCGCCCCGACACCCACCGTCAGTCAGTCCGCCAGCGGGAGGTAGACCCGGTTGCCCTGGGCCGCGAACTCCTCGGACTTGGCCTGCATGCCGGCCAGCGCCTCGGCGTCGAACCCGCTGGCGACGGCGGTGGAGCCGTCGCCGTGCTCGTCGCGGATCTTCTGGGAGATCTTCATCGAGCAGAACTTCGGGCCGCACATGGAGCAGAAGTGCGCGGTCTTGGCCGGCTCGGCGGGAAGGGTCTCGTCGTGGAACTCGCGGGCCGTCTCCGGGTCGAGGGCCAGGTTGAACTGGTCCTCCCAGCGGAACTCGAAGCGGGCGTCCGAGAGCGCGTCGTCCCAGGCCTGGGCACCGGGGTGGCCCTTGGCGAGGTCGGCGGCGTGGGCGGCGATCTTGTAGGTGATCACGCCGGTCTTGACGTCGTCGCGGTTGGGCAGGCCCAGGTGCTCCTTGGGCGTGACGTAGCAGAGCATCGCGGTGCCCCACCAGGCGATCATCGCGGCGCCGATGCCCGAGGTGATGTGGTCGTAGCCGGGGGCGACGTCGGTGGTGAGCGGGCCGAGCGTGTAGAACGGCGCCTCGTCGCAGATCTCCTTCTGGAGATCCATGTTCTCCCGGATCTTGTTCATCGGGACGTGGCCGGGGCCCTCGATCATCACCTGGACGTCGCGCTCGCGGGCGATCCGGCCGAGCTCGCCGAGGGTCTGCAGCTCGGCGAACTGCGCCTCGTCGTTGGCGTCGGCGATGGAGCCCGGGCGCAGGCCGTCGCCCAGCGAGAAGGTGACGTCGTAGGCCGCGAGGATGTCGCAGAGCTCCTCGAAGTTCGTGTAGAGGAAGTTCTCCTGGTGGTGCGCCAGGCACCAGGCGGCCATGATCGAGCCGCCGCGCGAGACGATGCCGGTCTTGCGGCGGGCGGTCAGCGGGACGTACCGCAGCAGCACGCCGGCGTGGACGGTCATGTAGTCGACGCCCTGCTCGCACTGCTCGATGACGGTGTCCCGGTACACCTCCCAGCTGAGCTCCTCGGCCCTGCCGTCGACCTTCTCCAGGGCCTGGTAGAGCGGCACCGTGCCGATCGGCACGGGGGAGTTGCGCAGGATCCACTCGCGGGTGGTGTGGATGTTGCGGCCGGTGGAGAGGTCCATGACGGTGTCGGCGCCCCAGCGGGTGGCCCAGGTCATCTTCTCCACCTCCTCCTCGATCGAGGAGGTGACGGCGGAGTTGCCGATGTTGGCGTTGATCTTCACCAGGAAGTTGGTGCCGATGATCGCCGGCTCCACCTCGGGGTGGTTCACGTTCACCGGGATGACGGCCCGGCCGCGGGCCACCTCGTCGCGCACGTACTCGGGCGCCAGCCCCTCGCGCAGTGCCACGAACTCCATCTCCGGGGTGATCACCCCCCGCTTGGCATAGGCGAGTTGGGTGACGGCGGCACCTCCGCGGCCGCGCAGCGGACGGCGCGGGCGGCCGGGGAAGACGGCGTCGAGGTTGCGCAGGTTCCCGCCGCGCGGCGAGGTGTGCTTGATGCCGTCGTCCTCGGGGCGCGCCTCCCGGCCGTCGTACTCCTCGACGTCGCCGCGCTGGCGGATCCAGGAGTCGCGCAGGGCGGGCAGGCCGCGCCGCACGTCGGGCTCGTAGGCGGCGTCGGTGTACGGGCCGGAGGTGTCGTACAGCGGGACGGTCCGGCCGTTGGTGAGCTGCACCTCGCGGTACGGGACCCGCAGATCGGGCCGGGACCCCTCGCGGTAGGCCTTGCGCCAGGCCGGGGTGGGGTAGCCGGTGCCCGCGCTGGTGACGGCGGAGCCGTCGGCGTCGGTGCTGCGGGCAGACTTCGGCTGTGCGTCGAACGTGGTCATCTGACCTCATACTCCCTACGCCGGCATTACCCGGTCCAGGTTCCTGCGGTCGACGCAGCCGTCGGTCCGTCCGTCGACGGTCCGGTCAGCGTCCTCTCAGCCCGGTGCTCCGAGCTCCCGCGTCCACAGGCGGTGTTGCCTGCACATGACGCCCAACACCGTAGCGAGCCGATCGCCGCAGGTCCAGAGGGGGTCCACGGACGGCGGGGCGGGACCGGCGGACCGGGCCCCCAGGCGCGCGGCGGCCGGGAACGCCGGAGGCCCGGTACCCCGCGCGGGGTACCGGGCCTCGGGGGTGCCGGTCTCAGCCCTTGGCGGCCTTCTTGACCAGGACCACCACGGCGGCGGCGATGCCGACCACCACCAGCACCTTGATCACGATCGCCAGCAGGGCGCCCACGACGCCGAAGACGAATCCCACGACGTTCCAGAGCAGCACCAGGACCAGCACCGGGATGACGATGTTGCGCACCCAGGAGGGCAGCGACTTCCAGAGCTCAGCCATGTCCGTTCCTTCTCTCCCCGTGGGGTCGGCTGCCTGTCCGGTGCCGTCTCCCGCTTGCTTTCGGTACTTCGATCGTACGGGGGCCGGGGTGCCGGAACGAGGGCCCGCAGCCCGGAGAGAACCCGGAGATCACCCCGACCCGGAGACCGGGGAAACCCTGGTCAGGGCCCGGGGAGGACTCCCGGACAGGCCCCCGGAGAAGCCCCCCCGGGAGCGGCCCCGGAAGGCCCGGGCCGCGGTCCGGCCGGCCGTCAGACCGGCCAGCGCTCCCCGCGCCAGGCCGCGTCCCAGAACATCCACTCGTACCGCGAGGTGGTGACGAAGTGCTCGACCACACGGCGCCGTTCGGCCGGGGACACCTCCTCGCCGAGCCGGTCGGTGAGCGCCAGCACCCGGCGCACCACGGACTGGAAGGCCTCGTCGCCGTACGTGGCGATCCACTTGGCGTACAGCGGATCGGGCGAGCCCTGGGCGAGCAGCGCCTCCCCGACCCGGGCGTAGATCCAGTAGCAGGGCAGCACCGCGCCGACCGCCTCGGCGAAGGAGCCGCCGTAGACGGTGGCCAGCAGGTAGCTGGTGTAGGCCCGGGTGGTGGGCAGCACCGGCTCGGCGGCGGCCTGTTCGGCGCTGTCGCCGAAGGCCGTCATGAACTCGGCGTGCATGCCCTGCTCCGCGGCCAGCGCGCCGACCGCGTCGTCGGCGAAGGCCCGCACGTCCGCCTCGCCGGGCGCCTTGGCGGCGCAGACCGCGAGCGCCCGGGCGTAGTCGCGCAGGTAGTGCGAGTCCTGGACGACGAAGTGGCGGAAGGCGGCGCGCGGCAGGGTGCCGTCGGTGAGGCCGCCGATGAAGGGGTGGGCGAGGATCTCGGCGTACACCGGCTCGATGGCCGCCCAGAGTTCTTCCGTCAGGCTCATGCTCATGCCCCGACCCTAAGGCGTGCCCCGTGGATCACCGCCGGGGCCGGTGGCCGGGGCGGTCCCGGAGCGGCGGCCGGCCGGCTCAGGCCTCCGGCGGCGAGAACACCACCAGCACCCGGAGTTCCTCGGTGACGTGGTGGAAGCGGTGCGGGGTGCCGGCCGGGACGTAGACGACGGTGCCGCGCGCGACGGTGGCGGTCTCGGCGCCGACGGTCAGTTCGGCGCGGCCGCTGATCACCTGGTAGATCTCGTCCTGGTCGTGCGCGGTCTGCGGGTCGGTCGCTCCGGGGGCGAGCGCGTAGAGCCCCGCGGACATCCGCGGTTCGCGCAGGAACCGCAGGTAGGCACCGTCGTTGGCCGCGCGTTCGGCGTCCAGCTCGTCCAACCGGAACAGCTTCACGCCGCCGTCCTCCCTCGTCCGTCCGTGGTGGGGTCGCTCGCATTCAACACCACCGGAGGCGGCGCCGGCCGTCCGCGGGGAGGCGCCGGGCGGGGCACCGGGAGCGGGGAGGCACGCCGGGGGAGCTTCCCCCGGGGCCTCGGGGCCTGCCACTCTTGGGCGCCATGAAGGGTTTCGTCATCAAGACACTGATCAACGCGGTGGCCATCTGGGTCGCCGCCTGGATCGTCACCGGTATCCAACTCGCCGACGGCAAGGCCGACTGGCAGCACAAGACGCTGACGGTGCTCGCCGTCGCCCTGGTCTTCGGCCTGGTCAACTTCCTCATCAAGCCGCTGGTCAAGCTGTTCTCGTTCCCGCTGTTCATCCTCACGCTGGGCCTGATCACCTTCGTGATCAACGCCCTGATGCTCTGGCTGACCTCCTGGGCGTCGGGGAAGCTGGAACTGGACTTCAACGTCACCGGCTTCGTTCCCGCGCTGCTCGGTGCGCTGATCATCAGCCTGGTCTCCTGGGGCCTGCACCTGGCCCTGGACGACGACTGAGCCCCTCCACCGGCCCCCGAGGGGCCCGCACCCGGGTGACGGCCCGGGCGCGGGCCCCTCTCGTTCCCGGTGCCGGCCCGGCGGGCCGCTCAGCCCGCGTTCTCGCGTCCGCCGAGGATGGCCGCGAGCTGGGCGTCGAGCTCCCGCCCGGCCGTCTCCCGGCCGGTCGGCACCAGCCGTTCGGTGCCCGCCAGGAAGGCGAGCACCGGCGCCACGGCGGCCCGCAGCACGGCGGCGCCCTCCGGCGAGCGCAGCACGATGCGGAGCTCGTCCGGGTCACCGTCGGCGGGGTGGACGCGGACGTCCCCCTCGCCGCACGGGCGGCCGAGGCCGTGCAGCAGCAGCCCGCGCGCGAACACCCAGGTGACCGGGTCGTCGCCGGACAGGTGGAAGGTCAGGCGGACGGCGTACGGGTCGGCGGCCCGGTACTCCAGGTCCGCCAGGACGCGGAGGGAGAGCTCGCGCGAGACGACGAGGCTCATCTCGAGGTGGGTCTGGACGGTGCTCTGCTGCATGGCGCCGGTACCTCTCCTTCTGCCCGGCCGGTGGGGTGCGGCCGGTCCGCCGGCCGCCGGCCGTGCGGTTCGCTGACGTGTCGCCGGGACGCCGGGCCGGGGAGCACGGCGACCGGGCGGATCGTGCGGCATTCGGGCGGACCGACCGGTTCGGACGGGTTTCGCCCGGACCGCCCCGCGGGAGACTCCCGCACAACGCTCCCGCCCCGGAGGTCGCCATGGGCCCCGCCAACCGAATCCCGCCGCCCCGCCCGGTGGTCAAACGCACCGCGCGGGCGATCCTGCTGGAGCTCGACCCGGCCGACCCGTACGGCCCGGCCTCGATCGTGCTGATCCGGCGGGTCCGGCCGGGCTCGCCGCACCCGTACTGGATCACCCCCGGCGGCGGCGTCGAACGCGGTGACCGCACGGTGGTCGAGGCGCTGCACCGCGAGGTGGACGAGGAGCTCGGCGGCAAGATCACCGACGTGGTGCCCGCCTTCGTCGACACCATCAGCCACACCCACCACGACGACGGCACGCTGCTCCACCCGCACGGGGTCAAGGTGCAGCACTTCTTCGTCTGCCGGCTCGCCTCGATGGACCTCGACCGGCGGCACGGGCCCGAGGTGGACGAGCCCAACGGCGAGTACCAGGTGGTGCGGCTGCCGTTCACCCGCGAGGGCGTGACCTCCGTCAACGTCGTCCCGCCACGGCTCCGGGCGTACCTGGCGGCCAACATCGAGGGCGTCCGCGCGCTGCTGGCACCCGATCTGGGCTAGGGCTCCCGGTCCGCCGGGCGTCCGGCCCGTTCGGCGGTCCGTGCTCCCGTCCGTTCAACCCGCCGCGAGGTCGCCGACCAGGTCGTGCCGGATCCACTCGGCCGCGACGCCCGACCGCAGCAGCACCCCGACGCCCCGCCGGACCATCGCGGGCGGCCCGCTGAGGAAGGCCTGCCGACCGGTCCACGGCCCGAACCGGCCGACCACCTCGGGCAGTTCGCCGGTCATCGCGCCACCGGACGGCCCGCTGCCGGAGAGCACCGGCCGCACCGTGAGCCACGGGTGCCGGCGGGCCAGCTCCTCCAACCCGTCCAGCTCGTAGAGGTCCGCCGCGCGTCGGGCGCCGTAGAAGACGTCCATGCTGCGCACCGGCGTGCCGCGCTCGGCGACCTCCTCGACCAGGGCGCGGATCGGCGCGATGCCGGTGCCGCCGCCCAGGCAGAGCAGGTCCGCCCCGGCGCCGTGGTCGACGGTCATCGAGCCGGCCGCCGGGCCGAGCCGCAGGACGTCGCCGGGCGCCGCCCGGTGCACCAGGGCGTTGCTCACCCAGCCCGCCTGGACGGCCTTGACGTGGAAGGTCAGCAGGCCGTCCGGGCGGGGGGCGGAGGCGAACGAGAAGTGCCGCCACACCCGGGGCCACCAGGGCGTCTCCAGGCTGGTGTACTGCCCGGCCCGGTACGGGTAGGCCTGGTCGGGGCGGACGGTGATCACCGCGACGTCCCGGGTGCGGCGTTCGTGCCGGACCACCTCGCCCTGCCACCACGGCGGCGAGGTGCGGGCGGCCTCCTCGGCGGCCTCGATCATGATCGACGACACCAGCCGGTAGACCCGGCGCCAGGCCAGCTCGGTCTCGGCGTCCCAGCGACCGCCCGCGTACCGGGCCAGCGCCTGCACCAGGCACTCGCCCACCGGCCCGTAGTGCCCGGTCAGGGTGCCGTACCGGCGGTGGCCGCGGCCGAGCCCGCTCAGGTAGACGCGCAGGCCCTCCGGGTCGTCGGCGCTGCGGGCGGCGGCCAGCAGCGCCCGGAACAGGCGGTCGCGCTGGACGTCCATGGCGGCCGGGAAGAGCGCCCGGACCTCGGGGTGGTGCAGGAAGATCAGCGCGTAGAAGTGCGCGGTGGCCCGGTCGGCGAGCGGCTCGACCACCGCCAGGCTGGCCCGGATCAGTTCGACGTCCCGTGCGGTGGGCGGGAGTTCGGCGGCCGAGTGGTTGTGCGCCGGGTCGGGCAGGGCGGCCGGCCGGCCCTCGGCGAGCGTCTGGACGGCCCAGGCCTGGCTCCAGCTGTCGCCCGGGCCGGCCCAGTTGAGGCCGGGGGCATCGGTGAACAGCGGCTGGAACGCGGCGGCGGCGGGCGGCGCGGCGACCGGCTCCGGATAGCTCGGCGCGGGGACGACCGGCGGCCGGGCCGGCGGTTCGGGCACGGCCGGCCGCACCGGCTCGGCGGCCACCGGCGGCAGGACGGCCGTCGGCGGACCGGGATCGGACGGCGCCGTCAGCACCGGCAGGACGGCCGTCGGCGCCTCCGGCGCGGCCGGGGGCGGGAGGTCGGGCGGGTCGAGCGGCATCGGCGGCCGTTCGTACCGAGCCGCCGGCGCCGGCCCGTACGCCTGCGCGGGCGCGGCCCCCTGTGCCGGCCCGAGGACGTCCCCGGGCGTCCGCGCCACCGTCGCGTCGGGCGGGAGCTCCGGCAGGCCCGGGACGGAGGCGGCTCCCCCCGCGCCGTGCCCGGTGCGGACCAGAAGTGTTCTGCGGGACTTCACCGCAACATTTCGAGTACCCAAGAGAATCGTTTCGCCTCCGGCCGGCCTGTGCCACCACCTGGCTTGTCCCTGTTGACGCCTAGGCAGCGTGGCACGCCCGAAGTGCTCATCCGACAAATCGCGCGAAGCCCGGACACCCGGGCCGGGGACGCGCTACTCTCACCCGACCTACGGCCGGACGCCCCGGGCACGGAGTCCGCGCCCGGGGCGTCCCGACCTGCCGGAACGGCTCCCCGACAGAGCCGCCCCGCCCCTGGAGACGACCTCAGAGCTGCCGCAGCAGCGTCCCCGGCCGCTCCACGCAGTCCGCGACGAACCGCAGGAAGCCGCCCGCGGTGCCGCCGTCGCAGACCCGGTGGTCGAAGGTGAACGACAGCTGCACGACCTCGCGCACCGCCAACTCCCCCTCGTGCACCCAGGGCTTGGCGATGATCCGGCCGACCCCGAGCATCGCCGCCTCGGGGTGGTTGAGGATCGGGGTGGAGCCGTCCACCCCGAACACCCCGTAGTTGTTCAGGGTGAAGGTGCCACCGGTCAGCTCGGCCAGGGAGAGCGAGCCGTCCCGGGCCGAAGCCGTCAACCGCCCGAGCTCCTCGCCGAGCTGTTCGGTCGTCCGGGCGTGGGCGTCGCGCACCACCGGCACCACCAGGCCCCGCTCGCCCTGGGCGGCGAAGCCCAGGTGCACCGCGGAGTGCCGCACGATCGCCGAACCGTCCTCCGTCACGCTGGAGTTGAGCTCCGGGAAGCGGCCCAGCGCGACGGTGCAGATCCGGGCCAGCAACGCCAGTACGCTCACCTTCGGGCCCGGCGTGGCATTCAACTGCCGCCGCAGCGCCATCAGTTCGGTGGCGTCCGCGTCCACCCAGCAGGTCGCGTCGGGGATCTCCCGACGGCTGCGGCTGAGCTTCTCGGCCACCGCCTTGCGCAGGCCGCGCAGCGGGACGACCTCCTCCCGCCCGTCCGGCGCGGGCGCGGCCGGGGCCGCCACCTTCGCCGCGACCGCCCGGTCGACGTCCGCCCGTATGATCAGCCCGTCCGGGCCGCTGCCGGTCAGCCCGGCCAGGTCGACCCCCTGCTCCCGGGCCAGCCGCCGCACCAGCGGCGAGATCACCGGCACCACCGCGGGCGCGACCGGACCGGACCGCAGCACGGGGGCGGGGGCCGGCACGGCGGGGGCGGTGGCCACGGCGACCGGGGCGGCGGCGCCCACGGCCGGCACCCCCACCCGGCGCCGCCGACCGCCCTTGCCGGTCTCGGCCACGCCGTACCCGACCAGCGGCCGCTCCACCTGCTCGGCCGGCTCCCCCGGCAGCACCGGGCCGTCCGACGGAGCCACCGCCACCGTCACCAGCGGCGCGCCCACGGCGATCTCCTCGCCGGGCTCGCCGTACCGGGCGGTGACCACCCCGCCGTACGGGCAGGGCACCTCCACCACGGCCTTGGCCGTCTCCACCTCCACCACCGGCTGGTCGACCGCGATCACCTCGCCGACCTCGACCATCCAGCGCACCACCTCCGCCCCGGTGAGACCCTCACCGAGGTCGGGCAGCTTGAACTCGCGCACGACGGGCATCATCCTCGGTCCTCCCACTGCAGCCGGGCGACCGCGTCCAGGATCCGGTCCACCCCGGGCAGGTGGTGGTGCTCCAGCATCGGCGGCGGGTACGGGATGTCGAAGCCCGTCACGCGCAGCACGGGCGCCGCCAGGTGGTGGAAGCAGCGCTCGGTGACCCGGGCGGCGATCTCCGCACCCGTACCGCCGAAGCCGCTCGCCTCGTGCACCACCACGGCCCGGCCGAGCGAGCGCACCACCCGGCAGACCGTCTCGTCGTCGAACGGCACCAGCGTGCGCAGGTCCAGCACCGCGAGGTCCCAGCCCTCGGCCTTCGCCGTCTCGGCCGCCTCCAGGCAGACCGGCAGCGACGGGCCGTAGGTGATCAGCACGGCGGAGGTGCCGGGGCGGCGCAGGACCGCCCGGCCGACCGGCTCCACCGGCACCGCCGGATCGAACCCGTCCTTGCCCCAGTAGAGCCGCTTGGGCTCCAGGAAGACCACCGGGTCGTCCGAGGCGATCGAGGCGCGCAGCAGCCCGTACGCGTCGGCCACCGTGGCCGGCGTGACCACGTGCAGGCCGGGCGTGCTGGTGTAGTACGCCTCGGAGGCGTCGCTGTGGTGCTCGACGCCGCCGATGCCGCCGCCGTACGGGATCCGGACGGTGATCGGCAGCGGGAGCCGGCCCCCGGTGCGGTTGCGCATCTTGGCGACGTGCGAGAACAGCTGCTCCAGCGCCGGGTAGGCGAAGGCGTCGAACTGCATCTCGACCACCGGGCGCAGCCCGTACATCGCCATGCCGATCGCCGTGCCGAGGATGCCGGCCTCGGCCAGCGGGGTGTCCAGGCAGCGGTCGGGGCCGAACTCGGCGGTCAGCCCGTCGGTGATCCGGAAGACGCCGCCGAGCGCGCCGACGTCCTCGCCGAGCACGTGGACCGTCGGGTCCTCGCGCAGGGCGTCGCGCAGCGCGGCGTTGAGCGCCTGCGCCATGGTGGCGGTGCGCGCACCGGCGGGGCGGGCCGCGGCGGCCCGGGCCGGGGCGGCGGGCGACGGGTGGGAGGTCGGGGACATCAGTGCTGCACCTCGGCCTCGGCGGCCAGCTCGGCGGACAACTGGGCGGCCTGCTCCCGCAGCTGCGGGGTCGGCTCGGCGAAGACGTGGGCGAAGAGCGACATCGGGTCCAGCTCGGGATCGGCGTGGAACTCGGCCCGCATCCGGGCCGCCAGCGCCTCCGCCTCGTCCGCCGCGGCCTGCACCAGCGCGTCGTCCAGCACGCCGAGCCCGCGCAGCGCGCGCTCCATCAGCAGGACCGGGTCGTGCTCGCGCCAGGCCTCAACCTCGGGCTCGGTGCGGTAGCGGGTGGCGTCGTCGGCGTTGGTGTGCGCCTCGACCCGGTAGGTCAGCGCCTCGACCAGGGTCGGACCGCCGCCCGTGCGGGCCCGCTCGACCGCCTCGGCGAGGACGCCGTGCACGGCGGGCGCGTCGTTGCCGTCCACCAGCCGGCCCGGCATCCCGTAGCCGACGGCCTTGTGGGCCAGGGTCGGCGCGGCGGACTGCGCGCTGAGCGGCACGGAGATCGCGTAGCCGTTGTTCTGCACCAGGAAGACCACCGGGGCCCGGAGCACCGCGGCGAAGTTCAGCGCCTCGTGGAAGTCGCCCTCGCTGGTGCCGCCGTCGCCGAGCATGGCGAGCGCCACCACCGGGTCGCCGCCCAGCCGGGCGGCGTGCGCCAGCCCCACCGCGTGCGGGGCCTGGGTGGCCAGCGGGGTGCAGAGCGGGGCGGTGCGGCTGGCGCGCGGGTCGTAGCCGGTGTGGGCGTTGCCGCGCAGCAGGGTGAGCGCCTCCAGCGGGTCGACGCCCCGGGAGACCACCGCGAGGGTGTCCCGGTAGCTGGGGAACAGCCAGTCGCGCTCGCCGAGCACCAGCGCGGCGGCGACCTGGCAGGCCTCCTGGCCGGTGGACGCCGGGTAGACGGCGAGCCGGCCCTGCTTGGTCAGGGTGGTGGCCTGCTGGTTGTAGCGGCGGCCGACCACCAGGCGGCGGTAGAGCTCGCGCAGCAGCGCCGGGTCGTACTTCTCCAGCTCGGGGGTGCCGAGCACCCGGACGGGGGAGGCGTCCGGGAGCAGGGGGGCCGGATCGGAGCGCGGGGCGGTGGCCCCGGGCTCCCAACCGGGCACCGCCGTGTGGTGTCTGTGGTCGAGAACGGTCATCTCGGGGCACCTCCTGGGGTGGCGGGGGCTCCCTACCGATTGTTCGGTCGTCTGTTCATCTTGACCAGAAGCGTGACAAGGTGGTGGACATTCGGCCCGTTCGGCGGTCGACTGGTGGCAGTGCGTCCAATCGGTGAGGGTGGGGGGTCATGTCGGCTGAACAGATGTCCAGACTCGACCGGGTCGACCGGTCGATCCTGCGGCTGCTGCAGCAGGACGGTCGCGCCTCCATCCGCTCGGTGGCCGAGCGGGTGCACGTGTCCCGGGCCAACGCGTACGCCCGGATCTCCAGGATGGTCGAGGACGGCGTCATCCGCGGCTTCACCGCTCGGGTCGACCACGAACGGGCAGGTCAGGGCGCGTCCGCGTACATCACCCTGAAGATCGTGCAGAACTCCTGGCGGACGGTCCGGGAGCAGCTCCTGGAGCTCCCCGGGGTCGCCCACATCGCCCTGGTCGGCGGGGACTTCGACGTCCTGCTGCTGGTGCACACCGCCGACAACCACGCCCTGCGGGAGCTCGTGCTCAACCGCATCCAGTCCATCCCGCAGGTGCTCGGCACCCGGACCATGCTGATCTTCGAGGAGACCGACCAGGTCCCCCCGCTCTGAGCGGCGCCGGGTGCGGCGCTAGCGGGCGCGCAGGCCGTCGAAGGCCAGGTGGACGACCGCGTCCGCGACGCCGTCGGCGCCGCGCAGGCCCGGCCGGTACCACTCCACGATCGAGTTGATCATCCCGAACAGCAGCCGGGTGGCCAGCCGGGGCTCGACGTCCGCGCGCAGCGAGCCGTCCGCGACGGCCGCCCGCAGCAGCTCGGCGACCTGGTGGTCGAAGTCCCGGCGCCGCTCCAGCGCCCACAGCTCGGTGGCCGTGTTGCCGCGCACCCGCAGCAGCAGGGTCACGTACGGCAGCTCCGCCAGCAGCACCTCGGCGGTACGCCGCACCACGTGCTCCAGCCGCTCCACCGCGGGGCCCTCGACCGCCGCCGGCTCGGACAGGATCGCGAACAGCCCGTCCAGCGCCCGCCCGACGGCCAGCCGCAGCAGCTCCTCCTTGCCGCGGACGTGGTGGTAGATGGACGACTTGGAGATCCCGGCGGCCCGGGAGAGGTCCTCCATCGAGGTGCCGTCGTAACCGCGCTCGTTGAAGACGTCGACGGTCACCGCGAGCAGTGACTCGACGGTGTAGGCGGTGCGCGTGGTGTGATCGGCCATCCCCCGAGTATCCCCGGCCCCCCGGCGCCATACGCGATCGGGTCGGCCCGGTGCGCACCGGCCGCGGTGCGCACGGGCTCTGCTCCACACGGGCTCTGGTCCACACCAGCTCTCAGGGCCAGGGCCTAGACTCTGCGGACGATCGTCCACGTCCAGCAGGTGGGGTCCAGTCCGATGAACGCAATACCGGCCGTCGCCTCCGACGCGCCCGAGCAGCGCAGCGACGAGCCGGAGGGCGTTCCCGGCGGTTGGCGGGAGCACGCCCGGGCCCTGGTGGTCCGGTTCGGCCCGGCGGTGTGGTGCTACGCGGTGCTGAAGCTGATCGGCTTCACGGTCTTCATGAAGCTGCTCTCCTTCTCCGGCGACTACATCAAGAAGCACCCCCGGTTCGGCGGCGGTGCCAATCCGTGGGACGTCCTGGCCAGCTGGGACGGCTGGTGGTACCAGCAGGTGGCCGAGTTCGGCTACCACCCCGCACTGATCCCGGTCCCGAACGGCCCGGTGGGCTTCACCGTCGAGCAGAACTCCGCCGCGTTCTTCCCGCTCTACCCGGGCCTGATGCGGATGACCTCGGACGTCACCGGCCTCGGCCTGTACGGCGCCGGGATGCTGGTGTCGGTGGTGGCCTCGCTGTTCGCCGCCGCCGGGATCTACGCGGTGGTGGACCGGATGGCCGGCCCGAAGGCGGGCGTGATCGCGGCCGGGATCTGGGCGATCGCCCCGGGCTCGGGCGCCGAGTGGGCGATCTACTCGGACTCGCTGTTCGTCGCGCTGGCCGCCTGGGCCTGCTACTGCGTGATGAGCAGGCAGTGGGTCGCGGCCGGCGTGATCACCCTGGTCGCCGGGCTGAACCGGCCGACGGCCGCGGCGCTGATCGGGGCGGTCGGGCTGGCGGCGCTGGTCGAGCTGTACCGGCGCGACAGCGGCGTGCTGCGCCCGCTGGCCGCGATGGTGCTGGCCCCGGTCGGCCTGCTCGGCTACGTCGCCTGGGTGGGCTGGCGGATGGGCGAGTGGGGCGGCTACTTCCGGCTGCAGCACGACGCCTGGCTGCACTACTTCGACTGGGGCCAGGGCACCTGGGCGGCGATGCGGGGCGTGCTGCTGGGGCGCAACGACTACCCGTTCGCGTTCCCGGTGCCGGACCTCTTCGCGACCCTGATCGTGCTGACCCTGCCGGCCCTGGTGGTGCTGCTGTTCCGGCTGCGCCCGCCGCTGGTGCTGACCGCCTACACGCTGGCCACAATCGTCTCGGTGCTCGGCAGCCTGGGCATCTTCGGCAACGTCTCGCGCTACCTGCTGCCGGCGTTCCCGCTGTTCATCGCGCTGGCGGTGGCGATGCGCAAGCTCAGCTGGCCGGTGCTGGCGGCGGTGCTGGGCACCGGGGCGATCGCCTCGGGCTGGTTCGCCGGGTACGTCATCTTCGAGCTGGGCGTTCCGTAGACCGACCACCTCTCCAGGCCCCCGGGGGCGCGTCCGCGACGGACGCGCCCCCGCGTGCTTCCCGGATTCGCGACCGCTGCACCCTCTTGAGCCGACCGATCGTTCGGTTACTCTGTGACGTGTCCCGTCCTCCCCTCTGAGGAGCGCACAGATGTCCGCAGCGGTCACCCACCCCCTCGTCGGCGAACTGGTCGAGCGCCACCAGGCCACCCTGGACGCCGCCCTCGACGCCGCCGCCAAGCGCGACTACTGGTCGCCCTACCCCGAGTTCCCCAAGGCGTACGGCGAGAGCGGCCCGGCGGACGGCAAGGCCGCCTTCGACGGCCTGCTCGGCCGGCCGTTCGCCCTCGACGGCCACCCCGCCGACGGCGACCTGGTCGGCGGCGAGGCCTCCCCGTACGGCCTGGAGCTGGGCGTCGGCTACCCGCACGCCGAGCCGGACGCGCTGATCGCCGCGCTCACCGCCGCCCGCCCCGGCTGGGCCGCCGCCACCCCGCTGGAGCGCGCCGCCGTCTGCCTGGAGATCCTGCACCGGATCAACGCCCGCTCCCACGAGTTCGCCCAGGCCGTCATGCACACCACCGGCCAGGCCTACGGCATGGCCTTCCAGGCCGGCGGCCCGCACGCCCAGGACCGCGGCCTGGAGGCCGTCGCCTACGCGTACGCCGAGCAGACCCGGCTGCCCCGCCGGGCCGGCTGGACCAAGCCGCAGGGCAAGCGCGACCCGCTGGTGATGACCAAGGAGTTCACCGTCGTGCCGCGCGGCCTCGCGCTGCTGATCGGCTGCAACACCTTCCCCACCTGGAACGGCTACCCCGGCCTGTTCGCCTCGCTGGCCACCGGCAACCCGGTGCTGGTCAAGCCGCACCCGCGGGCCGTCCTGCCGCTCGCGCTGACCGTCCGGGTCGCCCGCGAGGTGCTCGCCGAGGCCGGCTACGACCCCAACACGGTCTGCCTGGCCGTCGAGCACGAGGGCGGCACCGTCGCCCAGACCCTCGCCGTCCGCCCCGAGATCCGGCTGATCGACTACACCGGCTCCACCGCCTTCGGCGACTGGCTGGAGGAGCACGCCCGGCAGGCCGAGGTATACACCGAGAAGGCCGGCGTCAACGCGGTGGTCATCGACTCCACCGACGACTACAAGGGAATGCTGGGCAACCTGGCCTTCGCGCTCTCGCTCTACAGCGGCCAGATGTGCACCACCCCGCAGAACCTGCTGATCCCGCGCACCGGCATCAGCACCGACCAGGGCGACAAGTCCTACGACGAGGTCGTCGCCGACCTCGCCGCCGCGATCGAGGGCCTGCTCTCGGACGACGCCCGCGCCGCCGCCGTCCTCGGCGCCGTGGTCAACCCGGGCGTGCTGCAGCGCTCGGCCGCCGCGGCCGGCGGCGAGTACGGCGAGCTCGCGCTCGCCCCGCGCGCGGTCACCTCCGCCGAGTTCCCCGGCGCGACCGTCCGCACCCCCGCGCTGGTCAAGCTGGACGCCGACAAGCCGGACGACCGCGCGGTCTTCCGCACCGAGTGCTTCGGCCCGGTCTCCTTCGCCGTCGCCGTCGAGTCCACCCCGGCCGCCGTCGAGCTGCTGCGCACCACCGTCCGCGAGAAGGGCGCCATGACCGCCACCGGCTACACCACCTCGCCCGAGGTGGAGGGCCTGCTGGTCGAGGCCGCGCTCGACGCGGGCGTCTCGCTGTCGCTCAACCTGACCGGCGGGGTCTACCCCAACCAGACGGCCGCCTTCTCCGACCTGCACGGCACCGGCGCCAACCCGGCCGCCAACGCGGCCTACTGCGACGGCGCGTTCGTCGCCAACCGGTTCCGCACGGTGGAGGTCCGCCGGCACGGCTGAGCCCTGCGGACCACCCACCCGGGCCCCGGCGGCACCGCCGCCGGGGCCCGGCGGTTCACAGTCCCCGGCGCGCCCGGGATGATGGAGGCTGGGAGAACGCCGGACACGGCGTCCAACCGACCTCCGAACACCGGGAGCTGACACATGACCGCGAAGCCGACGACCGCCACCGACGTCCTGATCGTCGGTGCCGGACCGACCGGACTGCTGCTGGCGGGGGACCTCGCCGCCGCCGGGGTCGGCGTCACCGTCCTGGAGAAGCGCGGCGCCGAGTCCAACCTGACCCGGGCGTTCGCCGTGCACGCCCGCACCACCGAGCTCCTGGACGCCCGCGGCCTCGCCGACGACCTGATCGCCACCGGCCGGCCGGTCACCTCGCTGCGGATGTTCAACCGCTTCGGCATCGACCTCGGCTCGCTGCCCACCCGGTTCCCGTTCGTCCTGATCACCCCGCAGTACAACGTCGAACGGCTGCTCCACGAGCGCGCCGTGCAGGCCGGCGCGACCGTCCTGCGGGGCGCCGAGGTCACCGCGCTGCGCCAGGACGCCGAGTCCGTCACCCTGGAGACCGCCGACGGACGGGCCTTCACCGCCGGGTACGCGGTCGGCACCGACGGCGTCCGCTCCACCGTCCGCGACCTGCTCGGCATCCCCTTCCCGGGCGAGTCCGTGGTCGACTCGGTGATGCTCGCCGACGTCCGGCTGGAGCGCGAACCCGCCGACGCCGTCACCGCCGGCGCCAACGAGGCCGGGTTCGCCTTCCTCGCCCCCTTCGGCGACGGCTGGTACCGCGTCATCGCCTGGGACCGCGAGGAGCGCCAGCCGGACGGCGACACCCCCTCGCCCGAGCGGATCGCCGACGTCGCCCGCGCCGCCCTCGGCGAGGACTACGGCCTGCACGACGTCCGCTGGAGCTCCACCTTCCACAGCGACGAGCGCCAGGCCCCCAACTACCGCTCGGGCCGGGTCTTCCTGGCCGGCGACGCCGCGCACTGCCACTCCCCGGCCGGCGGCCAGGGCATGAACACCGGCCTCCAGGACGCCGCCAACCTCTCCTGGAAGCTCGCCGCGGTGCTCCGGGGCCGTGCCACCGACGCCCTGCTGGACACCTACCAGACCGAGCGGCACCCCGTCGGCCGGACGGTGTTGCGCACCTCCGGGGCGCTGATCCGGATCGCGCTCGCCGAGTCCGCCCCCACCCGCGCCCTGCGCGGGGCGCTCACCGCGCTCGGCGGCCACCTCGACGTGGTCACCCAGCGCGGCGCCCGGATGGTCTCCGGCCTCGACATCTCCTACCCGGCCCCGAAGGACGCCCACCCGCAGGTCGGCAAGCGCGTCCCGGACCTGCGGCTCACCGCGCTGAGCAAGCCCGTCGAGGGCGCTCCGGCCGCCCCGGAGCGGCTCTACGAGGCGCTGCGCACCGGGCGGTTCGTGCTGGTCAGCAATGACGAGCTGGCCGCCGCCGAGCCCTGGGCGGACCGGATGGTCACCGCCGCACCGGCCGACCCGCACGGGAAGCTGCGCGACACCGTCCTGCTGATCCGGCCGGACGGCTACGCCGCCTGGGCCGCCGTCGACCCCGGCCAGGGCGAGCTGCGCGCGGCCCTCACCGAGTGGCTCGGCGCCGTCTGACCCACCGCCGCCCGACCCGCCGCCGGCGGGTGCGCGGCCGACCGCCCGCACCCGCCCACCGGGCCGCCGGAGCCCCGACCGCTCGTTCGGTCGTCGGTTAACCCCGGCCCTTCCCGTAGTGCCGCGCGGCCTTGGCGCGATTGCCGCAGACCGCCATCCGGCACCAGCGCCGGCGCCCGTTCTGCGACGTGTCGAGGAAATGCAGGATGCAGGCCTCGTGTGCGCACCGCTTGATGCGGTGCGCACCCCGGCCGAGCAGGTCGAGGAGGTCGTCCGCGGCCAGCCAGGCCGCCAGCCACTCGGCCCCGTCCACCTCGACGCGGGCGGCCGGCCCCTGCGGGCCGAGCTCCCGGTGCAGCCGCCCGTGCCGCAGCACGGCGTTCAGCCGCTCCGTCGCCTCCGCGCCCAACTCGCCTCCGGTGAGGACGTCCTGGACGACCGCGGAGATCGCCCCGCGGGCCTCGCGCAGGGCCGCGAGGGCGGCGTCGGTGTCCTGGCAGCGGTCGGTGAGGCCGGCGGAGGAGAGCCAGATCCGCTGCCCGTCCGGCTCGGCGAGCAGGTCGTTGACGGGGGTGCCGGCCCACCGGGTGTTCAGCAGGTCGAGTGCCAGCGGCTCACCGGTCAGCGGCCGGGGGTCCCGGGGGTCCGTCGTCACGTCGGTCATCGTCCTCCCTCGGATCGCCCCGATTCTACGTCCGCCCGTTGCGCCCCGAACTGGTATGGACCGGGCCGGGAATTCGGGCCATTCACTGTATGCGGGCCCGGCATTTCCAGCCCTCCACACTTGACTGTTTTTTAGCAACGAATTGCTTGACCATGAGCCAACTCGCGCAGTTGTTCTGTCATGTTCTAGCCAGCGTTCTCGACCCCGGAACGCCATGGCCCCCAGCCGGCCCCCACAGCCGGCCAGAGGAGGATCCGTTGCGCCCCCGCTCCCTTGCCCTCGCCGCGGCGATAGCCGTGCTGCCGCTGACCGCCGTCTCCCTCGGCGTCTCCACCGCGCAGGCCGCGCCCGCCCCCCGCGTCGCGCTCCCCGACACCGTCAACCCCGCGGTGGCCCACTCGGAGAAGAAGGGCGACGTCCCGGCCGAGCAGCAGATCTCGGTGGCCGTCAGCCTGAAGCTGCGTGACACCGACGCCCTGGACCGCTTCCTCACCGCGGTCACCACGCCGGGCGCCCCGGAGTTCGGCAAGTACCTGACGCCCGAGCAGTTCACCGCCCGGTTCGGCCCGACCCAGGCCGCCGTCGACCAGGTCAAGTCCTACCTGGCCGCCCAGGGCCTGACGGTCACCGACGTGAGCGCCAACCGCCAGGTGGTCAGCGCCCGCGGCACCACCGCCCAGGTCTCGCAGGCCTTCGGCACCCACGAGAGCGCCTACGTCGACCCGCAGCTGCAGCGGGCCTTCTTCGCCAACGACGCCGCCGCCTCCGTGCCCGCCGACCTGGCCTCCGTGGTCCAGGGCGTCGAGGGCCTGGACAACCACGCGGTGCGCAAGAACCGCCTGGCCAAGCCGAACGCGATCGCCCCGAAGGCCGCCACCGCGACCCCGAGCGGCTTCGGCCCGTCCCAGTACAACGGCGCCTACAACCTGAACAAGACCGGCGCCGACGGCACCGGCGTGACCGTCGCCCTCTGGGAGTTCGACGGCTACTCCAAGGGCAACCTGACCACCTACGACTCGCAGTACGGCCTGACCGGCCCGGCGGTCTCCACCGTCTCGGTGGACGGCGCCAACTACGACTCCAAGCCGGGCGAGGGCCAGGGCGAGGTCGAGCTGGACAGCGAGATCGTCCGCGGCGCCGCGCCCAAGGCGACCCAGCTGGTCTACGAGGCGCCCAACAGCGACCAGGGCGAGATCGACATGGCCAACAAGATCGTGGCCGACAACCGGGCCTCGGTCATCTCGATCTCCTGGGGCTCCTGCGAGCCCGACACCACCGCCGCCTCGATGACCGCGGTCGACAACGCCTTCAAGCAGGCCGCCGCCCAGGGCATCTCGATCTTCTCCGCCTCCGGCGACGACGGCTCGCGCGACTGCACCCGCTCCACCAGCGGCTCGACGGTCAAGGCGGTCGACTTCCCGGCGTCCAGCCCGCACCAGACCGGCGTCGGCGGCACCAACCTCAAGGTGTCCGGCACCGCCTACTCCTCCGAGAGCGCCTGGAGCACCGCCGGCGGCGGCGTCTCCACCGTGTTCGCCAAGCCCGCCTGGCAGACCGGCACCGGGATCAACGGCACCATGCGCACCGTCCCGGACGTCTCCTCCAACGCCGACCCGGCGAGCGGCTTCGCGATCTACACGGCCGGCGGCTGGCAGGTCTACGGCGGCACCAGCGCGGCCGCGCCGCTCTGGTCCGGCTACGCGGCCCAGTTCAACCAGAAGGCCAAGGCGGCCGGCCAGCCGGTCCTCGGCGAGGCCAGCCCCCGCCTGTACGCGGTCGCGAACGGCAGCGGCTCCGCCTCCGCGTTCCACGACGTGACCAGCGGCTCCAACCAGGACTTCCCGGCCAAGGCCGGCTACGACCAGGTCACCGGCTGGGGCTCCCCGATCGCCGACGGCCTGACCACCGCCCTGCTCGGCGGCACCACCCCGCCGCCCAGCGGCGGCTGCACCGCCGCCCAGCTGATCGGCAACGGCGGCTTCGAGACCGGCACGGCGTCCCCGTGGACGGCCTCCAGCGGCGTGGTCGACAACAGCTCCTCGCAGGCGGCGCACGCGGGCAGCTGGAAGGCCTGGATGGACGGCTACGGCTCCGCCCACAGCGACACCGTGTCGCAGACCGTCTCGATCCCGGCCGGCTGCAAGTCCGCGAGCCTGACCTTCTGGCTGCACGTCGACACCGCCGAGACCGGCTCCACCGCGTACGACAAGCTGACCGTCCAGGCCAACAGCACCACGCTGAAGACCTACTCCAACGTGGACGCCGCGGCCGGCTACGTGCAGCGCACCCTGGACCTGACCTCGTTCGCGGGCCAGACCGTCACGATCAAGTTCACCGGCACCGAGGACTCCTCGCTGCAGACCAGCTTCGTGATCGACGACGTGGCGCTGAACGTCGGCTGATCCCCGACCGCCAGCACCACCAGACCCCCGCCGGGGCGGCGCCGTACGGCCCGCCCCGGCGGTGTCCGTCGTCCGGCCGGATCCACGGCGGGTGTTTCCGAAGTGTTTCAAGATCGCTAACCCTTCGGTTCACCTGCCGTGACCACTGTCATACGCACGACTGATGACGTAGCCTCTCGACCGTGCATAGGGTTCCCCAAAGCTCGGTGAAGCCGCTGGCGGCGCGCCCCGGCGTCGGCCAGGTCCCACCGAACTCACCTGGTGGGGAGTGTCACCGCATGGCCGCACAGCAGCCTCAGGACTCCGCGCGGCTCCGACTGGTCGGACCGCGCCCGGAGCGCCCCGGCCCACCCGCGCCCGCACCGGCGCCGAACACCCCCTCCGCAGGACGGCCCGCCCCCGCGGGCGGCTTCGCGGACACCCTGCACCTGGCCATCGAGGCCAGCGGCCTCAGCCTGGACCGGATCCGGGCCGCACTCGCCCAACGCGGTGTCAGGGTCAGCGTCACGACCCTGAGTTACTGGCGCCGCGGGCGCAGCCAGCCCGAGCGGGCCAGCTCGCTGCGCGCCGTCCACCTGCTGGAGGAGCTGCTCGGGCTGCCGCACAGCGCGCTGACCTCGCTGCTCGGCCCGCCGCGCCCCCGCGGCCGCTGGGCCGCCACCGCCAACACCCTGCACCTCGGGCTGGAGGACGTCTGGCCCGGCGAGCAGGAGATCGCGGACATCTTCACCGAGCTGGACGCGCCGCCGGCCGGTGAGCTGGAGCGGCTGAGCATCCACGACTCGTACTACGTGGACGCCGAGCGGCGCGGCAACCTGCTGCGGATGCGCCAGGTGGTGCGGGCCACCGTCAGCGGCGTCGGCCGCTGCCTGGTGGTGCACAAGGCCGACGAGGAGGCCACCGGCTGCCCCGAGATCACCTCGGTGCGGCACGGCCGGCTCGGCCGGGTCCGCCGACGCCCGGAGGCCGGCCTGACCGTCGGCGAGCTGATGCTGGACCGCCCGCTGGCCCTCGGCGACAGCACGGTCTTCGAGTACGAGGTGGAGATCCCGCCCGGCGGCCCGACCCTGGAGTACAGCCGCCGCTTCGCGACGACGGTGCGCGAGTACGTGCTCCAGGTGCACTTCGACCCGGCGGCCGTCCCCGCGCACTGCGAGCGCTACGACCGCGAGCCGGGCGCCGACGTCGACCACCGCCGCGAGCAGCTCTGGATCGGCGCCTCCGCGAGCGCCCACGTGCTGGCCCCGGACCAGCAGCCGGGACACATCGGCATCCGCTGGGAGTGGCAGTAGCCGCCGACCGTCCCGTGGGCACCACCCCTTGACCGACCCCCGTTGACCGACCCCCGTTGAGCCCGCCGGACCGCGTCCGGCGGATTCTTCGCGTGCCCGGTCCGGCCGCGCGCCCACGCCGACACCTAACCCCTTCGTGGACCGGTACCGGTTGACGCCCCATCACCTAACCCCTACATTCGTGAGTACCGGTTAGGCAGCAGCCTCGCCGACGGCCCCACACCACGGGAGTGACCAGGCATGTCCGCCACCACCGCGCTCCGCACCCTGACCACCGGCCACATCGGGCTGAACGTCACCGACCTGGCCCGCTCGATCGACTTCTACCGCGCCGTGTTCGGCCTGGAGGTCACCCGCGAGGGCACCGACCCCGAGCGCCGCTTCGCCCTGCTCGGCCGCGACGGCCGCCTCGTGGTGACGCTCTGGCAGCAGAGCGAGGGCACCTTCGCCACCTCCGCGCCCGGCCTGCACCACCTCTCCTTCGAGGTCGAGAGCCTCCAGGAGGTCCGCGCCGCCGAGGAACTGCTGCGCGGACTCGGCGCCTCCTTCGCCCACGGCGGCGTCGTCCCGCACAACGAGGGCTCGGCCTCCGGCGGCATCTTCTTCACCGACCCCGACGGCATCCGGCTGGAGATCTACACCCGCACCGGGGTGGACGAGACCGGGGCCACCGCCCCCACCCCCTCCGCCCCGACCTGCGGTTTCTTCTAACGAGCACCCCCGACTGGAGCCGGCCATGACGCCCCCCACCGCGACGCCCTACCACCCCGGCGAACGGGCCGCCCAGGCCCGGGCCGGCCGGAGCGACCGGGCGGACCACGCCGGCCGGTCAATCCGGGACACCGTCCCGGCGGTGGCCGCCCGTTTCCTCGCCGAACGCCGGATGCTCGTCCTCGGCGCCGCCGACCGGGACGGCCGGATCTGGGCCACCCAGCTGGCCGGCCCCGCCGGCTTCCTGCAGGCCCCCGACGAGCGGACCCTGGCGGTGGCCGCCCACCCCGCCGGGGACGACCCGCTGGCCGCGGCGCTGACCCGGCCCGCCCGGGTCGGCACCATCGCCCTGGACCCGGCCGGCCGCCGCCGGATGCGGCTCAACGGCCGCTCCGCACCGGACGGCCGGGGCGGCCTGACGATCACCGCCGAGCAGGTGGTCGCCAACTGCCCCAAGTACATCCAGCGCCGCACCCCGCTGGACCGGCCCGCCGCCGGCCCGCCGCGCGCGGTCGCCGCCGGGCCGGTGCTGTCCACCGCCCAGCAGCTGACCGCGGCCACCGCCGACACCTTCTTCGTCGCCACCACCGGCCCGGACGGCAGCGTGGACGCCTCCCACCGGGGCGGCTTCCCCGGCTTCCTGCAGGCGGTGGCGCCGGACCGGCTGCGCTGGCCCGAGTACCCGGGCAACAGCATGTTCCTGACCCTCGGCAACCTGGAGCTGGACCCGCGCGCCGGCCTGCTGCTGCCCGACTGGGAGACCGGCGGGGCGCTGCTGGTCACCGGGGAGGCCCGGACCGACTGGTCCGACGGGGCCCGGCAGGGCGCCCCGGGCGCCGAGCGGATGGTCGAACTGACCGTCACCGGCGTCCGCGAGCTGGCCGACGCCACCCCGCTGACCTGGACCGGACCGGAGTACTCCCCGGCCCTCCCGCCCGCCGCCGCGGCCTGACGCGCCACCACCGCCCGCCCCGGACAAGGCCTTCCGACCGCAAGGCCGTTCCAGGCCCTCCAGCAGGCCCAGGGCCGGACCGGCCCGGACGCCGCCGGCCACCCGGGCCCGGAGACCTGGCGCCGGCTGTTCTCCTGACCGCCCGGCGGCCCGCGGCGCGACGCCTCAGCGCCGCCCGGACATCCAGTGGAAGAGACCCATCGCCACGCTGGTCGCCAGGTTGAAGCTGGACACCCCCGGCTGCATCGGCACCGCGACCAGCTGGTCCGCCCGCGCCCTGAGCTCCGCCGAGACGCCGTGCCGCTCGGTCCCGAAGGCGAGCAACGCGTCGTCCGGGAAGGGCAGCGTGCGGATGTCCGCGCCCTCCGGGTCCAGCACGTACAACGGCCCGGCGGGCAGCTCCGGCAGGGCCAGCCGCTCCACGGCGGTGGCGAAGTGCAGGCCGGCGCTGCCGCGCAGCACCGTCGGGTGCCACGGGTCCAGGTCGCCGGTGGTGACCACGCCGGTGGCGCCGAACCCGGCCGCCAGCCGGATCACCGCCCCGACGTTGCCCAGGTTGCGCGGGTTCTCCAGCAGCACCACCGGGGCCCGCCGGGGGCGCTCGGCCAGCACCGCCAGGTTCGCGGCGACGGACGGCCGCACCGCCAGCGCGATCACCCCGGTCGGGTGCAGCCGGGGCGCCAGCGCCCGCAGCCGCGGCTCCGGCAGCTCCTCGGCCAGGCCGTCCAGCGCGGGCAGCACGTCCGCCGCCAGCTCCGCGGCCAGCTCCAGCAGCGCCGCCCGGTCGGCGGTCAGCACCCGCCGGACGTCCCCGCCGAAGCGCAGTGCGTGCTTCAGCGCGTGGAACCCGTCCAGCAGCAGCGCCCCCGGCTCCCGCTCCGCCACCCGCCACGCCCGCACCAGCTCGTCCTCGTCCATGGCGTTCACTCTGTCACCCCGGTGGACCCCGGCCCGCCGGGGCCTACCGCGGGCCCTCCGGCGCCGGCACCGCCTCCCGGTACCGCGCCTCCTCCGGCCCCCGGACGTCCTCCCGCCCGCGCAGCGCCCGCTCCAGGTCCTTCAGCGCCTGCCCGAGCAGTCGCGTCCCGGCCCGCACGACGTCCCGCTGCACCCCGGCCGGCGCCTGCGCCAGTCGCTCCTCCAGCCGCGCCTGGGCCTCCCGCACGGCGTCGAACTCCACCGGCCGCCCGGTCAGCAGCGCGGCCCCCGCGAGCGCGGTGGCCAACCGCAGCTCCTCCGCGTACTCCGCGGTGCCCGGGACGGGATCGGCGTCGGCGGCCGGGAGATGGGCCTCCAGCAGGACGGCGACCCGCCCCAGGTGCCCGACCGCGGCTCGGGCCCGGTCCAGCTGGCGCCGGTTCAGCCCGGGCAGCCCGGAGGCGTGCCGGCCCGGTTCGGCGTCGGCCCGCTCCATCGCCTGGAGCAGTTCGGAGCGGGCCTCCCGGGAGTCCAGCAGCGCCGAGCGCACCGCCCGTCCGCGCGGCGCCGCCGGGTCCTCGTAGCAGGCGACGACGGCGCCCGCGTACCGCCCGGCGGCG
This sequence comes from Kitasatospora sp. NPDC004745, assembly GCF_042873275.1. NCBI lineage: Bacteria > Bacillati > Actinomycetota > Actinomycetes > Kitasatosporales > Streptomycetaceae > Kitasatospora > Kitasatospora sp. NPDC004745. Next base: position 27,427 of record NZ_JBIALK010000022.1, on the reverse strand, counting down.
GCCAGCCACTCGGCCAGCCGCTCCCCCAGCCGGGCGGTCTGCCAGGTGGGGAAGAGCGCGTACGCGACCAGCGCCACCGACCCGCCGAGCAGGGTGAGCCCGACCCGCTCGACGGCCGTGGTGAACGGGTCCCCGGCCTGCAGGCCGAGCAGGAACACCACGTAGGAGGAGATGCCGACGGTCATCAGCGCGTACCCGGTCCGCAGGGTGAGGTACGCCCCGCCGATGCAGAGCACGGCGAGCACCGCCAGGACCCACTCGCCGGGGTGGGCGAGCTGCACCACCAGGGTGGAGACGGCCACGCCGACGACGGTGCCGGCCAGCCGGGCGACGCCCCGGCTGTAGGTCTGTGCGAAGTCCGGCCGCATCACCATGGCCGCCGTCATCGGTGCCCAGTACCCGTGGTGGAAGCCGGCCAGCCGGGCCAGCAGGTAGGCGACGGTGACCACGCCGGCGAGCCGGACGGCGTGCTGGAAGACCGCGGAGCGCGGCTGGAACTGGCGCTGCACCATGCGCAGGGCCACCGGCAGCATCCGGAACATCGGCGGCTTGTGCAGCGCTCCGCCGGCCCCGACCACCGGGGTGCTGATGGTCTCCTCGTCGCCCCGGTCGAGGGCGTCGGCGGCCTTGCGCAGCAGCCCACCCAGCCGCCGGGCGGACCGCCGGGCCGCGCCCCGGAGCCGGACGCCCTCCTCGGGGGTGGCCAGCGTGAGCGAGGGCGCCGAGCGGGGTAGCCGGACCGCCTCGCCGCTGCGGACGGCCCGGGCCAGGGCATCCATCACCTCGGCCGAGGCGGCCAGCACCTCGCGGGCCCGGTCGCGCTCCGGGCCCTCCGCGGGAGCACCGACCCTGGGGTCGGCGAGTGCGGCCAGGGTGGGCCGGATGCGCTCGGCGAGGCCGCGCAGGCCGCGCAGTTCGGGCGGCCGGTGGCGGTCCTGCCAGGGCGTGAGCGCGGCGGCGTGCCGGGCGGTCATGAACGGCGCCGGGTCGACGTGCGCGGTCGGGTCCTGGCGCAACCTGCGGGCGTAGTCGGCGAGTTCCGCGTAGGTGTCGGCGAGGGCGTCCCGCTGGGCGGTCCAACTGCCGATCGGCCAGAGGGTGATCACGGCGGCCTGGACGACGCCGCCGAGGGCGCAGAGGAGTCCGTGGCCGAGCGCGGCGAGCGCGCTGACCGGCAGCTGGACGACGACCAGCATCACCGAGACGGTGTTGGCGGCGACCACGCCGGCGGTGGGCCCGATCGCCCAGGCCAGTCCGGCGCCGAAGGCCCAGACCGCCAGCAGCACCGGGAAGAGGCCGGCGACCCCGGCCGCCAGGTAGCCGAGGAAGGTGCTGGTGCCCAGCGCGAGGCCGGCCGCGACGGCGAGGCTGGCCCGGGGCCGGAAGCTGCGCTGGAAGGTGGCCGTACCGGCGATGAACGCGCCCATCGCGGCGGAGGTGGCGGGGGTCGGGCCGGCGAGCGCCAGGGTCGGGAGGAGCACCAGGGCGACGGCGACGGCACCGCGGACGGCCCGTTTGGGGTCGGTGAGCGCCCGGTCGAGGGTCAGTCCGGTCCGCGCGGTGTCACGAAGGGCGGCGAACCAGGACATGTCGGTCAGCCTAAGTGACGGGCCCCCGGCCCCGCCGGATCCGCTGCACCCGGGCCGCCAGCCAGAGCAGCGCCCCGGTCGGCAGGAAGACCGCGTCCGCCGCGATCATCGCGAGGGAGAAGACCGGCAGCCCGAGCAGCACCGCGATCCCCAGGTGCTCGGCCATCATCACGGCCAGCAGCACGTTCTTCACCCGCCGGTTGAGCAGGGTGAAGGGGAACGCGACCTGCACGACCACCGTGCCGTAGGAGATCAGGAAGACCGGCACCAGCGCCGAGCCGACCAGGGCGGACAGCCACGGCCAGGGCGCGAAGTAGTCCAGGTGCAGCGGGTAGTACAGCGCGGTGCCGTCCTGCCAGCGCGAGCCCTGCACCTTGTACCAGCCGGCCGTCGCGTAGATCAGCACCACCTCGGCGGCGATCACCAGCATGGCGCAGTTGTGCACCATGGTGGCCAGCGCGTCCAGCACCGCCCGCGCCTCGCCGCCCGGGCGCAGCCGTCCCAGCGCCCACCAGAGCCCGGCGACCGCCCACAGGCCCCAGAACAGCGGCGCCCAGCCGACGTACGGGAAGGTCCGGGCCGTCCAGGTGAGGCTCTCGCCGGAGAAGTCGCCGAGCTGGCAGAGCGCCAGGACGGCGCCGAGCAGCCCCCAGAGCAGCACCCCGCCGCGGTCGGCCCCGGACCGGCCCGGGGGGAGCGCCCGGCGGGCGGCCCGGCGGGCATCGAACGACCACACCTCGGCGCAGCGGGTGAAGACCAGGTAGACCGCCATCAGGTGGACGACGTTGTCGCCGCCGTCGCCCAGGAAGACGTCGCGGTTCTGCAGGGACAGCACGGTGACCAGGAACAGCACGCCGCTCGCCCTGGTCCGCCAGCCGAGGACCACGGCCAGCGCGGCCAGCACCGCCAGGTGGTAGACCAGCTCGAACCAGAACCGCCCCCCGAACCAGGGCAGCACGGTGAACGCCCCGTTGTCGGCGAGCAGCCGCTCGGCCAGCTCCATCGACCAGGGGGAGCGGTCGCCGTACAGCACCCGCCGGTTGGGCCACTCGCGCAGCAGGTAGGCGAGCCAGACCAGCCCGAAGCCGATCCGCACCACCGCGGCCTGGTGCCGGCCGAACAGCTGCCCGGTGAACGCCGCGACGGCCCGCGCGGCCGCCGTGCCCAGGGCCGCCCGGGCGGCGGGTACGGTGCCACCGGGCGCGACGGGCCCGGGTGCGACGACCCCCGGCGCGACGGGCCCGGCCGCGGGCGGCGGCCCGGCCTGCTGCGGCAGCCCGACCGCCCCGGCGTCGACGGGGGAGTCGACGGGGGCCTGCGCGGGGGCACCGGCCGGTGGCCGCGACGACGTCTCGTTCACCCGAGCCCCCGGTAGTCCTCGTCGCCCACCGGCCACCACGGCAGCTCCCGCGCCTTCGGCGCCGCCGGCGCGGCCTCGCCGCTCCAGGACGGCGGCGGGACGGTCGTCGCGGTCACCCGGAACTCGATCTCCAGGATCCGCTCACCGGCCACCTCCCGGCCGATCCGCTGCAGGGCGATCCGCTTGAGGTACTGCTCGGCGAGCTTGCCGCGGGCGTTGGTGAGGGAGTCGTCCTGCGGGCTGTGCGAACCGTCGTAGAAGTCCCAGGCCCGGCGCAGCAGGTTCTGGTCGACGTGGCTGGGCGCGGGGTTGCCGCGCACCGCGGCGAGGTCCTGCGCCGTCAGCCCGGTCCAGTCCCGGGTGGTGGTGGCGCCGCCGTCCCCGACGGTGCGCACCCGGGCGTCCAGGCTGACGTTCTGCTGCAGCGGGTTGGGCGCGAACAGCTTCCAGTTCTGCTCGAACTCCGGGTACACCAGGCCGTCGACCTCCGCCCGGTACTGCCGGGAGAGCGCGTTGGGCGGCGCGACGTGCAGGAACACCGCGGCGAGGAAGAGCCCGGTCGCGACCACCAGCACCGCCCCGGCCAGGCCGAGCACCAGTTGCGCGGGCGCCGACCAGACCCGCCCGGGGGCCGGTGCCGGCCCCGTCGTCGTCTCCGTCACGGCCTCCCCGATCCGGTGGGCGCGCCGGCCCGGTCCCGTCCCGGCGCGGTCGCGCGCCCATCCTGCCCTACCGGGCGGGGATGCAGGAGACCTCAGAGCACGTAGGCGTCCTGGCCGGTGCTGCTCACCATCGGGCGGCCGGCACCCTCCCAGGCGTACATGCCGCCGTCCACGTTCACCGCGTCCCGGCCCTGCTGCACCAGGTACTGGACGACCTGCGCGGAGCGGCCGCCGACCCGGCAGAGGACGTAGAGCTTGCCGTCCGGCAGCTCGCCGAGCCGGGCGATCACCTCGCCGAGCGGGATGTGCAGCGCGCCGTCCACGTGCCCGGCGTCCCACTCGTCCTGCTCGCGCACGTCCAGGAGGGCGGCGTCGGCGGGCACGGCGGCAGCGGCGGCGGAGGGGATCTGCGCGAACATCGTGGGGCTCTCCTGGTGGGGGTGCGTTCCGGCCGAAGGAGGCCGGGGGTCGGCGGTCGGGTCGGTGCCATTGTCGCCCACCGGCGGGCGGTGACCGCCGTGCGCGGACTGCGGGCCGCCGAGCAGCCGCTCCAGTTCGGCCTGCTGGGCGGCGGCCTTGGCGAGCAGTTCCTCGGCGAGCTGCTCCAGCAGCCCGTCCGGGTCCTGCGGGGCGAGCGCGAGCAGCTGCCCCATCGGGGTGCGCTCCAGCCGGACCTGCTCGACGGCGGTCTCGGTGATCTTGGCGGTCAGCCACTCGAGCCGGCGGCGCAGCCACTCCAGCCGGTCGGGCGCGTCGACGGCGGGCGCGGCCTCGGGCGCGGTCGACCACTCGGCGGCCAGGCCCTCCAGCGCGGTGCCGTCGCCGAGGGCGTAGGCCTCGTTGACCCGGGCCAGGAACGCGGCGCGCCGCTCCTGCTCGGCCGGGTCGGTGCTCAGGTCGGGGTGAGCGCGGCGGACCAGCTCCCGGTAGACGCGCTGGGCGTCCCGCCCGGGGCGCACCCGGGCGGGCGCGGCGGGCGGCGGCGCGGCCGCCTCCTGCTCCCGCACGGAGTCGAACAGCGCGTCCAGGTCGGGCAGCTCCTCGACCTGTCGGCGGGCCTCGGCGGCCCGGCGCAGGTCCTCGGGGTTCCCGGTCCGGGCGGCGACCGCCTCGGCGACCAGCGCCTCCAGCTCGTCCAGCCGCGCGTACAGCGGGCCGAGCAGCTGATGGTGGATCAGGGCGAAGTTGTCGATCTCGACCCGGAGCGTCTGCACGTCGACGTCCATGCTCAGCCAGGCGAGTTCCGCGGCGGCGACCCGCTCCTCCAGCTCCTGCTGCTCCGGATCCGTCCAGCGGACGGGGCTCTGCGCGCTCACTTCTCGCCTCTGTCTCGTCCGGCCTGCTGCGTCCCGCGGAACCGCCCCGCGGGGCGGCCCGGCCTGCCACCCTACCGTTGTGCGCGAAAGCCCCGTCCGGGTGAACGAGGAGCGCGGACCGGCGCGCGCCGCACGACACGCAACCGATCCTGAGGAATCTCCCCGTTTCGCTATCGAGCCCGGCCCGGTCCGTGCTTCGCTGGTATCCACACAGCGTGCCTTCCTCCGGAGAGACGGCCGCCTCCAGGCGTGGCGGCCAGGCGGGAGCAGACCGAATCCATGGTGGCCGAGTCCAACTCCACACCGCGTCCGGCGGGCGCCGACACCGTGCCGGGTGACCACCCGACCGGCGTGGCCGCCCTGGTCCGGCTCGCCCTCGTCCTGGTCGACCGGACCGGACGGATCGCCCAGTGGAGCCGGGCCGCCGAGGAACTGTTCGGACACCGCGCCGACGTCGCCCACGACCGTGCCGCCAGCGGGCTGCTGCCCGCCGTCGAACCGCTCGGCGCCTCCGGCTCCGTCGTCCGGCGCCGCTGCGACGCCCTGGACACCCTGGCCGCGCTGACCTCCGAGGGCCGCCCCTGGGCCGGGCAGATGCCGGTCACCGACCGCGAGGAGCACCTGCGCGACGTGCTCTGGTGGGCCTACCCGCTGCCCGAGCCGTTCGGCGGCCTGCTGGCCCTCGCCGCCGACGCCCGGCCGCTGCGCACCGCCGGCCCGCGGCTCGTGCTCGGCGAGCGGCTGCTCCCGTTCGCCGCCACCCCGTCCGCCCGGGGCGGCTTCCACCGGCTGGGCGCCACCCTGACCGCACCGGGGCGGCTGAGCGCCGGCCTGCTCCCGGCCGACCGGCTCGTCCCGCTGCTGCCGGCCGGCTCGGCCGACCGCCGGGCCCTGCTGCTCGACGCCCTGGACCGGGCCGGGCTGCCCGCCCTGCGGCTGGACGCGTCCACCGTGCTGCCGGTCCTGCCCGCCGACGCCCAGGCCGCCGCCGCGCACGCGGCCGCCGGGCTCGGCCGGCGCTACCCGACCGCCCAGCAGCGCGCCGCCCGGCTCGGCCCGACCCCGCCGCCCGACCCCGCCGCGCCCGCGGCCCGCACCGTCCGGGGCCGCCCGCCCGGGCCGCTGCCGGCCCAGCGCGAGGCCGCCGAACCCGTCACCGCCGAATCCGTCACCGCCGCACCGCCGACCGCCCCGCCGCCCGCCGGAGGAGGAGTCCCCATCGACCAGGCCGCCGCCGAGCCGTCCACCCGCGCACCGTCCTCCCCCGGGGCGTCCGGCCCCGAGCCGGCCGGCAACGGCCACCGGCCGCCCCCCGTCGTCCCGGCCCCCGCGGCCGCCGAGGCCGCGCAGCCCGGGCGGCTGGGCCCGTTCCTGACCAACGGGCAGGCCGGCGAGCAGCTGGCCCTGCTGAACGAGGTCGGCGGCAAGGTCGGCACCACCCTGGACCTCGGCTTCACCGCGCACGAGCTCTGCCAGGTGCTGGTCCCCCGGGTCGCCGACTTCGCCTGCGTGGACCTGGTGGACGGGCTGATCTCCGACTCCGAGCTACCGGTCGCCCGGCCGGACGACGACACCATGCTCCGGAGGGTCGCCCTCGTCTACAACGAGACCGGCGGCGCCTGGGACCACGTGCTCGCCGAGGGCTCGCTGGTCAGCATGCCCCGCCGGACCCCGCCCGGGATGGCCCTGCAGCTCAACCAGCCGGTGCTGGTCCCGGTGGTCAGCGAGGACGTCGCCGTCGACTACGCGATCGCGCTCGGCGGCGTCCGGCTCGCCCCGGTGGTCACCGGCCGCTCGATGCTGGTGGTGCCGCTGTCCGCCCGGGGCACCGTGCTGGGCATCCTCAAGCTGCTCCGGCTGCCGGACCGCGCGCCCTTCGACGAGAGCGACGCCGCCACCCTCAAGGAACTGGCCGTCCGCGCCGCGCTCTCCCTGGACAACGCCCGGCTGCACCGCGCCGAGGCCAGGGTGGCGACCACCCTGCAGCGTTCGATGATCCCGACCCGCCCGCCGCAGATCCCGGGCGTACAGATCGCCCACCGCTACCTGCCGGGCGACCCGAAGGCCGAGGTCGGCGGCGACTGGTTCGACGCGATCCAGCTGCCCGGCAGCCGGGTCGCCCTGGTGGTCGGCGACGTGATGGGGCACGGCCTGCACTCGGCGGCCGCGATGGGTCGCTTCCGCACCGCCATGCAGACCCTCGCCGCCCTCGACCTGCCGCCCGGCCAGCTGCTGCGCCACCTGGACAACCTGGCCCACAAGCTCGGCGACGACCACCTCGCCACCTGCCTGTACGCGGTCTACGACCCGATCAACCGCACCTGCGAGCTGGCCAGCGCCGGCCACGTCCCCCCGGTGCTGGTGCACCCCGACGGCTCCGGCGAACTGCTGGAGATCCCGGCCGGCGCACCGATCGGCGTCGGCGGCGTCCCGTTCGTCGCCAAGACGATCGACGTCTCGGACGGTTCGATGCTGGTGCTGTGCACCGACGGCCTGGTCGAGGTCCGCGGCGGTGACATAGGGGCGGGCCTGGCCGCGCTCTGCGGGAACCTGATCGACCCGCGGCAGAGCCCGGAACAGGCCTGCGACGTGGTGCTCAAGCGGCTGCACTCGGACGACCGGAAGGACGACGTCGCCCTGCTGGTGGCCCGCTTCGACGGGGTCGCCCCGTCCGAGGTGGCCACCTGGGACCTCACGGTGGACCACCGCGAGGTCCGCCGGGCCCGTTCACTGGTCCGCGAGCAGCTGGCCGGCTGGCACCTGGAGGCGCTCAGCGACACCACCGAGCTGCTGGTCAGCGAGCTGGTCACGAACGCCGTCCGGGTGGCCCGGGACCGCGTCCAGCTCCAGCTGATCCGGGTGGACAAACTGCTGGTCGAGGTCAGCGACGACAACCACAACCTGCCGTCGCTGGAGCCCGCCGAGCAGCTCGGCGAGACCGGCCGGGGCCTCACCCTGGTGACCAAGCTGGCCGAGCGCTGGGGCACCGCCCGCAAGGCGGTGGGGAAGGTCGTCTGGTTCGAGCTCCCGCTCCCGCACGCCTGACGCGCCGGTGCGCGCCCGGCCCGCGGCCCGGCGCGCACCCCGGCTCCGGGCGCCTCAGGGGATGACCGCACCCGCCGACCGGCGGCGCCGGGCCTCCACCGCGACCTCCCGCGAGGCGGCCGCGGCCACCGAGGTGGCGGCTCCGACCCCGGCCAGCACCCGCGGCCAGAAGTCCCCGAACACCTCGACCGAGACGGCGATCAGCAGCGCGGCGATCACCGCCACCACGTGCTCCAGACCGGCCAGGTTCGGCAGCACGACGGCCTCGCCGACCATCAGCGCCACGACCAGGCCGGCGGTGAACCAGGCCCGGCAACGGAACGCGATGACGATCGCCAGCGCCACCACCGCGGCCGACGGCCCGGTGTCCCGCACGTAGGCGACCCACTTCGGGAAGCCGAACAGGTGGTCCGGGCCGATCGCCACGCCGACCCGGGCGAACAGCGTGCCCGCCACGGTGCAGGTGTAGGCGACCACCAGGGTCATCCGCCGGCCCAGCACGATCTCGGCGAGGCCGAAGACCACGAACACCTGGGCCAGCGCGCCCCAGACCGGCAGGTCCAGGGCCGGCACGTACAACGAGAGCGGGGTCCGCAGCAGCGAGACCTCCAGCGGCAGCGCCGCCTTGACCACCCCGATGTGGTTGACGAAGCGCTCGCCCCCCGGCAGGTGCTGGGTGATGCTGAACAGCAGGATCAGAAACGTCGCCGCCGTGGCCATCGGTACGGCCGCGAGCTTCTTGCGCGCCACCGTGTCCCGGACCGTCACGTACAACGTTCCCCACTCGGCGACAGCGGCCGAACCGGCGAGTGCCAGCGGCCCCTTTCGCACGCCCCCCGCGTGGGTCCTGTGAATCACAACCGTTACTCCCGAATCCCCGAACTTCTCAGCTACTCCAACATTAGAAGCCGGTTAACAAATCCACATCGGCATGGATGGGGATCCCGGTCATCCTCAGGGGGGAGGGAGATCCCTGAGCGCACCCCCATACGGCCGCCCCGGCACTCGGCCGACCGGCCCCCCTCCGCCCCCCGGCGGAGGGCTACCCCTTCCCGTCCCGGGCCGCGACGGGCTCCCGGGGCGCCACCACGGCGGACCCGGCGTGCCGGCGGCGGAACAGGGCGGGCAGGCTCGGCGCGACGATGAAGCCCTCGGCCCGCGCGCTCGCCAGGCCGATCCGCGGAATCTCGCTGCTCTTCCCGAAGAGCAGGTAGCGGGGCTCCCAGATCGGCCGGTACTTCGCGTTCGCGCGGTACAGCGACTCGATCTGCCACCAGCGCGAGAAGAAACCGAGGACGGAACGCCACAGCCGCAGCACCGGGCCGGCGCCGAGCCGCGAACCGCGCTCGAAAACGGAACGGAACATCGCGAAGTTCAGCGAGACCCGCTTCAGCCCGACCTCCTCGGCCCGCTGCAGCAGTTCGATCACCATGAACTCCATCAGGCCGTTCTCGGTGTCCCGGGCGCGGCGCATCAGGTCCAGCGAGAGGCCGTCCGGGCCCCACGGCACGAAGCTCAGCAGGGCCTTGAGCTCGTCGTCGCCGTCGTGGCACTCGAGCATCACGCAGCGGCCGTCGCCCGGGTCGCCGAGCCGGCCGAGGGCCATCGAGAAGCCGCGCTCGGTCGCCCCGTCGCGCCACTGGTCGGCCTTGGCCACCAGCTCGGCCATCTCGCACTCGGGGATGTCCTCGTGCCGCCGGATCCGCACCGTGTAGCCGGCCCGCTTGACCCGGTTGTACGCCTGGCGGACGACCCGCATCGCCCGGCCGTCCAGCGAGAACTCGTCCAGCTCGACGATCGCCTCGTCGCCCAGCTCCAGCGCGTCCAGCCCGTGCCGGGCGTAGATCACCCCGGCCTCCTCGGAGGCGCCCATCACGGCCGGCGCCCAGGCGTGCTCACGGGCCTCGGCCAGCCAGGCGTCGATCGCGCCGGGCCAGGCCTCCGGGTCGCCGATCGGGTCGCCCGAGGCCAGCGAGACGCCGCCGACGACCCGGTAGGTCACCGCCGCCTTTCCGCTGGGGGAGAAGATCACCGCCTTGTCGCGGCGCAGCGCGAAGTAGCCGAGGGAGTCCCGCTCGCCCTGCTTGTCGAGCAGCCCCCGCAGCCTGGCCTCGTCCTCGGGGGTCAGCAGCTCCTTGCCGCGCGGGCTGCGGAACGCCACGTAGAGGACGAGCAGGAAGAGCGCCCCGCCCATCGCGTTGATCGCCGCGTTCACCCAGGTGGGCGCGGAGATCACCGACCGCAGGTGCTCGGACGGGGTGATCGTGATCATGCGGCCGACCGAGTACCGGAAGAGGTCCCAGAAGCCCGCACCGCTCAGCCCGTTGGTCATCCAGACCAGCAGCGCGCCCACCGTGCCGCCGAACAGCAGCCCGCCGACGAAGGTGGCCGCCGCCGTCTTCGGGTTGGAGCGGTCCCCCTTGGACGTGAACTCCTTCCGCCCGACCAGCAGCGCCAGCACGAACAGGCAGGTCAGCACGGTGGAGACGTAGTTCAGCGGGTGCCGGTTGAAGCGCTCGTCGGGCAGCACCATGGCGGCCAGGTAGAGCAGGGCGAACACGCTCGACAGCGCGATGTTGAAGATCCAGGCGGCCCGCTTGCGCCGGCGCATCGCGATCGCCAGGAAGACCGACAGGACGGCGCTGGCCAGGCCGGAGGTCATCAGGTACGGGGTGAAGTACTCACCCTCGTTGTGCTCGCTGACCTGGTCGCGGAAGGGCACCAGCAGCACGGTCGCGATGTTCAGCAGCGCGATCAGCCGCAGGTACCAGACGGAGGCCGCGGCGGCCCGGGGGCGCCAGCGGTCGAGCACGCCGACGGGCCGGGGCCCGGTGGACGTGGCGGACGGCTCCGACTTCACAGTGGACGACACAGCTCAATTCCAAACGATCAGATGGTGGGGCGCATCCGCACACGGCCCGGCGCCGGGCGCCCGCACGGGCCCGACGGACTGACCGGCGGCCCTCGCCTCGGCCGATCGCCCCTGGTGGGGAGCGGGTCGGCAAAAGGGCAGCCAACTCAATGGTTCCCCACTCCACCTGAGAATCGCGTGAACCGGGTAGCGGATTCCGACCCCCGCCGAACGGCGGGGGTGCAGACCCGCCATGAGTTCGGCACGCCGCCCCCTCTGCCCCTACCCTCGATACGACCCACGCGGACCGCCCCCACCCGGCCGCCCGAACCGAGGAGGCACCATCTCCACCACCCGCGTGCTGATCGTGGACGACGAGATCCTGGTCCGCTCCGGCCTCGGCCTCATCGTCGGCTCCGCCCCCGACCTGGAGGTGGTCGGCGACTGTTCCGGCGGGCAGGCCGAGGAACACGTCCAACGGCTGCGCCCGCACGTGGTGCTGCTCGACATCCGGATGCCCGACCTCGACGGCATCTCCGTGCTGCGCCGCCTGCGCGCCCTGCCGGACCCGCCGGCCGTGGCCATGCTGACCACCTTCGACACCGACGAGTACATCGGCACGGCGCTGCGGGCCGGCGCCGTCGGCTTCCTGCTCAAGGACACCGCCCCCGAACAGCTGGTGCACGCCGTCCGGGTGCTCGCGGCCGGCGGCACCATCCTCTCCCCGACCGTCACCCGCACCGTGATCGGCGGCTACGTGGACGGCGGCGGCCCCGACGCCGAGGCCAGCGCGCTCACCCGCACTCTCACCGGCCGGGAGCTCGACGTGCTGGCGCTGCTCGGCGAGGGCCTGTCCAACGCCGAGATCGCCGACCGCCTGTTCCTCGGCACCGGCACCGTCAAGGACCACATCAGCGCCATCCTCGGCAAGCTCGGCGCCGCCAACCGCGTCCAGGCGGCCGTGCTCGCCCACCGCGCCGGGCTGGTCCGCCCGAAGCCCGGCGACGGGGCATGACGACCGCCGAACAGCTGCCGTCCCGCCGGCTCCCGGCCTGGTGCACCGCGCCCTGGCTGATGCTGCTGCTGCCCGCCCTCTACTCCCTGCTCGACGCCGCCCTGGTCGCCCGGGACGCCCCCTGGTGGCAGGTCACGCTGTCCGTGGTGGCCGCCGTCGCGCTGCTCTGGCGCCGCCGCTTCCCGGTGACGGTGCTGCTGCTCACCATGCCCGGCAGCTACCTCGACGACATCTGGCTCGCCCCGATCACCGCCGTCTACACGGTGGCCGCCGAGCGCCCGCGCCCCCGCGTCGTCATCCCCTGCGCGACCCTGTTCGCGCTGGTCGAGTACTTCCACTGGCCGCTGTCCGAGCAGATCGTCGAGCTCAGCCGGGACACCGCGCTCTACGCCATCCAGTCGGTGATGCTGGCCGCCGGCCCGGCCGCCACCGGTCTGCTCTCCCGGACCCGCCGGGAGCTGGCCGCCCGCCTCGACGAGCTCACCCGCGGGCAGGAGCGGGAGAGCCGGCTGCTGGCCGAGCGGGTGCTGATCAGCGAACGCGGCCGGCTCGCCCGGGAGATGCACGACGTGGTGTCGCACCAGGTCAGCCTGATCAGCATCCAGGCCGGCGCCCTCCAGGTCAGCACCGCCGACCCGGCCGCCGTCGCCTCCGCCCGCACCATCCGCGAGCTGGCCGTCCGCACCCTGGACGAGCTGCGCCAGATGGTCGGGGTGCTGCGCAGCACCCCGGGCCAGCGCGCGGACGCCCCGCTCGCCCCGCAGCCCCGGCTGGCCGACCTGCCCCGGCTGATCGAGGAGAGCGGGCTGGCCGCCGACACCGAGCTGAGCCCCGGCGACCGCCCGTGGCCGGAGGCGGTCGAGCGCGCCGCCTACCGCACCGTCCAGGAGGCGCTCACCAACATCACCAAGTACGCCCCCGAGGCGGGGGTGCACGTGAAGGTCCGGGCGAAGGGGCGCCGGCTGCGCGTCGAGGTGCGCAACGACGCGCCGCCCGGGCGGCCGGCCGAGGTGCTGCCCGGCGGCGGCCACGGCCTGGTCGGCCTGCGCGAGCGCGCCCAGCTGCTCGGCGGCACGCTCACCGCCGGCCCGACCCAGGACGGCGGCTTCGAGGTCCGCGCCGACCTGCCGGCCGAGCGGTCCTGAGGCGGGCCACCGGACCCCGGTCGCGGCACGCGTCGGGCCCGGCCGGTGTCCCCGGCCGGGCCCGTGGCGCCGCGGGCTAGAGGGTCAGATCGGCGATCTGCACCTGCTGGATCTGGCTGGTGCCCTCGATGATCTCCTGGATCTTGGCGTCGCGCAGGTGGCGCTGGACCGGGAAGTCCGGGCCGACGCCGTTGGCGCCGTGCAGCTGCACCGCGTCGTTGGCGACCCGGAAGCCGGTCTGCGAGGCCACGTACTTGGCGATCAGCGTCTGGCGGATCGCGTCGCGGTGGGCCGTGGCCCGCAGCGCGCCGGCCTGCCGGCAGAGCAGCCGGGCCGCCTCCACACCGGAGATCATGTCGGTGAGGATGCCGCGCACCAGCTGGTGCTCCTTGAGCGGGACGCCGAACTGGGTCCGCTCCCGCGCGTAGTCCAGGCTCGCGGTCAGGCAGCCTTGGGCGAGCCCGACCGCGCCGTAGGCGGTGCTGTAGCGGCCGTAGTCGAGGGACCCGGTGGCCAGCAGGTCGAAGGTGAGCCGACCGTGGCTGATCAGGTTGGCCTTGGGCACCACGCAGTTCTCGAAGGTCAGCTCGGCGAGCTCGGAGGCGCGCAGGCCCAGCATGTCCGTGATCGGCGTCGTGCTGAAGCCCGGCGTGCCGCGCTCGACCACGAAGGCGGCCGACTCGCCGTCCAGCTTGGCGAAGACCAGGAAGATCCCGGCCCGCTGGCCGAAACTGATCCACTTCTTCCGGCCGTTGAGGACGAAGTCCTCGCCGACCCGCTCCGCGCTCGTCGTACCGCTGCGGGCGTCGCTGCCGGCCTCGGGCTCGGTGAGCCCGAACGCGCCGACGGTCTCGCCGGTGCCGATGCGCGGCACCCAGCGGTCCGCCTGCTCCTTGCTGCCCCACTTGAGGATGGCGTGCGCGACCATGCCCTGGACGGCGACCAGGTTGCGGATGTTGCCGCAGCCCCGCCCCAGCTCCTCGCTCAGCAGGCCGTAGGTCATCACGTCCATCGCCCGGCCGCCCGCCTCGACGGGCAGCGTGGGCACCAGCAGGCGCTCCTTGCCGAGCAGTTCGACGATCTCGTCGGAGAGGCGCTGCTCCCGGTCCCACTGGTTCGCCCGGGGGAGGAGGTGCTCGTCGGCGAAGGCCGCGAACGCGGACTGGTCCTCCCGCTGCTCCGCGGTCAGTGCGTACTGCATGCGTCTACCCAATCTCCTGTGCGACCGCGGTCGGCCATCGTGCGGGATCACTGCCGTGCTGACTCAAGAAGGCGTGGACCAGCCGTTCCAGGCCGAACCCGACGCAGCCGCTCGCGATCGGGCCGCCGTCCGGGCCCTTGATGTCGAAGGACTCGCCGAAGAAGTGCCCGTGCAGGTTGAAGGAGCCCACGGCGATCGACCGGTCGGCCGCGACCGGCAGCAGGAGCTCGAACTTGAGCTCCATCATCCGCTGGGAGAGGATCTTGCCCGCGGTGTCCGCGTTGGCGAAGAAGTGGTCGTTGGCCACCTCGCACCCGCCGGCCAGCTCCAGCTCCTCCATCAGCGCGAAGGTCTGGCGCATCACGGAGTTGCGGCACTCGGCGGCGAACTCCGGGGTGCCCATGAAGACGATCTCGCGGATGGTGAAGTCCCACAGCCGCTCGAGGCTGGTGTGGTACCGGGACTCGTAGCGGAACGACTTGCCGCGTGCCGTGACCACCGAGTCCCCCGCCAACTCCCGCCCCTGGTACTGGTGGAAGCTGTGGTAGCACATCGTCGGCGGCAGGCAGTAGTCGGTGTTGGAGCAGTGCGCGAAGAGGTCGTCCGGGACCCGCTGCTCCTCCCGGTACCGCTCCACGAAGTCCGCGTAGACGTCGATGTCGTTGTGCAGCCGCGTCACGAACATCGGGAACTGCGGGAACGAGCCGAAGTACCCGAACCGGTCCAGGACGCTGGTCGGCAGCAGGGTCGGGTACTGGTACTCGCGGGCCCCCTCGAGGCTCAGCGCGATGGCGCGCAGCCTCCGGTCGAGGTAGCCGAACAGCGATATCAGCGGCTCCGCGAATCCGACTTGGCCCTCACCGGACACCACCACGGTGTCCTGGGCCAGGAGTTCGGGGAAGGCGTCCGTGAACTCGCTCCGGACCACCGGGGACTCCCAGACCGAACGGGGCGCCAGCGGACGCTGGGTCAGCACCTGCTCGGCCACCACGCGGTCGATCTTCTCGGCCACCCCGGCGGAATCCGCGGAATTCAGCGTCAATTCGACGCCGACCACGGAGCCGTCCTCCGTGAATAGCTGGAACTCTTCGATCGAGCTGGCCGCGAAGAAAAGCCGCTTCATCAGTTCGGGGGCCAGGGTTTCCGGCACCCGCTGAGAAAGTCGGACATGTACAGTCGGCATCCGAAAACCCTCTCGCCCTCCGATTCCGTCAGGCAGCGGCCAGTTTGCGGGTGACCAGTTCGTCGATCCGCTCGACCGTGCGGAAGTTGTCGAACTGGAGATCGTCACCGGTGACGGAGATGCCGAACTCCTGTTCCACGAAGAGCACCAGCTGCATCACGAACATCGAGCGCACCAGACCGCGCTCGAAGATGTCCTCGTCGTCCCCGACGGTGGACTCGGTGATGCTTTCCAGAATGAACTCGCGAATGACGGCCCTGTTGTCGGCCATGTCTGTCGCCCTCCCTTTTCAGCCGCGCTTGGCGGACTCGTAGTTGAAGAATCCCTGCCCGCTCTTGCGGCCGTGCAGGCCGGCGTCCACCAGCTTGGTCAGCAGGGGGCACGGGCGGTACTTGCTGTCCTTGAACTCGTCGTACAGCACCTCGATCGAGAGCAGCACGGTGTCCAGGCCGATGAGGTCGGCGGTCTCCAGCGGGCCCATCGTGTGGCCGAAGCACTCCACGAACAGCCGGTCGGTGTCGGCCGCGGACGCGACGCCCTCGTGCACCAGGAAGGCCGCCTCGTTGACGGTCAGCATCATGACGCGGTTGGTGACGAACCCGGGGGAGTCGTTCACCACGATGCTCTTCTTACCCAGGGCGGTGAGGAACTCGCGGGCCGCGTCCACCGTCGATTCCGAGGTGTGGTGGGCGCGAATGACCTCGACCGTAGGCTTCAACGGCACCGGGTTCATGAAGTGCATGCCGATCACGTTCTCGGGCCGACCGGTCAGAGCGCCGAGCCGGGTAATCGAGATGGCTGACGTGTTCACAGCGATGATGACGTCCGGCCGGCAGATCCCGCCGAGCCGCTCATAGATCGGGCGCTTGACCGTCCAGAGCTCGGTGGCGTTCTCGACGACCAGGTCGACGTCCGCGAGGTCCTCGAGATTTGTCGTGAACACGGTCTCGGCAAAGAGCTCGTCGGCGGTGATGGCCGATCCCGGAGCGAGCATCGCGTACAGCCGGACGTCATCGCGCAGCCGGGCCCGGGTGCGCTCCAGGATCTCCTCGTCGCGGTCGACCAGGACGACCCGGAATCCGGCCTGCCGCAACGCCGTGGTGACACCCCGCCCCATGACCCCGGCACCGATGACCCCGACGGTGCGAACGTTCCCCATGGCTATTTCCCCTGTCTCCCCGTACTGGCCGGTAACCCCGACGGTCCTCGAAATAAGGACACCGGTCCCCTAATTGGTGTTCATGAAAAGGGCGGACGGAATACCACTCACGCCGATCAATAGAACAAACAGATGCTCCGCCCCCGGATCACGAGTCGGCAAAGGCGCGGCAACCGACGCCTTCGGCCACGAAGCACCGAGGAAGCCGGTGACATGCGGGAACGATGATCTCTCAACGCCGGACCGAGCTGACCGACCCGCAGCCTACCTGCTGAGCAGCATCCCACCATGTGATCAAGATAACAAGGGTTAACGCTGGACTGCCCAGAAGGTTCGACTGAGGATCTCGTCCGGGAAGCGGGGAACTCCGGGGGTCAAAAGTTCGTCAGCCACTCTTGCGCACCGGGTCACCCAGCTGCTTACTCTGGGGCCCGACGGCAGATCACATTGGCGCAACGGTCGACGATCTGACGACCGATCAACACTGATCAACGGGGACAGGTAGATCGCTGGTTCAACGGGGACAGGTAGATCACGGGTTCATTCGCCCGGGCCGCCGGGGGGACCGGCCGTCACGGGCCTTACGGGTAATCCAGCCGCTTCCGCATGCTCGCAAGTCAGACTCTGGGGGAACTGCACCATGAATAGCGCGGTCGGTACGCAGGGTCAGGGCGGCGCCCCGGAGTCGAGCGCGTGGTACGGCACCGCCGTCGACGTCCCCTCCGTCACGGTCCACGGACTCTTCCGGCAGGCGGTCGAGGCGGCCCCGGACGGGATCGCGATCGTGCGGGGCGACAGGGAGTTGACCTACGGTCAGCTCGACTGGCTCGCCGAGGACGTCGCCGACCGGCTGCGCGCCGCCGGGGCCCGTCCCGGCGTCCCGGTCGCCCTGTGCATGGAGCGGACCCCCGAGCTGTTCGCGGCGATGCTGGGCGTCCTCAAGGCCGGCACCGCCTACCTCCCCCTGGACACCGCGGACCCCGACGAGCGGGTGCGCCACATCGCCGAACAGGCCGGTGTCGGCGTCATCGTGACGGACGGCTCCCGCCCGCTCCCGGACGTCCCCGCCCGGGTCCTCGTCCTGGACGAGCGGTGGGCCGCGGCCGCCGGGGACGGCGCGACCCGTCCCGACGGCGAAACCGGCGCGACCGGCGCGACCGCCGATCCGGACGCCCCCGCCTACGTGATCTACACCTCCGGGTCGACCGGCCGCCCCAAGGGCGTCGCCATGGCCCACCGGTCCCTCGTCAACATGCTGCTGTGGCACGACCGCACCCGCCCCGGCAGCTGCCGCGCGCGCACCGCGCAGGTCTGCACGGTGAGCTTCGACTTCTCCTTCCACGAGATCTTCTCGACCCTCTGCTTCGGCGGCACCCTGGTGCTCGCCGACGACGAGGTACGGCGCAACTCCTTCGCGCTCGCCGACTTCCTCACCGAGCAGCGCGTCGAGCGGCTCTTCGTCCCGGTCACCTCGCTCGGGCAGCTCGCCGAGGCCGTCACCGGCCGGGCGGCCCCCGCGGCGCTCACCGAGGTGGTCACCACCGGCGAGCTGCTCCAGCTCACCCCGGCCACCCTCGACCTGTTCCGCCGCACCGGCGCGCGCCTGCACAACCACTACGGGGCCACCGAGTTCCAGGACGCCACCACCTGCACCCTCGACGGCGACCCGGCCGACTGGCCCCGGACGGTGCCGATCGGCCTGCCGATCGACAATGTCCAGGTGTACGTGCTCGACGCCCGGCTGCAGCAGGTGCCGGCCGGCACCGAGGGCGAACTCTGCATCGCGGGCGCCGGCGTCGCCGACGGCTACCTCGGACGCCCCGACCTCAGTGCCGAGCGCTTCGTCGCCAACCCCTTCGGCCCCGGCCGCCTCTACCGCACCGGCGACCTCGCCCGCGCCGCGGCCGACGGCACCGTCGAGCACCTCGGGCGGATGGACGACCAGGTCAAGATCCGCGGCGTGCGGATCGAGCCCGGCGAGATCGAGGCGGCCCTCACCGCCCACCCCGACGTGCGCGAGGCCGTCGTGCTCGCACACGGGGAACAGGACCGGAAGCGGCTGGTCGCCCACGTGGTGCTGCGGCCCGGAGCCGCCCGCGACGGCGCGGCTCGGCGGCTGCACGCCCACCTCGGCGACCGGCTCCCCCGCCACATGGTGCCCGAGGCCTACGACCTGCTCGACGCGCTGCCGCTGACCTCCAGCGGCAAGACCGACCGCCGCCGGCTCACCCCGCCCGCCGTCCTCGAGCGGCTCTCGGACGCCGCCGCGGTCCGCGCCGGCACCGACACCGAGCGCTTCCTGGTCGAGGTGCTGCAGGAGGTCCTGCAGCTCGACTCGATCGGGGTCCAGGACAACTTCTTCGACATCGGCGGCACCTCGCTGCACCTGGTGGCCGTCCAGCGCCGGATCACCGAACTGGGCCGCCCCTTCTCCGTCGTCGACCTGTTCCGCCACCCCACCGTCCGCGCGCTCGCCGCGCACCTCGACGGGGCCGGCACCGGGCCCGACGGCGGGGCGCCCGCCGCCCCCGCCCGCCGCGCCCCCGCGTTCGGCGCCGACATCGCGGTCATCGGCATGGCCGGCCGCTTCCCCGGCGCCGACGACCTGGAGGCCTTCTGGCGGAACCTGCGGGACGGCGTGGAGTCCGTCACCCCGCTCTCGCCCGAGGAGCTCGACCAGGTGGACCCGCGCCTGCGCGACCACCCCGACTACGTGCGGGCCGGCGCAGTGCTGCCGGACATCGAGGGCTTCGACGCGGGCTTCTTCGACATCACCGCCAAGGACGCCGCCACCATCGACCCGCAGCAGCGGGTGTTCCTGGAGTGCGCCTGGGAGGCGTTCGAGCACGCCGGCTACGTGCCGGGCGACGCGCACGGCCCGGTCGGCGTCTTCGCCGGCTCCGGCATGTCCACCTACCTGGTCAACAACCTCAACCCGCACTTCGGCATCCCCGACAGCGGCCCGCTGATCGAGGCGGACATGCTGCAGTTCCAGCTGAAGCTCGGCAACGACCGCAACTACCTGCCCACCAGGGTCTCGTACAAGCTCGACCTGCGCGGCCCCAGCGTCAACGTGCAGACCGCGTGCTCGACCTCGCTGGTCGCCCTGCACCTCGCCTGCCGCAGCCTGCAGGCCGGCGAGAGCGCCATGGCGCTGGCCGGCGGCGTGTCGATCGTGGTGCCGCAGAAGGGCGGCTACCTCCACGAGGAGGGCATGATCCGCTCCCGCGACGGGCACTGCCGGGCCTTCGACGCCGAGGCGGAGGGCACGCTGTTCGGCAACGGCTGCGGCGTGGTGCTGCTCAAGCGGCTCGACGAGGCGCTCGCCGACGGCGACCACGTCATCGCCGTCGTCAAGGGCTCCGCGATCAACAACGACGGCTCGGACAAGGTGGGCTTCACCGCGCCGAGCGTCGAGCGGCAGGCCGACGTGGTCCGGGAGGCGCTGGACGCCGCGGGCGTCGACGCCTCGACCGTCGGTTACGTCGAGGCCCACGGCACCGGCACCGCGATGGGCGACCCGATCGAGATCGCCGCGCTCACCGAGGCCTTCCGGGACGCCGCCGCGGAGCCCGCGCCGGCCGGCTCCTGCGCCATCGGATCGGTGAAGACCAACATCGGCCACCTGGACGAGGCCGCCGGCATCGCCGGGCTGATCAAGACGGCGCTGGCCCTGCGGCACCGCACCCTGCCGCCCAGCCTGCACTTCACCGAGCCGAACCCGCGCATCGACTTCGCCGCCGGGCCGTTCTTCGTCAACACCGCCACCACCGACTGGGCGCCGGGCGCCGCACCGCGCCGCGCCGGGGTCAGCTCCTTCGGCATGGGCGGCACCAACTGCCACGTCGTCCTGGAGGAGGCCCCCGGGACCGGGGCCGCCGAGAACGCCGGGGAGGAGCGGCCGCAGCTGCTCACCCTCAGCGCGCGCACCCCCGGGGCCCTGCACGAGCTGGCCGGGCGCTACACCCGCTGGCTCACCGACCACCCCGAACTGCCCTTCCCCGACGCCTGCTTCACCGCCGCCGTCGGCCGCCGGGCCTTCGAGCACCGCCTGGCCGTGGTAGCCCGCACGGCGGAGGAGGCCGCCGCCGCACTCGCGGCCCACCCCGCCGGGCCCGCGGCCCCGCGCCGCACCGGGCGCACCGCCTTCGTCTTCAGCGGCCAGGGCTCGCAGTACCCGGGCATGAGCCGGGAGCTGTACGGGACCGAGCCCGTCTTCCGGGCCGCCCTCGACCGCTGTGCGGCCCTCCTGGACGGCAGGCTGGCCCGCCCGCTCCTCGACGTGCTCTTCCCCGCCGAGGGCGCGGAGCCGCTCGTCGACCTCACCGAGTACGCCCAGCCCGCCCTGTTCGCGGTCGAGTTCGCCCTGGCCGAGCTGTGGGAGTCCTGGGGTGTGCGGCCGGACGTGATGATCGGCCACAGCCTCGGCGAGTACGTCGCGGCCTGCCGGGCCGGGGTCTTCTCGCTGGAGGACGCCCTGACGCTGGTCGCCGAGCGCGGCCGGCTGATGCAGGAGCTGCCCGCGGGCGGCCGGATGGTCTCGGTGGCCGCACCCGAGCGGGACGTCGCCGAGCTGATCGCCCCGTACCCGGCCGAGGTCTCGATCGCGGCCGTGAACGGGGCCCGCTCGACCGTGGTGTCCGGCGCGGGGGAGGCCGTCGCGGCGATCGTCGCGCAGCTCGTCGAACGCGGCGTGCGCCACCGCGAGCTGACGGTCTCGCACGCCTTCCACTCGCCGCTGATGGAGCCCGTGCTGGCCCGGTTCGCCGAGGTCGCCGGGGCCGTCGAGTACCGCGCCCCGCACACCCCGGTCGTCTCCAACGTCACCGGCGAGGTCATCGGCGCGGAGATGGCGCGGGCCGAGTACTGGGTCGACCACGTCATGCGCCCGGTCCGGTTCTCCGACGGGGTGGCGGCGATGGAGCGCCTCGGCGCCGACGTCTTCGTCGAGGTCTCGCCCCGGCCCACCCTGCTGCAGTTCGTCGGGGAGCAGCTCGCGCACGCCGAGCCGCTGGTGGTGGCGAGCCTGCGGGCCGACCGCGAGCGGAGCCAGCTGCTGGAGGCGGTCGGCGCGCTGTGGCAGGCCGGCGTCCCGGTCGAGCCGGCGCGGCTGTACCGGCCCGGGACGCACCGCAGGGTCCCGCTGCCCGGCTACCCCTGGCAGCGGCAGCGGCACTGGATCGACGCCCCGGCCGGCCCGGCCCGGCGGCCCGCCGCCCCGGAGGGCCTGCCGCTCATCGGCACCCGCCTGGACCTGGCCGACACCGACGACATCCGCTTCGGAGCCGTCGTGGGCGCGCGCCACCTGTCGTGGCTGGAGAACCACCGGGTCTTCCAGACCATCGTGATGCCCGGCGTGGCCTACATGGCGACCGCCTTCGCCGCCGGTCAGGAGGCCTTCGGCAGCGAGGCCGTCGAACTGCGCGACTTCTTCATCCACCGCGCCATGACCTTCCCCGACGAACGGGCCGACCGCGACGTCCAGATCGTGCTGAAGCCGGAGGGCCAGGACGAGCACGGGCTCGGGATCTTCTCCCGCCTCGCCGACCAGGGCCGGGGCCCCTGGACGCAGCACATCTCGGGGCGCCTCGCCCCGGCCGCCCGCCAGGAGCCCGCCGACCGGGCGGCCGAGCCGCTGGCCGGGCTGCGCGCCCGCTTCACCACCGAGATCCCCGTCGAGGAGATCTACCAGGGCGAGCGCGAACGCGAGATCGACCTGGGCCCGCTGTTCTGGGCCACCGAGAGGCTGTGGCGCGAGGACACCCGCTGCCTGTCCCGGATCGCCCTGCCCGAGGCGCTGCGGCACGAGGCCCCGCAGCACCGGATCCACCCGGTGCTGCTGGAGGCCTGCTTCCTGGCCCTGACGGTGACGTACCCGGAGAAGTACGGGCGGCGCACCTACGTGCCGGTCGGCGTGGAGCGGATGCGGTTCCACGAGCGGGTCGGCACCCACGCCTGGTGCCACGCGCGCCTGCGTCCCGCCGACAGCGACGACCCCGAGACCCTGCACGGCGACGTCGACCTCTACGACGCCGACGGCCTGCTCCTGCTCACCATGGAGGGCGTGCTGCTCAAGCGCGCCGACCGGCAGACCATGGTCGGCCGCCCGGACGCCGCCTGGCGCGACTGGCTCTACCGGCTGTCCTGGACGCCCGAGCCGCTCGACCCGGCGGCCGCCCCCGGCCGGGAGCGCTGGCTCGTCCTCGCCGACGGCCCGGCCGGCCGGGCCCTGGCGGACGCCGCCCGTGCCCGCGGCGTCGACTGCCGCACCGCGGACCCGGCGGGCGCGGACGGCCCCGACGGCTTCACCCGGCTGCTGGACGAGGCGGGCGACCGCGACCTCGTCGTCGCGGCCTGGCCGGTCGAGGCCACCGCCGACGGCCCGTCCGACGGAGGCTCGTCCGAGGCCGCGCTCGACCACGGGGTGCGCCTGCTGCACCTGGTCCAGGCCCTGACCGCGCGCGGCGAGCGGGCACCGCGGCTCGCCGTGGTGACCCGGGGCGCCCAGGCCCTCGCCGACCGCGAGGCGACCGAGCCGGCGCAGGCCGCCCTGTGGGGCTTCGGCCGGGTCGTCGTCCTGGAGCAGCCGGACCTGCGGCACACCCAGATCGACCTGGACCCGACCCGGCCCGCCGCCGGTCAGGCCGCCGAACTCGCCGCCGAACTGCACGCGCTCGCCGGCTCGGACGAGAACCAGATCGCCTACCGCGGCGGGGTCCGGCACCTGGCCCGGCTCACCCGGGCGACGGTCGGGACCGACGGGCCGGCCGTCCGCGCGGACGGCAGCTACCTGGTCACCGGCGGCCTCGGCGGGCTCGGACTGGAGACCGCCCGCCTGCTGCACGAGCAGGGCGCCCGCCACCTGGTGCTCGCCGGGCGCGGCGCGCCGGGCCCGGCCGCCGAGGAGGTGCTGGCCGAACTGCGCGCCGCGGGCACCCGGGTGGTGACCGTCGCCGTCGACGTCGCCGACGGGACCGCCCTGGCCGGGTGCCTGCGCGAGCTCGCCGACACCCCCGGCCTGCCGCCGCTGCGCGGGGTGCTGCACCTGGCCGGCGTGCTGGACGACGGGGTCCTCGGCCAGCAGTCCGCCGAGCGCTTCGACCGGGTGTTCGCCGCGAAGGCCCGCGGCGCCTGGCTGCTGCACCGGCTGACCGAGGGGCTGCCGCTGGACTTCTTCGTCCTGTTCTCCTCGGTGTCCTCCGCGCTCGGCTCCCCGGGACAGGCCAACTACGCCTCCGCCAACGCCTACCTGGACGGGCTGGCCTCGTACCGCCGCGGCCTCGGCCTGCCCGCCCTCGCGGTGCAGTGGGGCTCCTGGGCCGAGGCCGGGATGAGCGCCCGGCTGGGTCTCGACGGCAAGCTGGAGCGGATGGGCGAGGGCGTCATCCCCAAGGCCCAGGGCGTCGAGGCGCTCGGCGCGCTGCTCCGCACGAACGCCGACGGCGGTGCCGTCGCGGTGCTGCCGATCGACTGGCCCCGCTTCCTGGAGCACCAGGTCGGAGCGGTGCCACTGCTGTCCCGGTTCCGCACCCGCGGACCGGCCGGCCCGGCGGCCGCCCCCGCGCAGTCCTTCCGGGAGCGGCTGGCAGCGGCCGAACCGCACCAGCGCCGCAAGCTGCTGGCCGACCAGGTCTGGGACCAGGTGGTGCGCAGCCTCGGCTCGGACCGCGGGCTGGAGCCCGACGTGGGCTTCTTCTCGCTCGGCCTGGACTCGCTGGGCTCCATCGAGCTGCGCAACCGGCTCCAGACGGCGCTCGGCTGCCGCCTCGGACAGACCGTGGTCTTCGACTACCCCACGTTCGACACCCTCACCGACCACCTCTGGGACGTGGTCGGCATCACCGACGACTCGGGCGACGGCGCCGGCGACCAGCCGGCCGACGCGACCCGCCAGGACGGCCCGCAGAGCCGCTCCGGGGCGGACGAGGCGGCTCTACTGCTGGCCAAGAAGCTGGGGATCGGGAACTTCGACCATGCGTGAGACGAACGACGCCTACGAGGCCCTCCTGAAGGGGGCGCTGGCCCGGATCGAGGCACTGGAGGCCGAGGTCGAGCAGGCCCGCGGCCGGGCCGCCGACCCGGAGCCGATCGCCGTCGTCGGCATGGGCTGCCGCTTCCCCGGCGCCGACGGACCCGACGCGTACTGGCGGCTGCTGACCGAGGGCCGCGACGCCGTCGTCGAGGTGCCCGCCGACCGGTGGGACGTCGACGCCTACTACGACCCGGACCCGGACGCCCCCGGCAAGATGTCCACCCGGTACGGCGGGTTCCTGGACGGCGTCGCCGAGTTCGACGCCGCGCTGTTCGGCGTCTCCGCCCGCGAGGCGGCCAGCATCGACCCCCAGCAGCGGCTGCTGCTGGAGGTCTCCTGGGCGGCCTTCGAGGACGCCGGCATGCCGGTGCGGAGCCTGCCCGCGCGCACCGGCGTCTTCGTCGGCATCAGCAACGTGGACTACCGCGAGGCGATGGTCTCGCACGGCGCCGAGCACCTCGACGGGTACTTCAGCTCCGGCAGCACCACCAGCACCGCCAGCGGCCGGCTCTCCTACTTCCTCGGCCTCACCGGGCCCGCGCTCTCGGTGGACACCGCCTGCTCCTCCTCGCTGGTCTCGGTCCACCTGGCCGTGATGAACCTGCGCAGCGGCGCCTGCGACATGGCGCTGGCCGGCGGCGTGAACCAGATCGTCACCCCGCACGAGACGATCAGCCTGTCCAAGGGCCGGATGATGTCCCCCGACGGGCGCTGCAAGCCCTTCGACGCCGCGGCCAACGGGTACGTGCGGGCCGAGGGCTGCGGCATGGTCGTGCTGAAGCGGCTCTCCGACGCCCGCCGCGACGGGGACCGCGTGCTCGCCGTCGTCCGCGGCGGCGCCACCAACCAGGACGGCCACCGCAGCGGCCTGACCGTGCCGCACGGCCCCTCCCAGCAGGACGTCGTCCGCCGGGCCCTGGAGGACTCGCGGGTCGAGCCGCACCAGGTCGGGTACGTCGAGGCGCACGGCACCGGCACCGCCCTCGGGGACCCGATCGAGGCCGCCGCGCTGGGCGCGGTGTTCGACGGCCGGCCCCGCCCGCTGGCGGTCGGCTCGGTGAAGTCCAACTTCGGGCACCTGGAGTCGGCGGCCGGCATCGCGGGCGTCATCAAGGCGGTCCTCGCCGTGCGCGAGGCCGCGATCCCCCCGACCCTGCACTTCGACACGCCCAACCCGCTCATCGACTGGGACACCCTGCCGCTGCGCGTCCCGACCGCGCTGGAGCCGTGGACCGAGGAGCGCCGGGTCGCCGGGGTCAGCTCCTTCGGCTTCAGCGGCACCAACTGCCACCTGGTGCTGGAGTCCGCGCCGCAGGAGGAACCGGCCGCCGGGGCGCCGGCCCGCCCGCTGCACGTGCTGACCGTCTCCGGTGCGACCGCGGCCGCGCTGGACGAGGCGACCACCCGGATGGCCGCCTTCCTGGCCGACGGCGCGGGCGGCGCCGACCTCGCCGACGTCTGCGCCACCGCCAACTCCGGCCGCAGCCACCTGGACCACCGCCGGGCCGTCGTCGCCGCCACCGCGGGCGAGCTGGTGCAGCGGCTCACCGAGGGCGGCCCGGGCAGCTTCGACGGGCACGTCCAGGGGCGTCGCAGCGTCCCGGAGGTGGCCTTCCTCTTCACCGGCCAGGGCTCCCAGTACCCGGGCATGGGACGGGAGCTGTACGAGTCGCAGCCGGCCTTCCGGCAGGCCGTGGACGAGTGCGCCGCGGTCCTCGACCCGCTGCTCGGCCGGTCACTGACCGGGCTGCTGTACCCGGACGGTGCACAGCCGGCCGGCGACGAGCTCGACCGCACCGGGTACACCCAGCCGGCGCTGTTCGCCGTGGAGTACGCGCTGGCCCGGCTCTGGCGCTCCTGGGGCGTCGAGCCGCAGGTGGTGCTCGGCCACAGCGTCGGCGAGTACGTGGCCGCCTGCGTCGCCGGGGTGTTCTCGCTGTCGGACGCGCTGCGCCTGGTCGCCGAGCGCGGCCGGCTGATGCAGGAGCTGCCGGCCGGCGGGGTGATGGTGTCGCTGCGCGGCCGCCCCGAGGTGGTCGAGGCCGCCGTCGCCGGCCACCCGCTGGTCTCGGTCGCCGCCGTCAACGGGCCCGAGGAGGTGGTGGTCGCGGGCGACGCCGGGCAGGTCGAGCAGGTCGTCGCCGAACTCGCCCGCCAGGGCGTCACCGGGCGCGCGCTGCGGGTCTCGCACGCCTTCCACTCCCCCCTGATGGAGCCGGTCACCGCGCCGCTGACGGCGCTCGCCAGGACCGTCAGGTACTCGGCGCCGCGGATCCGGGTGATCTCCAACGTCACCGGTGAGGCGGTCGGCGCGGACCGGCTGTGCGACCCGGAGTACTGGGCCCGGCACGCGCTCGCCCCGGTGCGGTTCGCCGACGGGATCCGGGCCGCCCACGCCGGCGGCGCCCGCGCCTTCGTGGAGATCGGGCCCAAGCCGGTGCTCCTGGGGCTCGTCCGCGCCTGCCTGCCGGACGCCGACGACGCCGTCCTGCTGCCCAGCCTGCGCCCGGACCGCGACCTGACCGAGCTGCTCGGCAGTGCGGCCGCGCTGCACGTGCGCGGGGTTCCGGTCGACTGGGCCGCCGTCGACGGCCGGCCGCGGCCGCGCCGGGTCGCCCTGCCGACCTACCCCTTCCAGCGGGAACGCCACTGGTTCACCGAGGAGACCGCGCCCGGTGCGCGGCCGCTGCCGGCGGACGACGACTGGCTGGTGGGCGTCCGGTGGGAGGAGACCACCGAGGACAACCCGCCCGCCCCCACCGGACACTGGCACATCACCGGCACCACCACCGACGTCGACCTCGGCCCCCACGCCACCACCGTCACCGACCCCACCGACGCCGACCACCACCTCTACCTCCCCGACCCC
>NZ_JBIALK010000021.1:0-170369 GCF_042873275.1 Kitasatospora sp. NPDC004745 | reverse complement strand
TCCGCCGCGAACGGAGCGATCTTCGCCTCGGCCAGCGAACGCACCGCCTCACGGAGCATCCCGTGCTCCTCGGAGATACGGAAGAGATCGAAGTCCTGGCTCATGATCGCCACTCCTGTTTCACGACGGTACTCAGTACCCTTCATTATGCATGCGCGCAGCAAAAAGGGAACTCAGTGCCTTCACATGGCGGCACTGAGTTCCCTATCCTTTTTCCTGCCGAACTTCTGCCGAACAAGCCGGTCCGAGCGCAGGGAGATGACAGCGTGGTCCACTCAGCCATCGACACCGACACCCGGAGCACCACGCTGTACTTCCAGCGCTGCGCGTGGTGCAGCAACCCGACCTTCCAGCGACTGCTCTGCCCCACCTGCGGCTCCACCGAGCTGCGGCTGGAGGCCAGCACCGGCACCGGGGTCGTCCGGCGCTGCGAGGTCGAGCAGGCCCGCACGCCGCTGGTCCGTCAGAAGTCCCTGATCCGGATGGCCGAGGGCTTCGACGTGTGGTGCATCGTCGACGGGCTGCGCAGCACCGTCCCGGTCGGCACCAGGGTCCGGCTGCTCCCCTCCCCCGACTCCGACCAGCCCGAGCTGCGGCTGCTCCCGATGGAGGAGCCGCAGCCCCCGCTGGACGCCGAACCGCGCCCGCTGCCGCCGGCCCAGGGCGGCTTCACCCAGCACCTGGCCGCCTTCACCGAGTAGCCGCGGGCGGCCGCCGCCACGCCGGAGGGCGTGCGGCGCGGCCCCCGCGCACGACGGAGGGCGTGGCACCGAGTACCCGGTGCCACGCCCTCCCGTGCTCCCCGCGGGGATCAGCCCTTGCGGACCTTGACCTCGGCGGTCAGCTGCGGCAGGACCTCGAAGAGGTCGCCGACCACGCCGTAGTCCGCCAGCTCGAAGATCGGGGCCTCCGGGTCCTTGTTGACGGCCACGATGGTCTTCGAGGTCTGCATGCCGGCCCGGTGCTGGATGGCGCCCGAGATGCCGTTGGCCACGTACAGCTGCGGCGAGACCTGCTTGCCGGTCTGGCCGACCTGGTTGCTGTGCGGGTACCAGCCGGCGTCGACCGCGGCACGGGAGGCGCCGACGGCCGCGCCCAGCGCGTCCGCGAGCTCCTCGACCACGCCGAAGCCCGAGGCCTCGCCGACACCGCGGCCGCCGGAGACGACGATCGCGGCCTCCGTCAGCTCCGGACGGCCGGAGGAGACGCGCGGGGTGCGCGAGGTGACCTTGGCGGCGTTGCCGGTGAACTCCACCGACACGTTCTCCACCGCACCGGCGGCCGCGGCGGCCTCGGGGGCCACCGCGTTCGGCTTGACGGTGATGACCGGAACGCCGTTGCTGACGCGCGAGTCGACGGTGTACGAGGCGGCGAACACCGACTGGGTGGCGACCGGACCGGCGTCACCGGCGCGGACGTCGACGGCGTCGGTGATGATGCCGGAGCCCAGCCGCAGCGCGACGCGGGCGGCGACCTCCTTGCCCTCGCCGGAGGAGGTGACCAGGACGGCGGCGACGCCGTTGGCCTTGGCGATCTGGGCCAGGGCGTCCACCTTGGGGACGACCAGCTGGTCGGTGAACTCGGCGCCGTCGGCGACGTACACCTTCGCGGCGCCGAACTCGGCGGCCTTGGCGGCGATGTCGGCCGCGGCGCCGCCGGCGCCCAGCACGACCGCGGACGGCTCGCCGATCCGGCGGGCCAGGGTCAGCAGTTCGAGGGCCGGCTTGCGGACCGCACCGTCGGCGTGGTCCACCAGGACGAGAATCTCAGCCATTGCTCAATGTCTCCGTGTTTCGCTGTGGCAGGGGGTGGGTGGCTGGGCGCGCCGGCTCAGATGAACTTCTGGTCGGCGAGGCTGACTCGAATCAGATGAACTTCGCTGACGCGAGGAAGCCGGCGAGCGCCTTGCCGCCCTCGCCCTCGTCCTTGACGACGGTGCCCGCGCTGCGCGCCGGACGCGCCGCCACCGACTCGACCGCCGTCCACGAACCCGCCAGACCGACCTCGTCCGCCTCGATCCCCAGGTCGTCCAGGTCCAGCGACTGCACCGGCTTCTTCTTCGCCGCCATGATCCCCTTGAACGACGGGTAACGGGCCTCACCCGACTGGTCCGTCACCGAGACCACCGCCGGCAGCGCCGCCTCGACCAGCTCGGTCGCCGCGTCACCGTCACGACGCCCGCGCACCACACCGCCCTCGACCGACACCTCGGACAGCAGCGTCACCTGCGGCACGCCCAGACGCTCCGCCAGCAGCGCCGGCAGCACACCCATCGTGCCGTCCGTCGACGCCATGCCACCGATCACCAGGTCGAAACCGACCTGCTCCAGCGCCTTCGCCAGGATCGCCGACGTCCCGATCACGTCCGTGCCGTGGATGTCGTCGTCGTTCACGTGCACGGCCTTGTCCGCACCCATCGACAGCGCCTTGCGCAGCGCGTCCTTCGCGTCGTCCGGCCCGACCGTCAGCACCGTCACCTCGGCGCCCTCGTTCGCCTCCGCGATCCGCAGCGCCTGCTCCACGCCGTACTCGTCCAGCTCCGACAGCAGGCCGTCCACGCCCTCCCGGTCGGTGGTGTGGTCGTCCGCGAACCGACGGTCACCCGTCGCGTCCGGCACGTGCTTCACGCAGACGACGATCCTCAAGCTCATGAGCGGTTCTCCTGTCACGGGTGCACTGGATCCATGCCTCAGGTGATGCCGAGGGTACTGAGTGCCAATTCCGGCCCGGCCGCGCCCTGCGCGCCGCAAGCGCCACCTGGACCGGCATGCCGTGTCGGCTCTCTTCGACTGGCGTCAGAGGCTCCACCGAGAGAATACGGCACTCAGTACCCCTGGTAAAGGAACTCAGTACCCTTCCTGGTGGCCGGGCGGCCTGGTCGTGCCGGTACGACCCCCCAGGGCCACGGCCGCCTCGCCGGTGTGGACGCGGAAGGTGAGCGACTCCTGGAGGTAGAGCCGCACCGTGTCGGCGTCGTGCGCGAGGTAGCCGACCGAGACGTCCTGGCCGAGGAAGAGCTCGAAGTCGCCGCCCCGGGTGGAGAGCAGGAAGGCGCCCTCGATGGCCGGGGCCCAGATGATGTCGCCGTCGAGGAGCCGGGCGAGGTGGTTGTGGACGGGGTAGCCGTGGTCGCTCGTCTCGTTGACGGCGGTGAAGGCGTCCGCGCCGAGCAACAGCGAGTAGGGCCCGCCGACGCCGGCCAGCCGCAGGGCGGTGAGGGCCCGGCTCACCGCCTCGGGGTACTCCCGGACGTCGTCGGGCAGCGGCACCCGGGCGTTGGTCGAGGCGTCCCGGATGCCCTCGATCGCGGCGGCGCGGTAGCCCTCGAAGACGGCGCGGTCCTCGGCCAGCGCGATGGTGCGGGCGGCGTCCTTCACGGGCTGCCAGTCGGAGTCGCGGGCGCCGCGCTCGACGTCGTCGACCGCCTCGCGCCGGACGGTGAAGGGGACGCGCAGCTCGACGACGGGCTGCGCGGCGCGGGCGCGGGCCTCGACGCCGTCGGCGGGCGGCTCGACACCGGTCAGGTGGCCGGTGCCGACGGCGGCGAGGGTGGCGCCCTCGGGGCCGTGCAGGTCGACCACGCGCCGCCCGGCGACGTGCAGCCTGAAGGTCTGGCGGGCCTCCTCCTCGATCTCCGCCCACGCGGCGGCGGAGACGGGGGCGAGGTCGCGGTGCAGGTTGTCCATGGTGCGGGGTCCTTGTCGGGTGGGCCGGCTCAGCAGGTGCCGCGCAGGCTGCCGATGCCGAGCGAGCCGTCCGCGCGGGGCGCGGCCGGGGTGCCCGGCACCGGCGGTGCGGGCGGGGTGCCCGGCGCCGGCGGTGCGGGCGGCGGGGAGTCGAGCAGCGCGGCGGTCGGGACGAAGAACAGCGAGCCGGTGACGGCGGTGGAGAAGTCGAGCAGCCGGTCGGTGGTGCCGGGCGGGTTGCCGACGAACATGTTGCGCAGCATCTCCTCGGTCACCCCGGGGTCGCGCGCGTAGCCGATGAAGTAGGTGCCGAACTCGCCGCCGCGTTCGAAGGAGCCGAAGGCCATGTTGAAGCGGACGATCTTCCGCTCCTCGCCGTCCGGGCCGGTGACGACGGTCAGCGCCACGTGCGAGTCGGCGGGCTTGACCTCGTCGTCCAGCTCGATGTCGGTGAGCTTGGTGCGGCCGACCGCGCCCTCCTGCTCCTCGACGCTCAGCGCGTTCCACGTGTCCAGCCGGTGCAGGTACTTCTGGACGACGACGTAGCTGCCGCCGGCGAACTCCCGGTCCTCCGCGCCGACCAGGGCCGCGGTCACGGCGGCCCGGCCCTCGGGGTTCTCGGTGCCGTCCACGAAGCCGAGGAGGTCCCGGTCGTCGAAGTACCGGAAGCCCTGGACCGAGTCGACCACCGTGGCGGCCCCGGCGAGCCGGCCGGTGAGCTGGCCGGCCAGCTCGAAGCAGAGGTCCATCCGTTCGGCCCGCAGGTGCAGCAGGAGGTCCCCGGGGGTGGCCGGGGCCCGGTGCCGGGCGCCTGCCACCTCCTGGAAGGGGTGCAGGGAGGCCGGCCGGGGGCCGGTGAAGAGGCGGTCCCAGAGCCCGGAGCCGATGCCGGTGACGCAGGTCAGACCGCCCTCGGGGGCGCGGAAGCCGACGGCGCGGCGCAGCCCGGCGAGGTCGGGCAGCAGTGCACGGACGGCGTCCTCGCCGCCGGGCTCGACGGTGAGGACCAGGAAGACGGCCGCGCTGGTCAGCGGGGAGAGCACGGCTTGCGGTTCGGCCTGCATGGTCGGCTCGCCCCTCCTCACCGCGCCCGGAGGGCGCCCCGCTCGGCGCGGTGGTCGCCGCGGCGCGCCGGGCGGCCGGAGCGGGACGGGGCGCCGGGAGCGGGACGGACCAGCGGAGATCTGATCATGCGTACGATTACACCGCAGAGCGGACGTTTCGGCACGGGAGCGGGCGCCCGAACGGAGCACCGGGCGGCGCGACGGAGGTCCGGCGGGCAGGGCGGCCGCCGCCCCGGACGTGCGGCAGGGGCGGGCGCCCTCGCGCACCCGCCACTGCCACTGCCACTGCCACTGCCACGCCGACGGCTCAGGCCCGCAGCGCCGCCAGCTGCTCGGCGAACGGCACCACCTGGTCCGGCAGGGTCGGCGCCGCCGGGCCGCGGCCGGCCAGCAGCGCGGCCAGCTCGCCCGCCGCCCGGTCGATCCGGCCCGGGAGGCCCTCGGTGAGCCCGTCCCCGCCGGCACCCCAGTCGTCGGTGGCCGCGTAGACGGCGGTCGGCACCACCACCGCCCGCAGGTAGGCGAAGAGCGGCCGGACGGCGTGCTCCAGGGCGAGCGAGTGCCGGGGCGTGCCGCCGGTGGCGGCGATCAGCACCGGCTTGCCGGCGAGCGCGTCGTGGTCGATCACGTCGAAGAAGGACTTGAACAGACCGCTGTAGGAGGCGGTGAAGACCGGCGTCACCGCGATCACGGCATCCGCCTCCGTCACCGCCCCGACCGCCGCCCGCAGCGCCGCACCGGGGAATCCGGTGACCAGGTTGTTGGCGATCTCGACCGCCAGGTCGCGCAGTTCGACCACCGTCACGTCGGCCGCGGCGCCCTCCGGCAGCCCCGCCCGCGCGGCCAGCTGCCGGTCCGTCGACCCGGCGAGCCGGTCGGCCAGCAGTCTGGTCGAGGACGGCTTGCTCAGCCCGGCACTCACCACCACCAGCTTGAACGCGTTCACTCGGCCACCTCCACGGCTTCCTCGTCCCGGGCCGCCACCCGGGCGGCGTGCGTCGGCCCGTCCGGCACCCCGGCCGGGCGGCCCTTGGCGAACTCCTCGCGCAGCACCGGCACGACCTCCTCGCCGAGCAGGTCCAGCTGCTCCAGGACGGTCTTCAGCGGCAGGCCGGCGTGGTCCATCAGGAACAGCTGGCGCTGGTAGTCGCCGAAGGTCTCGCGGAAGGACAGCGTCTTCTCGACGACCTCCTGCGGGCTGCCGACGGTCAGCGGGGTCTGCTCGGTGAACTCCTCCAGCGAGGGCCCGTGCCCGTACACCGGCGCGTTGTCGAAGTACGGACGGAACTCCCGCACCGCGTCCTGCGAGTTGCGGCGCATGAACACCTGGCCGCCGAGGCCGACGTACGCCTGCTCCGGCGTGCCGTGGCCGTAGTGGGCGTAGCGCTCGCGGTAGAGGCCGACCAGCTTCCGGAAGTGCTCCTTGGGCCAGAAGATGTTGTTCGCGAAGAAGCCGTCCCCGTAGTAGGCGGCCTGTTCGGCGATCTCCGGGCTGCGGATCGAGCCGTGCCAGACGAACGGCGGGACGCCGTCCAGCGGGCGCGGGGTGGCGGTGAAGGACTGCAGCGGGGTGCGGAAGCGACCCTCCCAGTCCACCACGTCCTCGCGCCAGAGCTGGTGCAGCAGTGCGTAGTTCTCGATCGCGAGCGGGATGCCCTGGCGGATGTCCTGGCCGAACCACGGGTAGACCGGGCCGGTGTTGCCGCGGCCCATCATGAGGTCCACCCGGCCGTCGGCCAGGTGCTGGAGCATCGCGTAGTCCTCGGCGATCTTCACCGGGTCGTTGGTGGTGATCAGGGTGGTCGAGGTGGAGAGGATGATGCGCTCGGTCTGCGCGGCGACGTAGCCGAGCATCGTCGTCGGCGAGGACGGGACGAACGGCGGGTTGTGGTGCTCGCCCGTCGCGAAGACGTCGAGGCCGACCTCCTCGGCCTTGCGCGCGATGGCCACCATGGCCTTGATCCGCTCGTGCTCGCTCGGGGTGCGTCCGGTGGTCGGGTCGGGGGTGACATCGCCGACGGTGAAGATTCCGAACTGCATGCTGCTCACCACACTCCAGGTCGGCCCGGGCCTGCGGGCCCGGGCTCCGTGGCCCTCCCGGGCCAGATCGTCAAACTTTCAACCACCTTAGCACCGGGGTGCGCCCCACTATTCCCACCGGGCGCCCCCGCCCCGGACGCACCGCTCCCCCGCCGGCCGCCGGCCCCGCGGGATCCACGGGACCCGCCCACAATTGAGGGAGGAGCTCCGGAAGGGCGGCGAACCGATGGCGGCGTACATCGCGGTGAGCGCGCTGAGCCACGAGGGCCTGGTGCGGGAACACAACGAGGACAGCCTCACGGTCGGCCCGTGGACGCTCTGCGCCACCGTGACCGGCAACCCGCAGACCCTGCTGTTCCCGCTCGGCCCGCCCTGCGTGGTCGCCGTCGCCGACGGGCTCGGCGGCCACCCCGGCGGCGAGGTCGCCAGCTCCCTGGTCGCCCGCCGGCTGGCCGCCGACGGCGCCGGACTGACCGACGAGGAGGCCGTCCGGGAGGAGCTCCAGGACTGCAACCGCGCCGTCTACGCGGCCGCCGGCGGCGACCCCGGGCTCGCCGCGATGGGCACCACGGTGGCCGGCCTCGTCCTGCTGCCCGACCAGGCCCTGGCCTTCAACGTCGGCGACAGCCGGGTCTACCGGATCACCGCGGACGGCCTGCACCGGGTGAGCGTCGACGACAGCCCCCCGCTGCCGCCCGGCCGGCGCACCACCTCCGTGGTCACCCAGACCCTGGGCGGCTCGCTCGGACTGACCTTCGTCGAGCCGCACCTGCGCACCGAGCCGCTGGCCACCGGCGACCGCTACCTGGTGTGCAGCGACGGACTGACCGACCCGGTGCCGGAGGAGGAGCTCGCGGACCTGCTGGCCCGCTCCTCGGGCGGCTCGGAGCGCGCCGACGGGAAGGCCGCCTTCGACCTGTGGAAGGCGGCCGTCGAGGCGGGCGGGCCGGACAACATCACCCTGGCGCTGGTCCGGATCGGCGAGTAGGCGCCCCGCGGGGGAAGCGGACCGCAGGACGGGGAAGCGGACCCGCCCCGGCGGGGCGCCGAAGCGCTCCCGCCGGGGCGGTCACCTGTCCGTGATCGGTCGCTCCGGGGCGCCGTCAGAGTTCGCTCGTGACGCTCACCCCGCCGAAGCCCTGCTGGGCGTAGAGGCTGAAGTAGACGTAGCCGGCCGGCGGATCGGTGACGGTGAGGGTCTCCGCGTTGTCCGGCCCCGCCGAGCGGGTGGCGTAGGCGTTGGTGTACGCCCAGCCGCTCGGGTTGTAGTAGAGGTCGCCGTTGCCGGTGCCGCCGCTGGTGGTGATCCTCACCTGCTTGGTGCCGGCCGGCACCAGCAGGTAGAAGTGCGCGTAGTTGCCGGTGGTGGCCGCGATGTTGCTGCGCGCGCAGTTGGCGTCCAGCTTGCGGACGTCGGTGCCCACGCACTCCGGCAGCTGCGGCTGGGTGGGCGTGCCGCCGGCGCAGGCGCCGCTGGCGCACCTGGTCAGCCAGGCGTCGAAGTCGGCGTCGTACCGGGTGCCGATGGTGGTCTTGAGCAGGGTCCGGGCTCCGGCCCAGTCGCCCGTGCGGTACTCGGCGAGCACGGCGTCGAGGTCGGAGCGGTGCTGCTCCAGCATGTAGCGGACGGCGAGGTAGCCCCAGCGGTAGACCCGGTCCTGGTCACCGTAGCCGGTGTCGAAGAGGTCGCTCAGCTTGTAGGTGTGCCGGGCGGCCGCCGCGATGGCACCGTCGTTGACGACCTTGCGGTACGCGTAGGACACGTACTCCGCGAAGCCCTCGACCCACCAGACGGTCGGGGTCGACATCCCGGCGTCGAAGTCGCCGTACATGTCGAACCGGCCGTCGAGGAAGTGCGTGTACTCGTGGTTGAGGTTCCAGATCTCGAACGAGGGGCGGGCCCACTCGGCCTCGTAGGCGACGAACCGCGGCTGGTTGCCGGCCTTGGCCGGGTCGCCCTCCAGGTACATGCCGCCGTTGTTGGTGTTGATCGCGTAGATGACGGCGGCCAGCACCTGGTAGTCGAAGGAGGAGTGGAAGACCACGACCTCGATCGTCCGGTTGTTGTCGTCCCGGACCGGGCCGTTGTCGCGCGCGACGGTGTGGAAGAAGGCGTCCTGGCCGGTCAGGCTGGTGCAGGCGGTGCCGAGTTGAGTGGTGTCCAACGCCTGGGCGAGGATCGTGATGCTCGGGCTGCAGGTGTACGAGACCGGCAGGTTGGCGGCCTTGAAGCGGGCCGCGTCGTCGCAGGTGCCGTAGGAGGCGCAGTTGGCGGTGTCGTAGAAGCGGACCGCGAGGGCGACGGCCGCCCGCTGGTAGCGGGTGCGGTCGGCCGGGGAGGACTGCGCGGCCAGCGTCTGCGCCCACGGGCGGATCCTGGGCACGAAGGACTGGTACTGCATGAAGCGGGTCATCTCGGTGACCGCGTTGAAGACCAGGTTGCCGTAGGAGCCGCCGAGCTGGTCGTTGTTGCGCACGGCGAAGGTGTACAGGGCGTCTAGCACGCTCGGGTCGGCCTGTACGGCGGGCAGGAAGTCCGCTTCCTGGTGGCCGCGGAAGAGCGCGGTGAACACCGGGTTCAGCGCGTACGCCATGTTGGCCGGGTTCCAGGTGGCACTGTCGTAGGCGGCGAGCAGCTGCTTCACGACGGGCAGGTAGCGGGCGCTGTCCTGGGCGCTGTCGATCAGCGTGGTCGCCCGGCCGAGCGGGCCCGAGTTGTCGTAACTGACGTCCCGGGAGTGGGGGTTGGCGAAGAACGCGTCCAGCGCGGAGCGGGTCGCCGTCTTCAGGGCGGCGCCGTACGGGCCCACCACGTCCGCGTTGTAGAACTGCACGAAGTAGCCGGCCTGCAGGTAGTACATCAGCTGCGTGATCGACGAGTCGTTGGTACCCCGGTAGCCGCCGGCGGCGTCGCGCACCGCGTAGGCCACGGTGACCATCTGGGACTCACGGAAGGCCGCCGCCGCGTCGCCGCGGCCGATCTGGAACAGGCTGCTGATGCAGTCCAGGTCCACGGACTTGATCTGCTGCACGAGGGCGCCACCGGTGCGGCCGGTGAAGTCGCCGACGTTGCAGGCCGCCGCGGCGCCGGCACCGGCCGCGCCGGAGCCGAGGGCCTTGGCGGCGGACCGCCCGGACGCCGCCGGATCCGCCGACTCCAGGGCCAGCGGGGCGGGTTGGCGGGGCGGGAGGGCGCTACGGCCGTCCGCCGCCTCCGCGGCGGCCTGCGCCGGGGAGGCGCCGATCGCGGGCGGCGGGGCCGGCGCGGTCGGCGCGGGACGGGTCGCGGTGGCGTCGCCGGGGCTCGGGGCGGCGGCGGGGGCGGCCTGGCTGCGCGGGGCGAACAGGCCGACCGTCAGGAGCAGGGTCAGGGCGAGCGTCAACAGTCTTGCCAGCTGCGGGAGTCGCAACGGGCGTGGGGTACTCACGTGGGGGCCTCCGGGCCGTCGTCGGCCGCGCTGGGGGTGCGGCCGGTGTGGGGGCGAGGACCGTTGGCGGCGGCTCCGCGTGGGGGCGGCTCCGCCGTGCACACGGTGGGGAGTGTGACATGTACCATGGCACACATCACATGACGTTGAACAGCCCCTGAGCCGAGATCGGTTCGAACGGGAACGGGACGACGACGAGGCCGTGGTGACGGTTCGTCACCACGGCCTCGTCGCGGACCCTCCGGGCGCCACGGTCCACGGACCCGCTCCGCCCCGCCGGCGGTCCGGGGCGCTACTTGCGCAGCAGCAGGATCGCGCCGGCCGTCACCAGGCCGACCAGGACGGCGGCCGCCCCGTAGGCCAGCCGGTGCGCGCGCAGCACCGGCAGGAAGCGGTCCACGGCGTACCGGCCCGGGCCGGTCAGCGCGAGCGCCGCGGCACCCGCGGTCAGCAGCAGCTCGTACTCGCTGCCCTTCGGGGCGAAGAAGCCGCCGCCCCAGGTGACGGCGATCGCGTTGACCATCGTCCCGACGATCGCGGCACCCGCCAGCGGCGTCAACAGGCCGACGGCGAGCGCGAGTCCGCCGAGCGTCTCGGTGAGGCCGGCGACCACGGCCATGGTGTCGCCCGCCGGGTAGCCGCTCATGGTGAAGAACTGACCGGTGCCGTCGATCCCCCCGCCGCCGAACCAGCCGAACAGCTTCTGGCTGCCGTGCGCGGCCATGGTCAGGCCGAGGACCAGGCGCAGGAGCAGGAGTCCGGCGTCGTAGGCGTGCGGCGAGGTCGCCGCGGGACCAGGGGTCGCCCGGCCCGGGCGGACGGTGGCGGTGGTGGGGGCGGTCGTGCTCGGGCTGCTGCTCGGCATGCGCGTCTCCATCGATCGGGGTCGGTCGTAGGGGTGTGGTGGTGCGGCACGGGCGGGGCCGTCGCCCCGCAGCTGTTGTTCAAATTTGAACCGGCCGCTCCTCGACCGTACCTTGGAGTTCGAATTTGAACAACTGACGGTCCGTGAGCGACTCGCGGGCCGGACCCCGCCCGGGGCAGGGTGGAGACATGGCCCAACGCAGGCACCACCGACCGGCCGCGGACCCCGGCACGCCGTACGCCCAGGCCCTCGCCGCCTTCGACGAACGCGTCCGCCTGATCGCCCCCGACCAGTGGGGCGCCCCCACCCCGTGCGCCGACTGGTCCGTCCGCGACCTCGTCAACCACCTCACCGGCGAACAGCTCTGGATCCCCGAACTCCTGATGGGCGCCACCGTCTCCGAGGTCGGCGGGCGCTTCGACGGCGACGTCCTCGGCAGTGACCCCGTCGCCGCCTGGGCCGGTGCCGCCGCGGCCGCCCGGGAGGCCTTCGCCGTCCCCGGCGCCACCGAGCTCACCGTCCACCTGTCCTTCGGCGACGTCTCCGGCCAGTACTACCTCGACCAGCTCACGACCGACCTCGTCATCCACGCCTGGGACCTCGCCGACGGCATCGGTCGGCGCACCCGGCTCCCGGCGGAACTCGTCGACTTCGCCCTCGGCGAGATCACCGGTTACGGGGACCTCTCCGGCAGCGGCCTCTTCGACCCGCCCCTGCCCGCCCCCGACGACGCGGGCCCGCAGACCCGGCTGCTCGCCCTCACCGGGCGACGCGACCACCCCTGACCTGCGGCGACACCCCCGCCCCCGCCCCGTCCGCGCCGCCCCGGGGGAGGATCCGGCGGCCGACGCCGGATACTGGAGGGAGCGGGGGAAGGTTTCCGTTCGAGAGGCGGGCGCGCCATGAGCCGCAGGCCGGACATCCTCGGCGAGTTCACCGCCGACCACCGGGCGGTCACCGAGCTGCTCGACCGGGTCGAGGCCGCACCCGCGGGCGCCGCCGAACGCGCCGACCTGCTGACCCGCCTCACCGACCTGCTGTTCACCCACTGCGCGGCCGAGGAGGAGCACCTCTTCCCCGTCGTGCAGCACGACGTGCCCGAGGGCGGGGCGCTGGTGTTCAGCAGCATCCACGACCACCTCGCGATCGGGCAGTACCTCTCCGACCTGCAGGGCCTGCCCGCCGACGACCCCGGCTTCGACCCCCTGCT
This sequence comes from Kitasatospora sp. NPDC004745, assembly GCF_042873275.1. Taxonomy (NCBI): domain Bacteria; kingdom Bacillati; phylum Actinomycetota; class Actinomycetes; order Kitasatosporales; family Streptomycetaceae; genus Kitasatospora; species Kitasatospora sp. NPDC004745. The sequence continues at coordinate 158,076 of NZ_JBIALK010000021.1, read as the reverse complement.
GCGCGGACTGGCCGACACCCTCCGCCGGCACCTGGCCGGCGAGGAGAAGCAGCTCTTCCCCGCCGCCCGCAAGGCCCTGCCCGCCGCCGCCCGCGCGGCCCTCGGGGACCGGCTGCGGGCCGAACGCGCGGAGCCCGCCCAGGACCCCACGGACGCCGGGAACGGTACGGGCGGTGCGGGCGCCGGGAACGGTACGGGCGGTGCGGACGCCGGCCCGGCCGGAGAGGCCGCCGGGGCGGCCCCGTGACCGTCAGCCCTTCGGGCTGATCACCGCGAACCGGCCGCCCTCGCGGTCCCGCAGCCGGGCCACCCGCCCGTACGGCGAGTCGAAGGCTGGGCCCAGCGCCGAGCCGCCCAGCTCCTCGGCCCGGGCCACCGCCCGGTCGGTGTCCGGGACGGCGAAGAACACCTCCCAGTGCGGCGGCAGCCCCGCGGGGCCGTCCGTCTGCTCCTTGGCCAGCGCCGCGACGCTGTGCCCCTCCGTCCGCAACACCACCCGGTCGTGCTCCCAGCGGACCTCGAAGCGCTCCGGGTCTCGGCCGTCCCAGCGGAACACCTCGCCGTAGAACAGCGCCGCCGCGAACGGGTCCGGCGTGCGCAGCTCGATCCAGACCGGCGCGCCCGGCAGGTCCAGCCGCCGGGCCCGGCCCGGCGGGCCCTCCCAGATGCCGAACACCGCCCCGGCCGGGTCCGCGGCGAAGGCCACCCGCCCGGCGTCGAAGGCCAGCGGGCCCACCGCGAGGGTCGCCCCGCGCTCACGCACTGCGTCGGCGGCGGCGTCCGCGCTCTCGGTGCCGAAGTAGCTGGTCCACGACACCGGAATGTCCCAGCCGGCGCCCGTGACCCCCAGCCCGGCGACCGCCTCCCCGCCCGTCACCGCGTGCACGTAGGGGCCGAACCGGTCCGGGCCCGGCTCGAACTCCCAGCCGAGCAGGGGACCGTAGAACTCCTTGGCCCCCTCCAGGTCCCGGGCCATCAGGCTCACCCAGCACGGAACGGCCGCCACGCAGCGCACCCTGGCGGTCTCACCGCTGCCCATCCCGGACCTCCTCGCCACCCGGCCGCCGGGCCCCTCCCGACTCCCACGGCCCACCGGCCGCCCGGGACGCCCTCAGCCTAGGCCGCGCGGCCGAGCGCCCCCGGGAAGGCATGGCCGGGTTCAGCGGACCCAGTTCTTCAGCGGCTCGGTGTCCAGCACGATCCCCACCGGCTCGGGCAGCCGGACGGCCTTGCCGAACGGAACCGTGTGGGCGGTCTCGTAGCGCACGCCGTCAGGCTGGCTGTAGACGGTCACCTCGGCGGAGTCCCGGTCGATCAGCAGGTAGACCGGGACACCGGACTCGCCGTAGGCACGGGGCTTCTCTACACGGTCGCGCCGATCGGTGTCGGAATCGTAGGAGGCGACCTCGACGACCATCAGTACGGCGTCGGTCCCGGCCCACTCCCCCTCGCCGACGAACGCGTCCTCATGAGCCAGCGTGCCGTCCGGCCGGGCGTATCCACCATGGGGATGGGGACCCTCGATCCTCAACCCCTGGTCGTGCAGGTGGAGCTCCGGCCGGGCCCGGGTGCAGGTCCGGAACAACCACTGGACGATCCGGCCGTGGTCGCCGTCCGGCACGGGCTTGACCCGCAGCTTCCCGTCGATGAACTCCAGCCGGAGGCGTTCGAGGGTCCGGGCCGCACCACGGGCGAGCTCCTCGAATTCCTCCGGCTGCATCTGCGGACGATCGGAGATCGCGGTCACGGGCCTTCCTCCTCCACTCCGGCGTTCCCCGGGGTCAACGCGCCGAGCGGCGGGCGGTCACGGACCGTCCCGAGTCCGACGACGGTGCACGGCGGCTCGCCCGCGGCCCGGGCGGCGCGGGTGACGGGCACGCCGGGAGCATGTGATGCAGGTCACATCCGGAGCTGAAATTTCCGGGGACGGAATCCCCGTTTGCATCTTCGTAGGCACAAGCGGGGAGAACTTCCCCGGTATCCTGGAGGAGCAGTCGCCGTGACCACCGCAGCCACCGAGCCGGTCCGTCCCGTGGAGACCGTTCGCGCGCCCAAGCTGCGCGCCGACGCGACCCGCAACCGGGAACGGATCGTCCTGGCTGCCCGCGACGCCTTCGTCGAACACGGTGCGGACGTGCCGCTGGACGAGATCGCGAAGCGGGCCGGGGTGGGCAACGCCACGCTGTACCGTAACTTCCCCGACCGCAGGGCACTGATCCGCGAGGTGGCGCTGCTGGTCAAGAACCGCGTCCTGGCCATCGCCGAAACGGCGGCGGCGGACGCGGACGCCCCGGGTGGCGGGGGCCCGTTCGACGCTCTGCAGCGGTTCGCGCACGCGACCGTCGCGGAGAAGGTCGGCGCGCTCTGCCCGGTGTTCACCAGCCACGTGGACCCGTACGACCCGGACCTCACCGAGGCCCGTGAGCGCCTGACGGCCGCCGTGAGCGGCCTGATGGAGCGCGCGCGGGCGGCGGGCGAGCTGCGGCCGGACGCCGAACACGGCGACCTGGTCATCGCGATGAGCCAGCTGACCCGGCCGCTGCCGGGGACGTCCTGCCAGCTGCTCGACGACTTCGTCCACCGGCACCTGCAGCTGTTCCTGGACGGCCTGCGCGCGCCGGCCCGTTCGGTCCTCCCGGGCCGGGCGGCGACCTTCGAGGACTTCCGACCCCCACTGACCGACCACCGGTAGCACCACCGACCGACCCGACCTCCCGCGCCGTCCGGACCGGACCGCCGGGACCGCCCCGGCACGCCCGGGCCCCGACCGACCGCACCCGACCGACCGTCCGGCCGCGACCGCCCCGTGAGGCGGCGAGCCGCACGGTGACCCGACCGTTCCCGCACGCCACGCACCGTGAAGTGAGTACCCCCATGCCTGGAACCGACGCCCGACCGGCGACGCTGCCCGATCCCCGGCGCTGGAAGGCGCTGATATTCATCGGCCTCGCCCAGCTGATGGTCGTCCTCGACGCCACCATCGTGAACATCGCCCTTCCGTCCGCCCAGCGCGACCTGGGCATCTCCGACGGCAACCGCCAGTGGGTGATCACGGCCTACGCGCTGGCCTTCGGCGGCCTGCTGCTGTTCGGCGGCCGGATCGCGGACCTCTGGGGCCGCAAGCGGACCTTCATCGTCGGCCTGACCGGCTTCGCGGTGGCCTCCGCGCTCGGCGGCTTCGCGGCCAACACCGCGATGCTGCTCGGCGCGCGCGCCCTGCAGGGCGTGTTCGGCGCGCTGCTCGCGCCGGCCGCGCTGTCGCTGCTCGCGGTGACCTTCACCGAGGCGAAGGAGCGCGCGAAGGCCTTCGGCATCTACGGGGCGATCGCCGGTGGCGGTGGCGCCATCGGCCTGATCCTCGGCGGCCTGCTGACCGAGTACATGAACTGGCGCTGGACCTTCTTCGTCAACATCCCGTTCGCCATCGTGGCCGCCGCCGGCGCCGTCATGGTGATCCGCGAGCCCGCCGAGGGCCGCAACCGCAACCGTCTGGACGTCCCCGGCGTCCTGCTGGTGACCACCGGCCTGGTCTCCCTGGTGTACGGCTTCACCCGCGCCGAGTCCAGCGGCTGGACGGCCGGCAGCACGCTGGCGCTGTTCGTCGCGGCCGCGGTGCTGCTGACCGCGTTCGTGCTGGTGGAGCGGAAGGTCAAGGCCCCGCTGCTGCCGCTGCGCGTGGTGCTGAACCGCAACCGCGGCGGGGTGTACCTGTCGCTGGGCCTGGCCGTGATCGGCATGTTCGGCCTGTTCCTGTTCCTGACCTACTACCTGCAGATCGTGCTGGGCTACAGCCCGGTGCTGACCGGCGTGGCGTTCCTGCCGATGGTGGCGGGCATGATCACCGGCTCGACCCAGATCGGCGCCCGGCTGATGACCCGCGTCCCGGCGCGCTACCTGATGGCGCCCGGCTTCCTGGTCGCCTCGATGGGCATGCTGCTGCTGACCAACATCGGCCTGGACACCTCCTACCCGGTGCTGATCCTGCCCGGACTGGTCCTGATGGGCCTCGGCATGGGCACCGCGTTCATGCCGGCGATGAGCCTGGCCACCTACGGGGTCCAGCCGCGGGACGCGGGCGTGGCCTCCGCGATGGTCAACACCTCGCAGCAGGTCGGCGGCGCGATCGGCACCGCGCTGCTGAACACCATCGCGGCCAGCGCCACCACCAGCTGGCTGGCCGCCCACGCCGGCGCCGCGGCCGCCTCGCCGCAGGCCGCCAAGGCCGTGCAGTTCGGCGGCATGGTGCACGGCTTCACGACCGCGATCTGGGTGTCCTTCGGGATCCTGGTGGCGGCCGCCGCGATCGCCTTCACCTTCGTCAACGCGGGCCGGCCGTCGCTGGCCCAGGAGTCGGGCGCCGGTGCGGCGAAGGCCGACGAGGTGCCGGTGCTGGTGCACTGACGCCTGCGGGTCCACTCGGGTGCGTACGCGGCCCGTCCGGTGTCTCCACGACGCCGGGCGGGCCGCTCGCCGTTTCCGGGTTCCGGGCGCGTGCGGCCCGCACGCAGCGCCGGGCCGGCCGTCCGGCCCCGGGCGGTCCGACCACCGGGCGGTCCGGGACACCCCCCGGGGTGGAAACGGGGATCACTCCCCGATTATGGTGGCCCCAGCGTGAAACGGGGAACTATCCCCGTTTCCATCGGACTGAGGTGCGTGCACATGACCCGGAATCAGGCCCCAGGGCGGGGGCGACGGGCCGCCGACTGGGCGGACGGCAGGCTGGGGATCCACACCCTGGCCAGGGCGAACCTGCGCAAGGTCTTCCCGGACCACTGGTCCTTCATGCTGGGCGAGATCTGCCTGTACACCTTCCTGATCATCATCCTGACCGGTGTCTGGCTGACCCTGTTCTTCAAGCCGAGCATGGCCGAGGTGGTCTACCACGGCTCGTACGTCCCGCTGAAGGGCGTGCCGATGTCCGAGGCCTACGCCTCCACGGTCGACATCGGCTTCGAGGTCCGCGGCGGCCTGCTGATCCGGCAGATCCACCACTGGGCCGCGGTGGTCTTCGTGGCGGCCATGTTCGTCCACATGATGCGGGTGTTCTTCACCGGCGCGTTCCGCAAGCCGCGCGAGGTCAACTGGCTCTTCGGCTTCCTGCTGCTCTTCCTCGGCATGCTGGACGGCTTCCTCGGCTACTCGCTCCCCGACGACCTGCTCTCCGGCACCGGCATCCGGTTCATCGAGGGCGTGCTGCTGGCCGTACCGCTGGTCGGCAGCTACCTGCAGATGTTCCTGTTCGGCGGCGAGTTCCCCGGGCACGACGTCGTCCCGCGGTTCTTCTCCGTCCACGTGCTGCTCGTCCCCGGCGTCATGGTCGCGCTGCTGGTCGCCCACCTGATCCTGGTCTTCCACCACAAGCACACCCAGTGGGCGGGGCCCGGCCGGACGGAGCGCAACGTCGTCGGCATGCCGCTGATGCCCGTCTACCTGGCCAAGGCGGGCGGGTTCTTCTTCCTGGTCTTCGGCGTCATCGCCCTGGTGTCGGCCGTCGCCACCATCAACCCGATCTGGGCGTACGGACCGTACCGGCCGGACCAGGTCTCCACCGACGCCCAGCCGGACTGGTACATGGGCTTCGCCGAGGGCCTGATCCGGGTGATGCCCGGCTGGGAGGTCGGGCTCGCGGGCCACACCCTCAACCTGGGCGTGCTGATCCCCTTCGCCCTCTTCCCGGTCGTCCTGGGCGCCGTCGCGGCCTACCCGTTCGTCGAGGCCTGGCTCACCCCCGACGGGCGGGAGCGCCACCTGCTGGACCGGCCGCGCGACGCCCCCGTCCGCACCGCGCTCGGCGCCGCCTGGATCAGCCTGTACCTGGTGATGCTGGCCGGCGGCGGCAACGACCTGATCGCCACCCATCTGCACCTGTCGCTGAACGCCATCACGTACGCCGTGCGGATCGGCGCCCTCGCCGTCCCGGTGGCCGTCTTCGTGATCACCAAGCGCTGGTGCCTCGGCCTGCAGCGGCGCGACCGGGACAAGGTGCTGCACGGGCGTGAGACCGGCGTCGTCCGGCGTCTGCCGCACGGCGAGTACACCGAGGTGCACGCCCCGCTCGCGCCCGCCGAACTGCACCGGCTCACGGCACCCGAGCGGCCGCGCCCCCTCGAACTACCGGCCCGGGTCGACGAGAATGGTGTCGCCCGCCCCGCGGGTGCGCTCACCCGCGTCCGCGCGAGGCTGTCCCGCGGGCTGCACGGCGAGCACGCCCGGATCGCCGGCCCCACCGCCGAGGAGTACCGCGGGATCACCCGGGGCCACGGTCACTGACCGGGCCCGGCCCCCACGCCAGAGGGAGGACGTCGTGCACCACCGGACCGACCAGCTCGCCGACAGCAAGTACCTCCGGCTCACCACCTTCGGCGAGGACGGCAGCCGCCGGGACTCGCAGACCTGGGTCGTGGCCGACGGCACCGCGCTCGGCATCTGGACCCCCGCGCACTCCGGCGAGGCCGAACGGATCCGGCACCACCCCCGGGTGCTGGTCGGCCCCTGCGACGCCCACGGCCGCCCGACCGGGCGCAGCGTCCCGGCCCGGGCCCGGCTCTGCGACGAGGACGCGACCGCCCGCTACCGCACCGAGCTGATCAACAAGTACGGCCTGACGGCGGTGCTCGCGCTGGCCCGCAGCAGGTTCCGGGTCGGGCTGGCCGGGACGGTCGGCATCCGCATCACGCTCAACGAGGTGGAGCGCCGACTGGTCGGGCCGGAGTGGGAGCCGCCGACGGGCTACTGCGTCAACTGAGGCGCGTCCGCCGTCCGCAGCGGGCGCGCCAAGGCCCTCACCCGACCCCCTCCTCCGGCGCCTTCGCCAGGTCGGCGGACTCGCAGGCCTCCTGGCCCGTCCCCGCGTGCACGACCTTGACCGCCCGGCCGGGGCCGCCGGGCACGACCCGCTGCTCGTGCCCGCAGCGCGGACAGATCAGCGGGATGCGCGTGTGGTACGGCTCGCCGGTGTGGTCGCCCTCCGGGTGCCGGCTCACGTCAGCGGGTGGGTCGGGACGGGGCTGACCTCCTGGATCTCGCCGTGGGCCTTGGTGAGGAGCTGCGAGGCCAGGTCGTTGAGCGCCCGCGCCCCCGCGATCTCCTCGCCGACCCGCAGCTGCTCCGGGTCCGAGGGGTGGCGGCTGCTGTAGCCGTGGGCCCGTAGTTCACTGCCGTCGCGGAGCCGGAGCATGGCGGCGGCGGTCGTCCGCGCACCGTCCTCGCGGAACTCCATCTCGATGTGCCAACCGACCAGAGTCTGCATGGCGGATCACCTCCATCGGTTACTCCTCCAGAGTGCGCCGCACCCACCGTGAACACCAGGCCAGCCGATCCGGCATGATCGGCCGATGACGCCGATGACGCCTGCCCCGCACGCCCCGACCACCGCCCCGGACGGCTGCGTGCGCGTCCGGGCCGTGGACCGGGAGCCGGCCCGGTACCGGGAGCCGGCCCGATGACCGGCTTCCTCACCCACCGGGCCCGGGTGCACGACGCCGGGCTCCCGCTCCACCGCCGGCACGGCGCCCTGCGGACCTGCCTGACCTCCTTCGCGCCCTACGGCTACCACGCGACGTACCACCACCTCACGCTCAGCGCCCGGATCCCGCGGCTGCTGGAGGCCGACCCGGACGCGCTGGGGCGGGCCGTGGAGGAGCTCCACGGGGCTCGGGTGCTCTGGCTCGCGCGGGCGGAGCGGTACGCGGCGCAGCGGCGCGCCGAGAAGCGGGCCGGGCGGCGCGGGCAGGCCGAGCCGCCGTGGTGGCGCCGGCCCCGGTGGGGCGCGCCGGACGCGGCCTGGCGGCACGACCCGTTCATCCACCCGCCGCTGGCGCTGCCGGACTTCGTGCGGCGGCAGAACGCGCTGCTGGACGGCGCCGAGCTGCCCGGCTGCCCGGGCTGCGGCGAGGAGGGGCCGCTCCTGGAGCTCTCGACCGGCCACGGCCTCGCCGGGCTCTGCCGGGTCTGCGCGTGGGTGCGGCAGCCGTGTCCGTGCGGCGGCCTGCACAGCTTCGAGCCGGCCCTGCGGGTCGGCAGGAGCGGGATCCGGCAGCGGGAGCACATGACCGGCCAAGGCCTGCCGAACCCGCGCTGGCCTGGTGTCCGGGGTCCGGAGCGGGTCGAGCGGCTGGAGGCGTACGAGGTGCGTCCGTGCTTCGATCCGGCGTGGTGACGGGCCGGCCCCGGGACGCGGTCGCCCCCGCCGCTCGGGCGCGGTGCGCCGGGACGGCTCAGGCGCGGTGCGCCGGGACGGCGACCAGCAGGGCGTTGCTGTTCTGGACGCGCACCTCGAAGTGGTCGATGTCCCCCGGCTGGAGCGCCGCACCGCCGCCGGTGCGCAGCTCGGCGGGGCCGCCCGGGTTCCCGTAGGTGCCGGCCGGGACGCTCCAGGTGGTGACCGTCTGCCGCTCGCCGGTGTGCGACACGGCGACCAGACGGCAGGTCAACGGCCCGTGGACGCCGGAGAGTTGCAGACTCACCTGGCTCCCCCAGGGCATCGCGTCCACGCCGACGGTGGCCCGGGCGCCGGTGCCCGGGTCGGTGGCGCTGAACTGCTCGGCGACGGCGACCACGGCCGGCGTGGAACCGGCGGTGAGCACCGCGGCCGTGACGGCGGGGCCGGTGGCCACCAGCACGGCCGCGGCCAGGGCCAGCACCAGCCGCCGCACCCGGCCCCGCCGCCGTCCGGACGCCACCTCGGCGACCAGCCGGTCCAGGAGCTCCGGGCCCGGACGCGGGGCCGGGCCGGCCGGATCGAGGCCGGCCGCCGTCGCCGAGGCGGCGTACTCGGCCAGCAGCGGCTCCACGAAGCCGAGCCGCGCCACCTGCTCGGTGCACTGCGGGCAGGTGGCGAGGTGCCGCTCGAACGCGGCGCGCTCGGCGGGTTCCAGCAGGTCGAGGACGTACGCGCCGACGTCGACGTGGTCCGGTCCGGCGCCGGGGACGCCGCCGGACCCGCCGGGGGCACCGGGCACGCCGGGGACACCGGGGACCTGCTCCGGGCCGCCGGGCACGGGGTCGGGGCGCTTGGTCACGAGGTCACTCCCCTCTCCTCCAGCGCGAGCCTGAGCGAGCGCAGTGCGTAGAACACCCGCGACCGGACGGTCCCGGCCGGGATGCCGAGTTCGGCGGCCGCCTCGGCTGCGGTGCGGCCCTTCAGATAGGTCTCGACGATGATCTCGCGGTGCGCCGCCGAGAGGTCGCCCAGTGCGTCCGCGACCGTCATCATCCGCAGGGCACGGTCGAGTTCGTCCTCGGCGGGCATCAGTTCCAGTGCCGCCGCGTCCACCTCCCGGGGCCTGGCCCGGGCGCTGCGGTGGCCGTCGATGACGATCCGCCGCGCGACCGTGACCAGCCAGGGCCGCAGCGATCCGGCCCCCGGGTCGAGCCGGTCGATGTTGCGCCAGGCCCGGACCAGCGTCTCCTGGACGACGTCCTCGGCCCGCTGCCGGTCCCCCGCGACGAGGTGGAGGACGAACCCGAAGAGCGGCCCGGCGTGCTCGTGGTAGAGGGCGCGCATCAGCTCCTCGTCCGGCGCCCCCGTACCGCGGGCGGACCTGCCGCCGCCGGGATGCTCCTCGGTCACCACTTCATCGTTGCGCACCCTGGTCTCCCGGTCGAGGGCGGACGGACCGCGGCGGTCGGCTCAGTAGCCGTAGCCGCTGCTCGGTGCACTGGGCTTGGGGCTGGCGGGGGTGGACGGCATCGGGGTGGAGCTCCCGGTGGTGCCCGCCTTGCCGCCGCTCGGGGTCAGCGCGAACCACGCCCCGCCGACGCCCTGGCCCTTGGTGTCGCCGGGCTTGGAGTCCGGCGAGTAGCGGTAGGCCGGCCAGCCGTTCAGGGTGACCTGCTTGGTGCCGTCGTCGCGGGTGACGCTGCCGACCAGCTTGGCGTCGATGCCCTTGAGCATGACGTTGCCGTTGTCCTGCTCCGGCGGCCACAGCGAGGCGCAGTCGCCGTTGCAGGTGGCCTTCGACGGGCTGCTCTGGTCATGGTCGAAGCGGTAGAGGGTGAACCCGGCGCCGTCGGTGACGATCGTGCCGAGCTTCGGGTCGGTGGCGGTCTGCAGGGAGGTGTTCGCCGCCGTGCCCGGCGTGCTCGGTGCCGGGGTGCTCGGTGCCGGGGTGGCCGGTGCGCTCGGGCTCGCGGGCGCGGCGGGTGCGCTGGACCCGGACGACCCGCAACCGGCGACCAGGGCGGCCGCCGCGATGCCGGAGGCGGCCAGCACGGCGGCCCGGCGGGTTCGGCGATTGCTGCGCATGAGGTGCTCCCGCGGTCGGTGGACGGGTGGACACCCTCAAGTACGCGAAGCGGCGCCCGACTGCTCAAACCGGCCCCGGCCGGCGCCGGAATACCCCGTCGGGGGGCGCGGTTGTCGCGAGCACACGGTCTGAACCGCCTCCTCCGGAAGGGAAGGAATCGCGAGATGAGCAGCACGGTCGAGCTGACCAAGGAGAACTTCGACGACATCGTTCCCGGCCCGGAGGGCAAGGACTTCGTCTTCATCGACTTCTGGGCCGGGTGGTGCGGGCCGTGCCGGCAGTTCGCCCCGGTGTACGAGAAGGCGGCCGAGCGCCACTCGGACCTCGTCTTCGCCAAGGTGGACACCGAGGCGCAGCAGGAGCTGGCGTCCGCGTTCGGGATCCAGTCCATCCCGACGCTGGCGATCATCCGCGAGGGCGTGCTGGTCTTCTCGCAGGCCGGTGCGCTGCCCGAGGCGGTGTTCGAGGACCTGATCGGCCAGGCCCGCGGGCTGGACATGGCCGAGGTGAAGCGCAAGGTCGCCGAGGAGCAGGCGGCCGGGGGCCAGGCCTGAGGCCACCCGCGTCGGGGCCCGGGGAGTCCTCTCCCCGGGCCCCGGTGCGTTCCGCGCCGGCGGCGTCCTCCCCGCCGGCGCCGTCCGGATCCGCTCCCCTCCCCCGGGCCCCGTCCCGCCGGTCGTCGCCGGTTGCGGGCCGATCGCCGGGGCGGACCCTAGAGTCGTCGCGACACGGCCCCGCACCACGACGAGGAGTGATCCCCCATGAGCACGTTCGTACTGGTCCCCGGATTCTGGCTGGGCGCCTGGGCCTGGGACGAGGTGGCCGCTCCGCTGCGGGCGGCCGGGCACGCCGTCCACCCGGTCACCCTGCCCGGGGTCGCGGAGCGCGCCGGGGACCGTGAGCCGATCGGGCTGGCGGACCACGTCACCGCGCTGGCCGACCTGCTGGTCCGGGAGGACCTCTGGGAGGTGGTGCTGGTCGCGCACAGCGGCGGCTGCGCCCCGGCGGGCGGGGTGGCGGACCGGATGCCCGAGCGGATCCGCCGGGTGGTCTACCTGGACAGCGGGCCGGTGATCGACGGCGGGTCGCTGTACGACCTCTGGCCGCCGGACTACCGCGAGGCCGCCGACGCCTCGGTGGTGGACGGCCGCCTGCCGATGCCGTCCTGGGAGTTCCTCGCCGCCCACGGCGCCGGCGCGGCCGGTCTGGACGGGGCCGCGCTGGCCCGGATCCGTGAGCGGGCCACCCCGCAGCCGGCCGGGGCCTACCGGGACCGGCTGCGGCTGACCGGCGCGGGGGCGGCGCTGCCGCAGGCCCTGGTGTCCTGCTCGTTCCCGATCGCCCAGGTGCGGGCGATGGTCGCGTCCGGCCACCCCTGGTTCGCCGGGCTGGACGGGCCGAACTGGGAACTGCGCGAACTCCCCACCGGGCACTGGCCGATGTTCTCCCGCCCGGACGACACGGCGGCGCTGCTGGCGGAGCTGGCCCGGCTCTGACCCGGTGCGAGAGCCGCGTCCGGGCGCGCCGGGGCACTGTCCCGACCGTGCCCCGGCACTGTCCCGACCGTGCCCGGTCCGCGTGTTCGACTGCGCGAACCAGGGCTGACGTCGCAGGATGGGCACGGCGCCGGGCACGCGGCCCGGCGCCGGTCCGGCGGGGCGGCCGGACCCGAGCCGAAGGGACGGGGCATGACCAGCACCGCCGAGGAGTACGACGTCATCGTCCTGGGAGCCGGCCCGACCGGCGAGAACGTGGCCGACCGGGCCGTCGCCGCCGGGCTGCGCACGGTGATCGTGGAGGCCGAACTGGTCGGCGGCGAGTGCTCGTACTGGGCCTGCATGCCGAGCAAGGCGCTGCTGCGCCCGGTGGCCGCGCTGGCCGACGCCCGCGCAGTGGCCGGCTCCCGGGAGGCGGTCGGCGACGGCCGGCTGGACCCGGCCGCGGTGCTGGCCCGGCGGGACTCCTTCACCTCGCACTGGAACGACGACGGCCAGGTCGGCTGGCTGCGGGACACCGGGATCGACCTGGTGCGCGGCCACGGCCGGCTGGCCGGCGTGCGGACCGTCACGGTGGAGGCCGAGGACGGCAGCGAGCGGGTGCTCACCGCCCGGCACGCCGTCGCCGTGTGCACCGGCAGCCGCCCGGTGCTGCCCACCGGCGTGCCCGGGCTGGCGGAGGCCCACCCGTGGACCAACCGGGAGGCGACCGGCTCGCCGTCGGTGCCCGGCCGGTTGGCCGTGGTCGGCGGCGGGGTGGTCGGGGTGGAGATGGCCGCCGCCTGGCGGGCGCTCGGCTCCGAGGTGGTGCTGCTGGTGCGCGGCGCCGGGCTGCTGCCGAAGATGGAGCCCTTCGCGGGCGAGCTGGTCACCGAGGGGCTGCGGGACGCCGGGGTGGACGTCCGCTTCGGGGTGGAGGTCACCGCGCTGGAGCGCACAGGCGGCACCGGGCCGGTGGTGCTGACCCTCACCGGCCGCGGGCCGTCCGGTGACGGGCAGGGCTCCGGCGACGGCGAGCGGCTGACCGTCGACGAGGTGCTCTACGCGACCGGCCGGGCCCCGCGCACCGCCGACGTCGGGCTGGAGCAGGTGGGGCTGAAGCCGGGCGACTGGCTGGAGGTGGACGACAGCTGCACGGTGCTCGGCGTGGACGGGGAGTGGCTGTACGCCGTGGGGGACGTCAACCACCGGGCGCTGCTCACCCACCAGGGCAAGTACCAGGCCCGGATCGCCGGCGGGGCGATCGCGGCCCGCGCCGAAGGGCGTGCGCTGGACACCGCGCGCTGGGGCGTGCACGCCGCGTCTGCCGACAGCGCGGGAGCGCCGCAGGTGGTGTTCACCCAACCGGAGGTCGCGGCCGTCGGTCTCACCCTCGAGGCGGCCGAGCGGGCCGGGCTGCGGGTCCGGACCGTCGACCACGACCTCGGCGCCGTCGCCGGGGCCTCGCTGTACGGCGACGACTACCGGGGCCGGGCCCGGGTGGTCTTCGACCTCGACCGGCAGGTGCTGGTCGGGGCGTGCCTGGTCGGCCCCGGGGTCGCCGAACTGCTGCACTCGGCGACCGTCGCCGTGGTCGGCGAGGTGCCCATCGACCGGCTCTGGCACGCCGTGCCCGCCTACCCGACGATCAGCGAGGTGTGGCTGCGGCTGCTGGAGGGCTGCCGGGGCTGAGCTCCGGGCCCCCGGCGGCGAGCACCTCCGCAGGACCCGGCGCGGCGAGGTGTGGCCGCCGGTGGACGGCGGGACACTGGCAGTCGGGGGCCGTCCCGGGGGCGTCGCGTCGACCAGGTGGTGTGAGGCATGACCGAGGTGCTGTTGGCCGTCGGAACCGAGAAGGGCCTCTTTCTCGGCCGCAGTCGTGACCGGCTGGACTGGGAGTTCAGCGGGCCGCACTTCCCGATGAACGCGGTCTACGCCGTCTCCGTCGACCGCCGCGCCGGGCGCACCCGGCTGCTGGTCGGCGCCGACAGCAGCCACTGGGGGCCGTCGGTCTGGCGCTCCGACGACCTCGGCGCCACCTGGACCGAGCCGGCGCGGCCGGCGATCCGGTTCCCGGAGTCCACCGGCGCCTCGCTCACCCGGGTCTGGCAGCTCCAGCCGGCCGGTCCGGAGGCGCCCGGCGTCGTCTACGCGGGCACCGAGCCCGCCGCGCTGTTCCGGTCCGAGGACGGCGGCGAGACCTTCGCCCTGGTCGAGTCGCTCTGGGACCACCCGCAGCGCGCCGAGTGGGGCGCCGGCTACGGCGGCCAGGGGCTCCACACCGTCCTCACCGACCCGCGCGACCCGCAGCGGTTGCTGGTCGCCGTCTCCAGCGGCGGCGTCTACCGCAGCAAGGACGGCGGCGACAGCTGGCAGCCCTCCAACACCGGCCTGCGCGCCGAGTTCCTCCCGCCCGGCGGCCAGTACCCGGAGTTCGGCCAGTGCGTGCACAAGATCGCACCGGACCCGGTCCACCCCGACCGCCTCTACCTGCAGAACCACGGCGGCGTCTACCGCAGCGACGACTGGGGCGCGAACTGGCACTCCATCGTCGACGGACTGCCGGCCGAGTTCGGCTTCGCCGTCGCCGCCCACCCGCGCCGGGCCGGCACCGCCTACCTGTTCCCGCTCGGCGGCTCCGACGACCGCGTCCCGCCCGGCCGGCGCTGCCGGATCTTCCGCACCACCGACGGCGGCGACAGCTGGCAGCCGCTCGCCGACGGGCTGCCCGGCGAGGACCACTACGGCGTCGTGCTGCGCGACGCGCTGCGCACCGACGACGCCGAACCGGCCGGGATCTACTTCGGCAACCGGACCGGCGACGTCTACGGCAGCCGCGACGAGGGCGAGAGCTGGTCGCAGCTGCTCGCCCACCTGCCGGACGTGCTCTGCGTCCGGGCCGCGGTGGTCGCCTGACAATCCGTTTGCCCCGCGGCCGCGCCGTCGCCGAGCATGAGCGGCGGACGGACGATCCCGACGAGGGGGCCAGGCGTGACCGAGACGGACCGGGTGACGGGCTGCGACGACGACGGCGTGCCGGTGGTGGACTACCTGCCCGGCGAACGGGAGGGCCGGCCCTGGGCCGACCTGCTGGAGGTGCGGGACGGCGCCGCGGACCCGGTGGGTTTCGTCCGGTCCCGGATGGCCGGGTGGGTGGTCTCCGGCACCCCCGAGTTCGGGCGGGCCCTGCTGGACGACGGCGCGACCGTGCTGCGGCACGCCCACACCCTGGGGCGGGACCTGCGCACCGACCCGCCGCCCGCCGACTGGGCCGCCGCACCCCTGCGGGCGGGCCTGCACGCGGCGCCCTGCGACCGCGCCCCCGAGGAGCTGTTCGAAGCCTGGCGGGCCGCCTTCGCCCCCGGTCACGTCGACCGCTTCGCGGGGGACGACGCCCGGGCGCTGGCCGAACGGCTCGTCCCGCTGCTCGCCGGGAAGGCCATCGGGCCGGTGCTGCCGTCCAGCGTGCTCGCCGTGGACGCGCGGGGCGCGGTGGTCGCCGGGGTGGTGCTCACCGACCGGGACGGCGTGCCGTGGGTCGCCGAGGTGTTCCGCCACCCGGAGCGCGGCTACCGCGGCCTCGGCGCCGACCTGCTGCGCCGGGTGGTCGGCGACGCCGCCGGGCGGGGGCTCCCCGAGGTGCGGCTGGCGGTCACCGACGGCAACCCCGCCCGCCGGGTCTACGAGCATCTCGGTTTCACCCTGCTGAGCACCGCGCTGACCGTGATCGTGCCGGACGGACGCTGAGGCCTACGGCCGGCGGGCCGGGGCGGGCCCCGGGGTGTGCTGCCGCCCCTAGGGCCGGCGGTCCGGCCCGTGCCCGCCCTCGATCCGCGCCCCGCGCACCACCACCATGGTCAGGCCCACCGCGACCAGCAGCTCGGCCCAGAAGAAGGCCGCGTAGTCCAGCAGCGAGCCGATCGGCGGGCTGCCGGGCGCGGCGTTGCGCATGCCGACCAGGGCGAACAGCGTCGCGGCCATCCAGCCCAGGGCCGGCCAGAGCATCCCGCGCCGCTGCCGGACGATCAGCCAGGCCGCGACCAGCACCGACAGCGCCAGCGCCCACATCGCGGCGATCATGAACCAGGCCAGGATGAAGGTGCTGCGCGAGCGGCTGATCCGTTCCGTCACCCCGACGGCGAAGTCCTCGCTCTCCTGCTCGCCCTGCCGGAAGGCGAAGAACGGGTCGCCCTCCTCGATCCCGATCACCACGGGCACCGGTCTGCCCCCGACGGTCGCCTGGAAGCCGATGGCCGTGTGGTAGCGGTCGAAGGGGTAGTCGGTGATCCGTCCGCCGACCAGGCTGAAGGAGACCAGGCCGGAGGGGATCTGCTGGCCCGCCGGGTACCGGAGCGTGGTCTGCTCCAGCGAGGTGGTCTCCAGCACCACGTCCTGGACCGGGACCAGCGGCCGGTCCGGCACCTGCAGCGCCCCGTGCGGCTCGACCAGGATCTTGGTGGTGAGCGTCTGCGCGGCCGCGTCCACCCGCTGGAGCAGCACGTAGACCTCCAGGACGTCCGGGCCGGTCTCGGAGCTCTCCGGGCCCACCACCTGGACGTGGCCCCGGCTGGAGCGCTCGTCGAAGTAGAGCAGTAGCCCGGCGGCGACCAGCAGGGCGATCACCGCGAGCACCGCGTAGGCGCGCCAGGGCCGCACCCTCGGCCGGGCCGGCGGGGCGACCGCGGCCCGCGCCCGGCCGGGGATCCGGACCCGCGGCCGGGCCGCCGGGCGCGGGGACCGGACGGCCCGCCGGTGCGGCGAGGCGGTCATCGGCCTGCTCCCACGGTCGGCGGGGGCGCCGGGTCGGCGCCTGTCCCGCCACCCTCCGGCCCGGGCCGCGGGCCCCGCAACCGCAGGGGGCCGATCGAGTCCCGGCGGTGGGCGGCGGCACCGGCGGGCGAGGGACCGGTCGGTGCCGCTGTGTAGGCTCGCGGGCATGGCGAGGGTGACGCGGGACGATGTGGCACGGGTGGCGGGGACGTCCACGGCGGTCGTGAGTTATGTGATCAACGACGGACCGCGGCCGGTGGCGCCGGCGACCCGGGCGCGGGTGCTCGCGGCCGTGGAGGAGCTCGGGTACCGCCCCAACCGGGTCGCCCAGGCGATGGCCCGGCGGCGGACCAACCTGCTCGGGATGGTCGTGCCGGACGCCCGCCAGCCGTTCTTCGCCGGCCTCGCCCACGCGGTCGAGCAGGCCGCCACCGAGCACGGCCGACTGCTGCTGATCGGCAACTCCGACTACGTGGACGAGCGCGAGGCCCACTACATCCGCGCCTTCCTCGGGATGCAGGTGGACGGCCTGATCCTGGTCACCCAGGACCCGGCCACCCCCGGCCTCACCGGCTTCGACGTGGGCGAAGGCACGCCCGTCGTCCTGCTGCACCACCGGGCCGAGAGCTCCGGCGGCGTCGCCGTGGTGGCGGACGACGAGGGCGGCGCCCGCGAGGTGGTCCGCCACCTGCTCGGGCACGGGCACGCCGAGGTGCACTGCTTCGGCGGGACGCTCTCGCTCAGCCCGCACGACCCGGTGACCGGGCGGACGGCCGGCTGGGCCGCCGCGCTGGCCGAGGTCGGCCTGACCCCCGCGGGGAGGCTGACGGCGGCGCCGTTCGACCGCGTCCGGGCGCACGCCGAGGCGCTCACCCTGCTGTCCCGGCCCGACCGGCCGTCCGCCGTGTTCTGCGCGACGGACGACCAGGCGATCGGCCTGCTGCGGGCCGCCGACGACCTGGGCATCCGGGTGCCCGAGCAGCTCGCGGTGGCCGGCTTCGACGACATCGCCGAGGCGGTGATCGCCGGGCCCGCGCTGACCACCGTCACCACCGGGCAGGACGAGATGGCCCGCGCGGCCGTGGACCTCGTGCTCGGCGGGGCCGAGGAGCGCTCCACCGGGGCGCGGACGTTCCCGGCCAGGCTGGTGCTGCGGCGCTCCTGCGGCTGCCCGGCCGCGGACGGCGCGTCCCGGGGCTGACGCCGGTCCGACACCGGTCCGACGCGGGCCCGACACCGGCCTGCAGGGCGTCAGCCGAGCCGGTCCCCGGGTGCGTGGACGACAAGTCGTCCGCACGCTCGGGGAGTTCGCGCCGGGGGCCGCTCCGGGTCAGCCGTCGACCAGCTCGTCCGCGATCAGGTCCATCAGCAGGTTGTCGTGCCAGGTGCCGTCCGGACCCCGCTCGTACTGGCGCATGGTGCCGACCGCACGGAAGCCGACCTTGCTGTAGCAGCGGATCGCGGCGGCGTTGTCCGCGGCCGGGTCGATGATCAGCCGGTGGTAGTGGTGCTCGTGCACCAGGTGGCGGGCCATCGTGCGGACGGCGTCGGTGCCCAGGCCCAGGCCGTGCACCGACGGGTCCAGGTAGAGGTCGATGCCGGCGTGCCGGTACTCGTCGTCGTTGTTGGCGTACCACTGGATGGCGCCGACCACCCGGCCGCCCACGTCGACCGCGAAGGTCTCGGTGTCCGGCTCCGCCAGGTCGGTGGCGACCGCGTCGGCCAGGTCGTCACCGCCCCGCCAGCGCGCGAAGACCTCGGGCGTGGCGCGGATGGCCACCAGGGCCGGGATGTCCTCGGTCGTGGCCGGGCGGAGCGTGACGAGGGTGCCGCGCAGGATCGTCCCCATATGGGGCATGTTGACACGGAAAACCGCGTCCGGCGAGTGGTTTGTCCACCGCGTTCCCCGCCCCGATCCGCCCCGCCCGGGCGAGCGGGTCAGGCCTCCGGGCCGTACGCGCCGAGCCCCCGGCAGACCAGGCCGTCACGGAAGGTCAGCACCTCGGCGACGGCCTGGCCGCGCTCGTTGCGGTAGTTGATGACCACGGTGTCCACCGAGGCGCGGACGTCCTCGACGGTGAAGTGCAGGTCCGGCAGGCGCTCCAGGCCCTGCCGCCAGTAGACCCGCAGCGCCTCCTTGCCGCGCACCTCGTCCAGCGGCTCGCCGGTGAGCACCCGGATCCGGGGCGAGGCGAAGACCACGTCCTCGGTGAAGTGCGCGAGGATGCGCTCCAGGTCGCGGGAGTTCCAGTCGGCGGCCCAGGTCCGGGCGAAGCCTTCGGCGAAGGCGAGATCGACGGTCATGGCCCCATCGTCCCCGACGGACCGTCAGGCGTACACCCGGCCGGAGGGTCCCGGCGGATCCCCGGCCCGGGCCGACCGGCGGATGCGAGCCGGGGGCGGTGATCGCCATGGCAGCTGCGACGGGGCGTCGATCACGTCGCGAAATGCCCTCTGACCTGCGACTTTCCACACACTAGGGTGGAAGGCGGCACGGCCGGAACACCCTCGTTCCGCCCGCGGAACACGATCGGAAGGCCCCCGCATGAGCCTCAGCATCCGCAACCAGCTGCCCGGCACCGTCAGCTCCGTCACCACCGGCGAGGTGATGGCCACCGTCAAGGTCCGGCTCGACTCGGGCCAGGAACTCACCGCCGCCGTCACGGTGGACGCCGTGAAGGACCTCGGGCTGAGCGCGGGCAGCTCCGTCCAGGCCCTGGTGAAGTCCACCGAGGTCGCCCTGGCCACCGGCCCCGTCGCCGGGCTCAGCATCCGCAACCAGATCCCCGGCACGGTCACCGAGGTCGCCACCGGCGGCGCGATGGCCGGGGTCAAGGTCGACGTCGCGGGCGGCGCGCTGATCGCCGCGATCACCGCGGACGCGGCGGCCGACCTGGGCCTGGCGGCCGGTTCGCCGGTCGTCGCCCTGATCAAGTCGACCGAGGTCTCGCTCGCGACGGCCTGACGCGCCCGACGCGCCGCGCTGCGGCCCGCGCCGCCCGGCCCGCAGCGCGGCTCCCCCGGCGGCACCCGGCGGCACCCGGCGGCACCCGCGTGGGCGGACGCCCGCCGGTCGGCCGCTCAGGACGCCGGCGCGCCCAGCGGGCCGAGCCAGACCGCGGTGACGCCGCTGACGTAGCGGGCCCCGCAGTGGTCGTCGGGCACGACCAGCTGCGGGCCGGCCGCGTCCAGCGGCACGCCGTCCATGCTGGTCGCCAGCAGGATCCGCTGGCCGCCGAAGTCCGGGTCGATCTCGGCCCAGGACACCACGGCCCGGTGACCGTCAGCACCGCTGACGGACAGCAGGAAGCGCAGCCGCTGCTTGCGGCCGGAGAAGTCGATCCGCGGCCCGGCCGCGCACAGCACGTCCCAGAGCGCCGGGCCCTCGTACCCGTGGCGCTGCTCGCCCTCGCTCAGGCAGTCGAAGCCGACCTCGACGCGGTGGGCCGGGAGGGCGCGCAGCTGCTCCACCGTCAGCTCCGCGGGCCGGTCGAGGTGGCCGTGCAGCCGGACGGTGGGCGCCGCCGTCAGCGCGGTGGGTCTGGCCGGGGTCATGGTGCTCCCTCCTCCCGGGCCGCACCGTCGCGACCCGGGAGGGGGTTACCCGAGGGGGAGCCCGGGCATTCGCAGAAGCCACGCTGAAAGCTTTCCTTCAGTGGCATCCGCCATGGCGGACGGCGCTTTCAGCTCGCATCCGCGGACACGCGGCGCCGGCGCGGACGAGGCGGCCGACGTGCGGGGCGCGCCGGAGGAGACAGGCTGCGACGCGCCCCGCGCCGATTGAAGCAACCCCGCAATCGGGCGGACGACTGGTTCCCAGCACCAGCCGAAGGGCCCCGCGCTGGATGATCCGACAAGACGATTCACCGCCATCCCACTTGCATTTACGATGCCAGTGCGCACCTGAACCTTGCACTTGCGAGACACGGTCCCGCGCTGAGCACAAGGCGAGAGCGAGCGAGAGATGAGCGAGAGATGATCGTCGGCGACCTGCTGAACCTCGACGACCTGGACATCCGGCTGGCCTGGGGCACGCCGGACCTGCTCGACCGCCCGGTGACCGGGGTCAGCTCCACCGACCTCCAGGACCCGGCCCGCTACCTCCAGCCCGGCGAACTCGTGCTCACCGGACTGGTCTGGTGGCAGCCCGCCGACGCCTCCGGCGCGCTGCGCTTCGCCACCGCCCTGCGCAGCGCGGGCGTGGCGGCGCTGCTGGCCGGCGAGGGCACCCACGGCAGCATCCCGGACAGCCTCGCCGAGGCCTGCCGCACCCACGGCATCCCGCTGCTCGCGGTGCCCGCCGGGGTCAGCTTCCGCGCCGTCACCGACCGCGTCTACCTGCGGCTCTGGGGCGACCTGCGGGCCGGCGCCCAGGACACCGCCGCCATCCCGGAGACCGTCCGGCGCGAACTGCTCGACCTGCTGCGCGCCGACGCCGGGGCCGGCGGGGTGCTGGCGCACGCCGTCGGACGGCTCGGGGTCCCGGACTGCTCGATCACCACCACCGGCGGCCGGGCCGTCGCCACCACCGCCACGCCCGTCCCGTCCGCCGGCCGCGGCGACACCGGGCTGCCGGTCGGCCCGCAGGACGGCTCGCCGTTCGACGGCTGGCGGCTGCGCCCGCACCTGGCCACCGCGGCGGCCGAACCCGTGCTGCAGGGCCTGGCCGAGCTGCTCTCGCCGCTCGCCGCCCGGGCCCGCGCCGACGCCGACGCCCGGCGCCGGGCCGCCGGGCGGCTGCTGGACGCGCTCGCCGGGGAGGGCGGGCTCGCCGAACCGCTCGCCGGGTGCGGGCTGGGCGAGACCGAGGCGCTGGTCGCCGTCACCGCGCGGATCGACGGCGGCCGGGCCGACGACCCCGGCGCGGGCACGCCCGCCGCCTGGGCCGCGTACGCGCTGGCCGAGGCGCTGCACCCGCTCGGCGTGCCGTACGCCGCCGGGACCGACCGCGCCGGGCGGTCCGCCGCGCTGGTGGCCGCGCCCGTCGAACGGGTCGCCGAGCGGCTGCGCCGGGCCCGGCCCGCGCTCCAGGCCCGGCTGGCCGGCCGGCGCACCCTGCGGGTCGGCGTCGGACCGGCCGCCGCGCCCGCCCCCGCCGCCCTGCGGGCGGCGCTGGTGCAGGCCCGGTACGTGCTGGAGGGCTCGGCCGGCCCGGTCGGCAGCGCCGCCGACCTGGACTCGCTGGACGGGCTGCTGCGCGGCATCCCGCCGGAGGTGACGGCAGCCTTCCACGCCCGGCTGCTGGCCCCGCTGACCACGCACGACCAGGAGAACAGCGTCTCGCTGCTGGGCACCCTGGCCGTCTTCCTGGACCACGACGGATCCTGGGCCCGGACGGCGGAGTCGCTGCACATCCACGTCAACACCGTGCACTACCGGATCCGCCGGATCGAGGAGCTGACCGGCCGCAACCTGGCCCGCCTGCGGGACCGGCTGGACCTGCGGGCCGCCCTGCTCTGCGCACCGCAGCCGGCGGCGGCCCGGTGACCCCCGGCCGCCGCCGGTGACCCTCCGGCCCCCGGCGGCGGCGGACGGCGGGCCTGCGGGCGGCGGATCCGCCGTCCGCGGAAAATTCCTCCGGGCCGGTGTCGATCCACGGTCGGCCCGTTCGACGCAGGGGTGAGAGGCGGGGAGAGGCCCCGCCCGTCCGACCGAGGAGTCACCATGCCGCGCTTCATGACGCTGATCCGCATCGACGAGCAGGCCGCCGCCGGGTTCGAGTCCGACCCGGACTTCGAGAAGCGGATGGGGGCGCTGTTCGAGGAGATCACCAAGGCCGGGGTGATGCTGGAGACCGCCGGGCTGACCCCGACCTCCCAGGGCACCCGGCTCAGCTGGAACGGCGGGAGGATCGGTTGCACCGACGGCCCGTTCACCGAGACCAAGGAGGTCGTCGGCGGCTACGCCATCCTGCAGTGCAAGGACAAGGCGGAGGCCCTGGAGTGGACCCGCCGGTTCCTGACCGTCCACCCGGACGGCTGGACGGTCGAGGCGGAGGTCCGGCAGATCGACGAGGCGGCGCAGCCGCCCCAGGCGTAGCCGCGGGTCCGTTTGCCTCCCTCTCCGCCGACTGTTCTGATGGGTGGCCGTGACGGAGAGGGACGCGGCGGTCGCCGTCGAGACGGTCTTCAGGATCGAGTCCGGGCGGATCATCGCCGCGGTGACCCGGATCGTGCGGGACGTCGGCATCGCCGAGGAGTTGGCGCAGGACGCCGTGGTGGCCGCGCTGGAGCAGTGGCCGCGGTCGGGCGTGCCGGACAACCCGGGCGCCTGGCTGACGGCCACCGCCAAGCACCGGGCGATCGACCTGGTGCGCCGCCGGGAGGTCTACGCCCGCAAACTCGCCGAGGTGGGGCGGTCCCTGGAGGACGTCCCGGCGCCGGAGCCGGTCGAGCCGGACGACATCGACGACGACCTGCTGCGGCTGATCTTCACCGCCTGCCACCCGGTGCTGGCCGCCGAGGCCCGGATCGCGCTCACCCTGCGGCTGCTCGGCGGGCTGACCACCCCGGAGATCGCCCGGGCCTTCCTGGTGTCCGAAGCGACGGTGGCGCAGCGGATCGTCCGGGCCAAGCGGGCGCTGGCCGGGGCCCGGGTGCCGTTCGAGGTGCCGTACGGGGCGGACCGCGCGGAGCGGCTCTCCTCCGTCCTGGAGGTGGTCTACCTGGTCTTCAACGAGGGCTACTCGGCCACCGCGGGGGACGACCTGCTGCGCCCGCAGCTGTGCGAGGACGCGCTGCGGCTGGCCCGGGTGCTGGCCGGACTGATGCCGGGCGAGCCGGAGGTGCACGGGCTGGCCGCCCTGCTGGAGTTCCAGGCCTCCCGGACGGCGGCCCGGACCGGCCCGGACGGACGGCCCGTGCTGCTGGCCGAACAGAACCGGGCCCGCTGGGACGGCCTGCTGATCCGGCGGGGCTTCGACGCACTGGGGCGGGCCGGCACCGGCCCGTACTCGGTGCAGGCCGCGATCGCGGCCTGCCACGCCAAGGCCCGGCGCTACCAGGACACCGACTGGGCGACCATCGCCGCGCTGTACGAGCGGCTGCTGGTGCTGACGCCGTCCCCGGTGGTGGCGCTGAACCGGGCGGTGGCGGTGTCGATGGCCCGCGGGCCGGCGGCCGGGCTGGAGCTGGTGGACGCGCTCGCGGCTGAGCCGGCGCTGCGCGGCTACCACCTGCTGCCCAGCGTGCGCGGTGACCTGCTGGACCGGCTCGGGCGGGCGGCGGAGGCGCGGGCGGAGTTCGAGCGGGCGGCGGAGCTGACCCGCAACGAGCGGGAGCGGGAGCTGCTGCGGGAGCGGGCGGCCGCGACCGGGGACGGGCCGGCCTGAGCCCGCCCGGGGCCGGTCCGGCGGACACGGGGCCGCCGGGCCGGCCAGTTCGTCGGGCGCGCCGTCAGGGAGCGTCGTCGAGGCGCAGCCGGGCGCTGACCTCGCCGAGGCCCTCGGCGAGCACCGCGAGCTGCTCGCGGGTGAGCACGTCGATCAGCAGTTCGCGGACCAGGGCGACGTGCCCGGGCGCGGCCTGCCGCAGCGCCTCCCGCCCCTGGTCGGTGAGTTCGGCGAAGACGCCGCGCACGTCGCTGGGGCAGGAGCGGCGACCGACCAGGCCCATCCGCTCCAGCTGGGTGACCTGGTAGGTGAGGCCGCTCTTGGAGGTGACCAGCTTGTCGGCGAGTTCGGTCATCCGCAGCGACCCGGCCGGGGCGGCGGACAGGTGCACCAGGATCTCGTACTGCTGGTGCGAGAGGCCGGAGTCCTCCTTGAGCTGGCGCTCCAGCCGGCGGTTGAGCAGGTTGCTCGCGACGACGAAGCCCCGCCAGGCGGCCATCTCGTCCTGGTCCAGCCAGCGGGGCTCGTTCAGTGTGGACATGGGGTGAAGCCTACTCCTGTTGTTCAAATTCGAACGAAGGTGTACCGTCGACTCCGAGACGTTCAAATTTGAACTAACCTCGCCGGCCCCACCCGGCACCCCGCCCCCACGCACCCCGGTCCGACCCCGGAGGAGGACGCCATGAGCACCGCGGCTCCCGAGCGCATGCCCGCCCTGTACCTCTCGCACGGCGCGCCGCCGCTCGCCGACGACCCGGTCTGGCCCGGTGAACTGGCCGCCTGGTCCGCCGGCCTGCCCCGGCCCACCGCGGTCCTGATGGTCTCCGCCCACTGGGAGGAGGCCCCGCTCGCCGTCGGCGCCGTCACCACCGTGCCGCTGGTGTACGACTTCTGGGGCTTCCCCGAGCACTACTACCGGGTCCGGTACGGGGCACCCGGCGCTCCGGAGCTCGCCGAGCGCGTCCGCAAACTGCTGCGCGCCCCCGGCACCCCCGTCCAGGACATCCCCGACCGCGGGCTCGACCACGGCGCCTACGTCCCGCTGGTGGAGATGTTCCCGGCGGCCGACGTCCCGGTCCTGCAGATCTCCATGCCCACCCTCGACCCGCAGCGCCTGCTGGAGATCGGCCGCCGGCTCGCCCCGCTGCGCGACGAGGGCGTGCTGGTCATCGGCAGCGGCTTCTTCACCCACAACCTCCGCGCGCTCAGCAGCGAGGGCCGGATCAGCTCGGTGATGGCCGAGTTCGACGACTGGGGCCGGCGCGCCCTGGACGCGCAGGACCTCGACGCCCTGCTCGACTTCGAACGCAAGGCCCCCGCCGGGCGGCTCGCCCACCCGCGCACCGAGCACTTCGCCCCGCTGTTCGTCACGCTCGGCGCCGGCGAGGCCGACCTCGGCAGCCAGCGCAGCGTCATCGACGGGTTCTGGATGGGGCTGGCGAAGCGGTCGATCCAGCTGGGCTGAGGCCTCACGGGGCGCAGCAGGTGAAGCGCTCCCCGATGTGCTCCGGCTGCTCGACCTCGTCGACCAAGGCGACCGCGTAGTCCGGCACCGAGATCCGGCTCCGCCCCCCGGCGTCGGTGAGCAGCTGCTCCAGGCCGGTCCGGTACCGGCCGGTCCGCTCGCCGGGGACCAGCTCGGCGGCCGGGCTGAGCACCGTCCAGCGCACGTCGGCGACCGTCCGGTAGTAGTCCAGGGCGGCGCCGTGCGCGTGCATGATCTGCAGGACCGGCTCCGGCAGGCCCGGTGCGTCCCAGACCCGCACGCCCGGTGCGGTCTCCAGACTGCCCGCCCCGCCCACCGCGACCAGCCGGGGCGCCGCGCCGCCGAGCGAGCGCAGGCCCTCCACCAGCGACCGGGCGGCCGGCTCGACGAGCGCCAGGTGGCCCGGGCCGTCGCCGCCGCCGACGGCGCTGACCAGGACGTCCCGGCCGGCCGCCACCCGGGCCACCTGCGCCGGGTCCAGGACGTCCGCCCGCTCCACGGCGGCGGCGATGCCCCGGTAGCGGGCCGGGTCGCGGACCACGGCGGTGACCTCGTGCCCGCGCGCCGCCGCCTCCGTGACGACCGCGCCGCCGATGGAGCCGCCGGCGCCGATCACGGCGATCCTGGCCATGGGGGTACCTGCCGTTCCTCCGGGGCGGGGCGTCACCGCAGGGCTGACGCCGGATAGGTCCGATTATCAGACGGAGTCCCCGTGCGGGCCCGGGGCGGCGGCCTGTCGTGTGACGGCCCGCCCCGCGGGAGGGGCCGTCACGGAGCCGCGGACGGACCGGCGGCGGGCCGTCAGGCGCCGTCGGTGGCGGCCCGCTCGGCCCGGCTGCGCTCGACGCAGAACTCGTTGCCCTCAGGGTCCCCCAGGGTGACCCAGCCCTTCCCGTCCGGGGTGCGGCGGTCGGCCAGCACGGTGGCGCCCAGGGCGACCACGCGCGCCACCTCCTCGTCCCGGCCGCGGTCCTGCGGCTGCAGGTCGAGGTGGAGGCGGTTCTTCACCGACCTGCCCTCGGGCACCCGGATGAACAGCAGCGAGGCGCCCGCGGACTCCACCACCGCCTCCGGGTCCCCCGGGTGGTCGTCCTCGCCCAGGGTGCCGTCCAGCACCAGCGCCCAGAACCGGGCGAGCTCGTACGGGTCGGCGCAGTCGATCGTCACATGTCGTACCAGAGAAGCCATCCGGTTACTCTGACCGGCCGTCTCCCGATCCGTCCAGCCGATTCCGGGAGTGCCGGTGGCCGTCCAGCGGGAACTCCGGCGGCAGGGCCGTCAGCACCTCCCGGAGGGCGTAGCCGCTCTTGACCGCCACCCGGCAGGAGGCCCGGTTGTCCACCTGGTGCAGCAGGTCGATCCGGTCCAGGCCCTCGGCGGCGAAGGCCCGGAACGCCCAGGCCGTCACCGCCTCCACGGCCCGCGGGGCCACCCCCCGGCCGCGGGCCGCGGCCGCCGTCCAGTAGCCCACCTCGGCCACCGGCCCGCCCGGGGCGCCGCGCTTGAGCGCGACGTTGGCGACGAGCACCCCCTCCTCCAGGACCGCGAAGCTGTACCGGGTGCCCTCCGCCCGGCCCCGCCCCTGCAGGCCCAGCCAGTGCGCGGCCTGCTCGGCGTCGTCCACCGGGACCCGGGTGAAGCGGCGCAGCGTCGCGTCCCGGTAGGCCTCGACCAGGGCCGGCGCGTCCCCCTCCACGAAGGGGCGCAGCAGCAGGCCCCGGGCCCGCGGACCGGCGGCGACCGTCACTGCAGCCCCTCCCAGCCCCAGCGCGGGGTCGGGCCCGGGTCCCCCAGGTCGGTTCCGGCCGGGGAGGCCGAGACGTCCTCGGCGATCCTGGTGCCCCAGTCGAAGTACTCCAGCACCCGGCGCCGCAGCAGCTCGTCCTCGGGCAGCTCCGCCCGCACGGCGTCGGCCATCAGCTCCATCCAGCGCAGCCGCTGCTCCTCGGTGATGGCCAGGCCCAGGTGCGAGCGGAGCAGCGACTGGTGGCCGCCGAGGTCGGCGGTGAAGCGGGCCGGGCCGCCGAAGACCTCGGCCAGCCAGACCGCGACGTGCTCGACGTGCGTGGTGGTGAAGCCGGCGAAGACCGGCGCGAGCAGGGGGTCGGCGAGGACCCCCTCGTAGAAGGTGCGGCTGAGGCGGCGCAGCGCCTCCAGGCCGCCGACGGCCTCGTAGAGGTTCGTCGAGCGTTCGTCGCCCATGGCAGTTCTCCCCGTGGTTCGCGTGCGGGACTCCGCGTGCTGCGCCCTTCCTAACAGGTGGACGGCCGCTCCGGCGCACCGGTCGGCGCCTGTTCGCGCCGGGCTCAGCAAGTGGAACGCCGGCCTCCCCGCCGGTGGGGAGGCCGGCGGGAAAGCGCCCGCCCGCTCGACCCCGCCCGCTTGACCCTGCCACTGGCGGCAGGCTCGCAGACTCGGGGCATGGACGACGAGCAGACGGAACGGCAGCGGGTCGTGGTGGTCACCGGGGCGGGGACGGGCATCGGGCGGGAGACCGCCCGGGCGTTCGCCGCGCAGGGCCCGGGGGTGCGGGTGGTGGCGGTCGGGCGGCGGCCCGAACCGCTGGAAGGGACGGCGGCCGCGCATCCGGAGCGGATCCTGCCGCTGGTCGCGGACGTCACCGGGCCGGGTGCCCCGGAGGCGATCGTGCGGGAGGCCACGGAGCGGTACGGCCGGCTGGACGTACTGGTCAACAACGCGGCGGTCGTCGGCGGCGGGGAGCTCGGCGGCCTCACCCGGGAGCGCGTCGGGGCCCTGCTCGCCACCAACCTGGTCGCCCCCGTGCTGCTCGGCCAGGCCGCGCTGCCCGCGCTCACCCGGAGCCGGGGCGTGATCGTCAACATCAGCACCGCCGTCGGTCAGCGCGGCTGGCCGCGGGACTCGGTGTACGCAGCGGGCAAGGCCGCACTGGAGTCGGTCACCCGCAGCTGGGCCGTCCAGCTGGCGCCGCGCGGTGTCCGGGTGGTGGCGGTGGCGCCGGGCGCGGTGGACACGCCGATCGGCGAGCACACCGGGCTGGGCCCCGAACAGCTGGCGGCGCTGCGCGCCTGGCAGGTCGCGCACACCCCGCTGGGCCGGATCGCACAGCCCGCCGAGATCGCCTGGGCGGTCACCCAACTCGCCTCACCGCAGGCCTCGTTCGTCACCGGGGTAGTGTTCTCGGTGGACGGGGGCGCGCTCGTGATGTGACGCGCCGTGCAGCGGGAACGGGGGCCGTGCGGGTGCGGATCGGTGAGCTGGCCGAGCGGACGGACACGACGCCGCGCATCCTGCGGCACTACGAGCAGGCCGGGCTGATCGGCTCCGAGCGGTCCGCCAACGGGTACCGGGAGTACGGGGAGCAGGCCGCCGTCCGGGTGCGCAACATCCGCGCGCTGGTCGCGGCCGGGTTCACCCTGGAGGACGTCCGCCCCTTCCTCGGCTGCCTGGACGGCGACGTGCTGGCGCAGGCTCCGTCCGCGGAGGCGCTGCGGATCGCCCGGGAGCGGCTTGCCGTCATGGAGCGCCGGATCGCCGCGCAGACCGAGGCCCGGGACCGGCTGGTCGCGGCCCTCGCGGCGGCCGGGGCGCACCCGAAAGCGTGACCCCGGCACCCGGGCGGGTGGCCCGGGCGGCGCCGGCACCGGCGGACGGGGACGCCCGCGCGGGCGACACCCCCGATCGGGGGTATGCGGCGGGCGGCCCGGGGAGGACAGTGGGCGCATGCAGATTCCACTCTCCGTGATGGACTTCCTCGACCGGGCCGAGCTGGTCTACGGCGACCGGGTCGGCATCGTCGACGAGCCGGTGCAGCCGGCCGAATCCTGGGGCGAGCTGAGCTACCGCCGGGTCGCCGAACTGGCCCGGGCGCAGGCGGCCGGGCTGGACCGGCTGGGCGTCGGGCCCGGCGAGCGGGTCGCCGTCGTGTCGCACAACTCGGCCCGGCTGATGACCGCCCTGTTCGGGGTGAGCGGCCACGGGCGGGTGCTGGTGCCGGTGAACTTCCGGCTGCGCGCCGAGGAGGTGGCGTACATCGTCGAGCAGAGCGGCGCGTCCGTCCTGCTGGTCGACCCGGAACTCGCCGACTCCCTGCACGGGGTGACGGCCAAGCACACCTTCACGCTCGGCGCGGACAGCGACGCCCTGCTGTACGACTTCGACCACGCCCCCCGGCGGTACGAGCTCTCCGAGAACGACACCGCCACGATCAACTACACCAGCGGAACCACCGCCCGCCCCAAGGGCGTCCAGCTCACCCACCGCAACATCTGGCTGAACGCGGTGCTGATGGGCCTGCACTACGGCGCGAGCGACCGGGACGTCTACCTGCACACCCTGCCGATGTTCCACGCCAACGGCTGGGGGCTGCCGTTCTCGCTCACCGGGCTCGGTGCCCGGCACATCGTGCTGCGCAAGGTGGACGGCGCGGAGATCCTGCGCCGGGTCGAGCGGCACGGGGTGACCTTCCTGTCCGGGGCGCCCGCCGTCGTCCAGATGGTGCTGGACGCGGCCGCCGACTGGGACGGCCCGGTGCCCGGCCGCGACCGGGTGCGGATGATCGTGGCCGGCGCGCCGCCGCCGACCTCCGTGGTGCAGCAGGTCGAGGAGCAGCTGGGCTGGGAGTTCATGCAGCTCTACGGCCTGACCGAGACCTCCCCCGTGGTCACCGTCAACCGCTCGCGCGCCGAGTGGGACGCCCTGCCCGCCGCCGAGCGGGCCGAGCGGCTGGTGCAGGCCGGCGCGCCGGCGATCGGCACCCGGCTGCGGGTGGACCCGTCCGGCGAGGTGCTGGTGCGCTCCAACACCGTGCTGGACGGCTACTGGCAGCAGCCCGAGGCCACCGCCGAGGCGCTCCGGGACGGATGGTTCCACACCGGTGACGGCGGAACCCTCACCGACGGCCAGCTGACCATCTCGGACCGGAAGAAGGACGTCATCATCAGCGGCGGGGAGAACGTCTCCTCGATCGAGGTCGAGGACTGCCTGTACAGCCACCCGGCGGTCGCCGAGGCCGCGGTGATCGGCGTGCCGGACGAGAAGTGGGGCGAGACCGTCAAGGCACTGGTGGTGCTCCGGGAGGGCCGGGAGGCCGTCACCGAGGCCGAGCTGATCGCGCACTGCAAGCAGCGGCTCGCCGGCTACAAGTCCCCCACCTCGGTGGAGTTCCGGGAGGCCCTCCCGCGCACGGCCACCGGCAAGCTGCAGAAGTTCCGGCTGCGCGAGCCGTACTGGTCGGGGCGCGGACGGCAGGTCAACTGACCCGGCGCGGACGGCGGGTCGACCGGGCCGGCGCGGACCGCGGGTCGGCCGACCCGGCACAGGGGGCGGGTCGGCCGACCGGCTCCGGTCAGTCGACCAGGCCGGACTCCCGGGCCGCCACGGCGAGTTCGGTCCGGTTGCGGACCCCCAGCTTGTGCATGGCGGACTTCAGGTAGCCCGTCACGGTGTTGCAGGTCAGCCCAAGCCGGGCGGCGATCTCCGGGTTGGTCCGGCCGGTCGCCGCCCAGCGCAGCACCTCGTGCTCGCGCGGGGTCAACGGCCGTACGGGGGCGGTCCGTCCGGAGCCTGCCGGCCCGGCGCCCGGCCGTGCGGACTCCGGGCGGCCCCAGGCCGCGGCGCCGGCGAGCGCCCGGGTGGCGGTCGCCGCGAGCCGGCCGACGGCCGCGATCCGGACGTCCCCGAACGGGACGACGGCGCGCAGCGAGGCGTACACCACGCCGTACACGGTGCCGCCGTGCAGCAGCGGCACGGTGAGCATCGCGTACAGGCCCTCGGCACTGACGGCGGCGTCGTGGTGGTGCGAGATCGTGGTGGCGGCACGGTAGTCGGGCACCCAGCTGGGTGCCCGCTCGGCCAGCGCCCGCCCGCCCAGGCCGGTGCCGGTCGGGACGGGACGGTCGTGCAGCAGGTCCGCCCGGGTGCCCGCCCAGTGCCGCAGCACCAGGCCGTCCTCGCCCGCGCGGTGCCCGGGCACCGCCACCGGCAGCGGCTCGGGCACGCCCACCAGGCCGACGTCCGCCCCGCACTGCGCCACCACCCGGCGGGCGAGGTCGCCCAGCACCGCGTCCCGCACCAACTCGGCGGCGCGCGCGCCGATCCCGGGGTCGTCCGCGGGCGTCGGCCTGGGGGTGTCCGCGGCCCTGGGGTCCGTCTTCACCGCGAGATTGTCACACGCGCCACGGCCGCTGGCGAGAGGTCCGACGTGCGGGTTCCGCGGAGTTCCGGGCGGGCCGGCCGGGCCCGGCGTAGGGTGCGGCCGTGGATTACCGGCGGGTAATGCGCCGGGACCGGAGGAAGGGAACCGATGACGGATCCGAACGCCCCGACACCGCCCGCGGCGGACGTCCTGACCGGGCTGCTCGACGACCTGCGGGCCGAGAGCGCGGTGCTGGACGCCCTGGTCGCCGACCTGCCCGCGGACGGCTGGGCCCGCCCGACCCCCGCCGAGGGCTGGACCGTCGCGCACCAGATCGCCCACCTGGCCTGGACCGACGACTGGACCGCCCTCGCCGCCCGCGACGCGGAGGGCTTCGGCACGGCGCTCGGCGAGCACTTCGGCGCGCTGCTGGACGCCGGCACCGATCCGGTGGAGGCCGGTGCCGCGGAGGGGGCGGCGGCCGCACCGGCGGCCCTGCTGGCCCGCTGGCGGGCCGGCCGGGAGGCGGCGCTGGCCGCGCTGGCCGCCGCCCCGGCCGACCAGCGGCTGCCCTGGTTCGGCCCGCCGATGAAGCCCGCCTCGATGGCCACCGCGCGACTGATGGAGACCTGGGCGCACGGCCAGGACGTCGCCGACGCGCTGGGGGTGGTGCGGGAGCCGACCGACCGGCTGCGGCACATCGCCCACCTGGGGCTGCGCACCCTCGGCTTCGCCTTCCAGCTGCGCGGACTGCCCGTGCCGGAGCAGCCGGTGCGCCTCGAACTGACCGCCCCCGACGGCGGGTCGTGGACCTTCGGCCCGGCCGGGGCGACGGACCTGGTGGCCGGTCCCGCACTGGACTTCTGCCTGCTGGTGACCCAGCGCCGCCACCGCGACGACCTCGCCCTCACCGCCACCGGCCCGGTCGCCACCGCCTGGCTGCCGATCGCCCAGGCCTTCGCCGGGGCGCCGGGGAAGGGACGGGACGCGGGCGCCTGACGCGTTCGGCGGGGCGGCCCGCCCACCCCCGGCGAACGCGTCGGGGGCGGGCTTCGGCGCAGGCCTCGGAGGGCGCAGGCCTCAGAGGCCGATCCGCAGCGGGGTGAGGCGGGTCGCGATCAGGTTGGTGGCGCCGCGGTCGCGCTCGACGTGGCCGTGCACCAGCAGGCCGGCCCGGTCCAGGGCGGTGCGGCGCTGGGACTCCCAGACCGGGCGGTTGCAGATCACGTTGATCAGGCCGGTCTCGTCCTCCAGGCTGAGGAAGAGCACCCCGCCGGCCGTCGGCGGCCGCTGCCGGTGGGTGACCAGGCCGCCGACCACCACCGCCGTCCCCGGCGGCACGTCCGGGAGCTGGGCGGCGGACAGGGCGCCGCCGCGCTCCAGGTGGGTGCGCAGGTGCTGGAGCGGGTGGCTGGTGGCGGAGGTGCCGGTGGCCCACAGGTCGGCGATGGTCGCCTCGACCGGGCTCAGCTCGGGCAGCTCCGGTGCCTCGGTGCCGGGCGTGGTGCCGGGGATCACCCCGTCCGATATTCCGGCGAACGCCCCTGCCGACCAGAGCGCCTGACGGCGCGTCAGACCGAAGCAGTCGAAGGCCCCCGTCGTCGCCAGCGCCTCCAGGACCGGCGCGGGCAGGGCGGTGCGACGGGCGAAGTCCTCCAGGTCGGCGTACGGCCGCCCGGCCGCGATCGCCTCGGCCTGCGGGGTGCCGATGCCGCGCACCGTCTCCAGGCCGAGCCGGATCGCCGGCTGCGGGCGGCCCGCGGTCAGCGGCGGCTTCGGGGTCGGCCCCCGGTACGGCTCCAGGGTGGGCCGCGGCCCGCTGGCGTTGACGTCCACCCCGCGCACCCGCACGCCGTGCCGCCGCGCGTCCGAGACCAGGCTGAGCGGCGAGTAGAAGCCCATCGGCTGGTTGGCCAGCAGCGCGCACGCGAAGGCCGCCGGGAAGTGGTACTTGAGCCAGGCGCTGGCGTACACCAGGTAGGCGAAGCTGATCGCGTGGCTCTCCGGGAAGCCGTAGTTGGAGAACGCCTCGATCTTGCCGTAGACGTCCTCGGCCACCTCCGGCGGGATGCCGCGCTCGGCCATCCCGGTGAGCAGCCTCTCGCGCAGTTCGGCGACCCGCTCGTGCGAGCGCTTGGCACCCATCGCCTGCCGCAGCCGGTCGGCCTCGGGAGGGGTGAACCCCGCGCAGTCGATGGCCAGTTGCATCATCTGCTCCTGGAACAGCGGCACCCCGAGGGTCTTGCCGAGCGCGTTCTCCATCAGCGGGTGCGGGCAGCCGGGCGGCTCGGCCCCGGCGCGGCGGCGCAGGTACGGGTGGACGGAGCCGCCCTGGATCGGCCCGGGCCGGATCAGCGCCACCTCGACCACCAGGTCGTAGAAGTGGTCCGGCTTGAGCCGGGGCAGCGTCGCCATCTGCGCCCGCGACTCGACCTGGAACACCCCGACGGTGTCCGCCCGGCGCAGCATCGCGTACACGCCCGGGTCGTCGTCCGGGATGCCGGCCAGGTCGTAGCGCAGGCCGTGGTGCTCGGCGACCAGGTCGCAGGCGTCGTGCAGCGCCGCGAGCATGCCGAGGCCGAGCAGGTCGATCTTCACCAGCCCGGCGCCGGCGGTGGACTCCTTGTCCCACTGCAGCACCGAACGCCCGGGCATCCGGGCCCACTCGGTCGGGCAGATCTCGCCGATCGGCTCCCTGGTGAGCACCATGCCGCCCGAGTGGATGCCCAGGTGCCGCGGCAGGCCGTGGAGTTGGGCGGCGAGCGCGAGCACGTCGGCGGGGATCACGGCGTCCGCCCCGGGCGCGGAGCGGAAGTCGGTCTGCCGGCTGAACGCGTCCACCTGGCCCTGCGGGTAGCCGAGCACCCGGGCCGCGTCGCGGATCGCCAGCCGCGGCCGGTAGGTGATCACGTTGGCGACCTGCGCGGCGTGCTCGCGGCCGTAACGGCGGTAGACGTACTGGATGACCTCCTCGCGGCGGCGGTTCTCGATGTCCAGGTCGATGTCGGGCGGCCCGTCCCGCGCGGTGGACAGGAAGCGCTCGAACAGCAGCCGGTAGTGGACCGGGTCGACGGCGGTGATCCCCAGCGCGTAGCAGACCGCCGAGTTGGCCGCCGAGCCGCGGCCCTGGCACCAGATGTCCTCCCGGCGGCAGAAGTCGACGATGTCGTGCACGATCAGGAAGTAGCCGGCCAGGTCGAGGTCCTCGATGACGTCCAGCTCCTTGGCGAGCTGGCGCCGGGCGGCCGCGTTGCCGGGCCCGAAGCGCGCCGGGCCGCCGGCGGCGACCAGGGCCCGCAGGTGGCCGATCTCGGTCTCGCCCGCCGGGACGGGGAAGCCCGGGAGCTCGGGGTCCAGCCGGGCGAAGTCGAAGGCGCAGGCGCGGCCCAGTTCGGCGGTGGCCCGCCGCACCCCCGGGAAGCGGGCCAGCCGGGCCGCCATCTCGCGGCCGGAGCGCAGGTGCGCGGTGCCGGCGGCCCGCGTCCAGCCGGCCGCGTCCTGCAGGGTGCGGCGTCCGCGCAGCGCGGCCAGGCTCTGCGCGAGCCGGCCCTGGGCGGGGCCCGCGTGGTGGGCGTTGGTGGAGGCGACGGCGGTCAGGCCGTGCTCGGCGGCGAGCGCGGCGAGGGCGTCGTTGCGCCGGTCGTCACCGGGCAGCCACTGGTCGATCAGCTCGACGTGGACGCTGTCGCGGCCGAACGCCTCCACCAGGGTGTCCAGCCGCCGCCCGGCGGTGCCGTCCCCGAGCCCGGCCGGGACCCGGCCGAGCCGGCAGCCGGTGAGCACCGCCCAGTGGCCGCCGTGCGCCCCGGCCAGCGCCGCCAGGTCGTACGCCGGGCGGCCCTTCGCCCCGCCCGCCAGCTGGGCGGCGGCGATCGCGGCGGAGAGCCGGCGGTAGCCGTCCGGGTCGCGGGCCAGCACCAGCAGGTGCTCGTCCCCGGCACCGTCGTGACGGATCGTCAGCTCGGCGCCGAACGCGGTGGCCACGCCCGTGCCGCGGGCCGCCCCGGCCAGCCGGACCGCACCGTACAGGCCGTCGTGGTCGGTGATCGCCAGGGTCTCCACCCCCAGCCGGGCCGCCTCGGCGACCAGGTCCTCCGGGTCGCTGGCGCCGTCCAGGAAGCTGAAGGCGGAGTGGACGTGCAGCTCGGCCCAGGGCTCGTCGGCGGGGGCGCCGGGGCCGTCGCCGGAACCTCCGGGGCGCCCCGGGCCGCCGGGGTGTCCCGGGCCCTCGGGGGCGGCGTCCTGCCGGGCGGGGCGGCGCAGGGGGACGACCGTGCGGTCCGGCGCCGCGCCGGCCAGGCGGCGGTGCAGCTCGCTCCAGGGGACGGTGGGGTGGCTGGTGAAGCCCATCGGGAGTCGCCTTCGTCGTTCTCGTGCTCGGATCCCCCCCAGGGCCCGGCCTCCGGTCAGTCGTAACCGGCCTCCAGGTACCACGCACCCCCCTCCACGGTGAGCAGCAGCGCCCGGCCGCCACCCACCACCACCTGGAACCGCGCCCGGCGACGGGCGAGCGCCTGGTCCCACCAGTACTCGACCGCCGGCCAGGGCCCGGTCCAGCCCTCCACCCGCTCCTCCCGCCCCTGGAACACCACCAGCACCGGCCGGGCCGACACCCCCGCCCGGCCGTCCACCGTCACCGGCAGCCCGGCCCCGTCCAGCACCCGCACCGGCGCCGGATCACGCAGCACCACCGCCGGCCACACGTCCGGCAGCCGCCCCGGCCACGGCGCGTCGGCCGGCGCCGCCGCCTCGTACGGCTCGCCCCACGGCACCTTCACCGCCTGCTCACCCGGGCCCCGGCCGCCCGACGGCTCGATCCGGCGCAGCCCGGCGTGCCCGAGCACCGCCTGCACCCGGGCCACCGCCCGCTCGACCCGGTCGTCCGCGACCGCCTGCCCCCACAGCGCCAACTGGCGCCCCTGGTCCGGGGAGAGGCCGTCCGGGGCCAGCCGGAGCAGGGTGAAGCCGCCGCCCTCCCCGGACACCGACGCCGCGAAGGTGCCCGCGCTCTGCCAGGCCTGGAGCTGCCAGCGGACCCGCTCGGCCAGCGCCGTCGCCGACAGCCGCCCCTCGTGCCGCCACAGCCGCGAGGCCGCCCGCCCGTCCGCGCAGACCACCTCGACGGCCACCCGCCGACAGGTCAGCCCGGCCCCCGCCAGCCGCTGGTGCAGGCGCTCCGCCAGCGTGCGGGCCACGAACACCAGGGGCTCGGCCAGCGGCTCGGGCGGGTCGAAGCGCTGCTCGACGGCGAGGTCCGGCTCCTGGTCGCGCGGCACCAGCGGGCGCGGCTGCAGACCGCGGGCCAGCCGGTGCGCGACCGTCCCGACCGGGCCGAACCGGTCCGCGACCGCCTCGGGCGGCAGCGCCGCGAACGCCCCGACGGTCGGCAGGCCGAGCCGCCCCAGCAGCTCCGCCAACGCCTCGTCGCCGAGCGCACCCACCGGGTAGGGCGCGAGGAACTCGGCGGTCCGCCCCTGCGGCACCAGCACCCCGGCCCGGGCGGCGAGCACGGCGGCGAACAGGCCGTCGGCCACGCCGACGTGGGCGGTCGGGGGCTCCGGGGCGGGTTCCGGGGCGGTAGGGGGCTCCGCGGCGGGTTCCGGGGCGGTAGAGGTCGGGGCGGGCTCGGGTACGGGCTCCGCGCCGGGGACGGCGTCCGGGACCGGCCGCCGCGCCAGCGCCTCCGCGACCGCCGTCCCGACCTTGGCCGCCAGCGCCTCCTCACCGCCGAAGTAGCGACCCGGCCCCTTCACCGGGATCGCGCACAGACCGGGGCGGATCACCTCCACCCGGGGCGTGAACGCCTCCACCGCCGCGACCACCGGCTCGAAGCGGCGGGTCTCCGCCTCCGGGTCACGGTCGCGCAGTTCCAGCGCCGGGCAGAGCCGCTGGGCCAGCTTGAGCCGCTGCCCCTGCCGGACCCCGGCCGCCCGGGCCCCGGCCGAACAGGCGAGGATCCGCCCGCCCTCGGTCACGGCCACCGGGTCGTCACCGGTCACCGCCACCACCGGCCAGTCCGGGCACCAGACCACCAGCACCCGCGGCGTCCGGTCGGCGTCCTCCGTCGTGCCGCGCGCGCCGCTCGTGCTGTTCGTGCCGCTCGTGCCGCTCGTGCCGCTCGTGCTGCTCATGCCGTTCACACCACCGCCGCCTGCTCGAGCGGCCGCGGCCCGGTCGCGCGCGGGCCTGCCGTGACCGGATGTGCCGTGACCGGACGGTCCGGGGCGAGGTGGTCCAGGACCGGGTGCTCCAGGGCCTGCGGTTCCCGGACCGGCCGCACCGCGCCGTGCTCGTCCGGCAGCCAGAGCCGGGCGGTCCGCCCGCGCACCGCCGAACCGCGCCCCTCGGCCACCACCTCGACCTGTCGGCCGGCGAGCTGCCCGTAGCCGTCCCCCAGCCCGAACCAGCGCCCGGACCGCACCCCCAGCCGCAGCACCGCCCCCGGCCAGGGCCCGGCCACCAGCAGCACGCACCCGCTGCGCCGCAGCACCGCCGCCAGCCGGGCGGCCAGCTTCGGCGCCACCGGGCCGTCCGGGCGCAGCATGACCAGCTCGACCGCACCGGCCAGCACCGAGACCACCTCGGCCCAGTGCGGCCCCGGGTCGTCGGCGACCAGCAGCCGCCGCAGGTCCAGCCCGTACCCCTCGGCCGCGGCCAGGCCCAGCTCCGGCAGGCCGACGGCCGCGGCCCAGCCGCCCTCCGTCTCCTTCACCCCGGCCGCCAGCGCCAGCAGCAGCCCGGTGTCCCCGCCCGCCACCGACACCGCCGCACCCCTGCGCAGCCCGCCGTCCGGCAGCACCTCGCGCAGCGCGGGCGGCACCGGGAGCAGCCCGCGGCCGGCCGGCCCGTCCCCCGGCACGGCGGTCGACGCCACCGGCCGGAGCGTCGGCCGCTCGGCAGCAGATTCGAAAACAGATTCGATTACGGGCACACCCCCAGGATCGAACATTCGTTCGCAAAGATTCAAGTCCGACCAGGCCACCCCACCCGTCACACTCCGTGACAGTCGGACGGTCGGCGACCCCAGAGGCCCTGCGGCTGCGGGCGACACGCCCCGCCGTCGGCCGCGGACGGGCGCGAAGCCGATCCGGAACAGGCCGGTCGCCACCACCGGAGGCATCCGCCGAACGGCGGACGGCAGGCGGCGCCCGGCGGGGAAGCCAGCCGCCGGAGGTCTCGCCGGGTCGGGAGCCGCCGCCCCGCCCGGAGCCGGCACTCATCGCCGGACAGCCACGGCAGGCGGGCCGGGAGGCCGCACCGGGCGAGTGAGCGCCACGCCCCCGAACAACCCACCCCCACCGGACGACGACCTCAACGGCCGACGACTGCGCGATGAGTGACCGACAGTCACCACCCCGCCAGCAGCGGCATCCGGCGACCCTCCGCCGGAGCGGGCTGCGAGGCGGGCGGGCACCGCCGCGTCGCGCCCCTCGCATCCCCCGCCCGCGTGCACCGGCCTGACGCCGCAACGGGATCACGGCCGCCGGCACCGCCGCGGGCGCGACGACGTACGGGGCCACCCGGTGGCGTCCGGGCGGGCGGGGCTCGCCCGGGG
This sequence comes from Kitasatospora sp. NPDC004745, assembly GCF_042873275.1. Lineage (NCBI taxonomy): Bacteria > Bacillati > Actinomycetota > Actinomycetes > Kitasatosporales > Streptomycetaceae > Kitasatospora > Kitasatospora sp. NPDC004745. Next base: position 119,098 of record NZ_JBIALK010000021.1, on the reverse strand, counting down.
CTTCCGGCGCCTCCTGCCCGCGCCGTCGCCGGAAGGGCTCCGTCGGCGGCGGTGTCGGGCGGGGCGGCTAGGGTCTGTCGTCGAACCCCCGTCGTCCGCTCGGAGGGCGGGCGGGGTGGCCTGGGGGTGCGTGCGCCGCAGGGGCGGAGAGGAAGTCCGCGCGGTGGGGGTGCCTTCCGGCCGATGGCTCGGGGAGTGCGTGCCCCGCCCCCCGTGGACGCGGGTTCGAAGGCAGACCCTAGGGTCTGGGGGTCAGGGTTGGGGAGGGTGTGGCACGTGGGGCAGGTTCGGGTCGCGGCGGCAGGGCTGCCGGACGGGGTGGTGCACGCGGGGAGCCGGGAGTTCCTGGTGCGGGAGGGGCTGCCGGCCTCGGGGGCGTTCCTGGACTTCGGGGTGATCGGTGACGGCACGTTGGAGGCCCTGCCGGGGTCGGAGCGGTGGTTCGTCCTCGGGGAGACGGAGTACTGCGCGCCGTTCGCCGCGGCCGGCGGCCCGGTGCTGCTGGACGGGGTGACCGGCGAGGTGTTCCTGGGCGAGGAGGGCACGGCCGACGGGGAGGTGCGGCGGGATCCGCTGGCCTCCGGCCTGCCCGCGTTGGCCGGGCTGGTGCGGGAGGTCGAGGAGGTCGCCGCGGCGGCCCGGCGGGCGGACGCCCTGGACGGGCGGCGCGGACCGGCGGTGGTCGCCGAGGTGACGGCCGGGGCGGAGCGCCGGATGCGGGAGGCCGACCCGGAGCTGTTCGGGCGGGCCGCCGCGCCGGCGCACTGGGGCACGGCACTGCTGGTGCGGGCGCTGGGCTGGGGTGCGCTGCCGGGTGGTCCGGGCGGGCCGGCGTTCGAGGTGGGCGCGGAGCTGGTCGCCGATCTCGCCGCGTTGACGGACCAGGACGACGGCGCGGGCGCGGTGCACCGCTTCCGCGCGGAGGAGCTGCCCGCCGGGCTGGTGCACGAGCCGACCCGGCGGCTGCTGACGGAGATCGGGCTGCCGCTCGGCGGGGCGATGTTCGGGGTGGGCGCCGAGCCGCTGGTCACGATGGCGGAGGCGTACCCGGAGTACTTCGACGGCGAGGAGGAGCGCCCGTACCAGCGGGAGTTCCTGGCGCTCGGGGACTGGCCGACGGATCTGACGATCGCGCTGGACGGCGTCACCGGCCGGCTCGAACTGCCGGACTGGTACGACGACGGCGAGCCGGAGGCCTACCTCAACCGCGACCTGTCCGCCCTGCTCTACGCGCTGTGGACGTGCGAACGGCTGCGCGCGGAGTGGGACCGCTGGGACTACGGGCGGGGCCGGGACACCTGGGCGGTGTTCGACCCGCAGTCGCTGCTGAGCACCGTGGTGGACCGTCTGGTGGAGGCCGTCGACCCGGAGGCGTTCGCCTCGCCGGGGCGTTCGTGGCGGCTGCTCGCCGAGGACGCGCACCTGGGCGGCCTGCTGGGCTGATCCGGGCGGGCCCCGCACCGGACGCCCCGGCGGCCGGGCGGGGCGCAGGCGGACGCCGGGCGGGGCGGCGCAGGCGGACGCCCGGCGGGGTGCGGAGGGACGCCCGACGGGGTGCAGGCGGAGACCGGCCGGAATCCGGGCGGAGTCAGGGCTTGCGGTTGCCGCAACGGCAGCTCCTACGGTCGTGACCAGGGCCGGAGGAACCGGCCCCGGTCCGAGCGGACGTGAACGAGGGGGAAGACGGATGGCAGCGGCCTGGCCGATCGCGGCGGTCGCCCGGATGTCCGGGGTGACCGCCCGGACCCTGCGGCACTACGACGAGATCGGGCTGCTGCCACCGGCCCGGATCGGCTCCAACGGCCACCGCTACTACGAGGAGCGGCAGTTGCTGCAGCTGCAGCAGATCCTCGTGCTGCGCGCGCTGGGGGTCGGCCTGACCGAGATCGCCCGGATCACGGGCGATCAGGTGGACGAGCTGGAGGCCCTCCGGGACCACCAGCGCCGGCTGCTCGCCGAGCGCGACCGGCTGGCCGCCCTGGCCGCCACCGTCTCCCGCACGATCGCCGACCTGGAACGTTCCCGAAGGGACGGCACACCCATGACCAGCATCAACCGACCGGAGAACCTGTTCGAGGGCATCCAGCCCGCCGACGTCGAGCGGAGCCTGCGGGACTTCCCCGAGCACGCCGAGGCCGCCCGCCGCACCACCGCCGCGATGAGCCCGGCCGAGGTGGAGGCCGGCCAGCGCGAGCGGACGGCGCGGATGGTCCGCCTCGCGGAGCTGATGACCGCCGGCCACCCGGCGGACGCGGAGACCGTGCAGAGCCACGTCGACGCCGAGTACCGGCAGCTCACCGCCCTGCGCGGCGTCCCGGTCGGGGAGTACCTCGCGATCGCGCGCTCCTGCACCGGGAACGACCAGTGGCGGGCCGTGTACGAGGCCGTGGCCCCGGGTCTGGCCGCCTACCAGCGGGCCGCCATGGAGGCGTACGCGGCGGCGCGGCTGGGCTGATCCGGCGGGCCCGCCCCGGAACGGGGGTCCGGGGCGGGCCGACCGGGGCACCCGGGAGGGTGGTGCCGGGGGCGCGGGGGGACGGCGCCGGGGGCGCGGGCGGACGGACCCGGACGACCTTTGATCGCCCACCGACAAGTGAGAGGGCTCACTCCGCGGCAGGGGGCTCGCTCGCCGACGAGGGGGTCATCTAGGCTGGTGACGTGCTCATCCTTGTTCGTCGTCGCCACGTGGACCTGCTCCGCGTGACGAGCATGTCCTGTCGACGCTCCAGCTGAACCTCGCGCCAACCACCCTCAGGGCGGCCCCCACGTGGCCGCCACCACCTCCCGGCCCCCGGAGCACCCGCCGCACCAGGCGGTTCCTCCGGCCGCCCCCGGTCGATCACCGGGCCCCGCCGGGACGAGACCAGCGGATGTCACACATGTCGCAGCAGCACACGCCCGTACCCGACTCCCTCCCGGTGATCGACCTCTCGCTCGCCCACGGCGGCCCCGAGGACCGTCGCCGCCTGCACGACGAACTCCGTGCCGCGGCCACCGGCGTCGGGTTCTTCCAGCTCGTCGGCCACGGCATCACCCCGGCGGAGACGGCCTCGCTCACCGCGGCGATGCGCGCCTTCTTCGCCCTCCCCGAGGCCGACCGGCTCGCCGTGAGCAACCTCAACTCCCCGCACTACCGCGGCTACACCCGCACCGGCGACGAGCGCACCGGCGGCAGCCAGGACTGGCGCGACCAGCTGGACATAGGCGCCGAGCTGCCCGCGCACGTGCCCGGCACCGGCGAGCCCCCGTACTGGTGGCTGGAGGGGCCCAACCAGTGGCCGGCCGCGCTGCCCGAGCTGCGCACCGCCGCGCTCGGCTGGATCGACCACCTCGGCGACGTCGCCCGCCGCCTGCTGCACGAACTCCTCGCCGCGATCGGCGCCCGCCCCGACTTCTACGACGCCGCCTTCGCCGGCCACCCGCACCTGCGGCTCAAGCTGGTGCGCTACCCCGGCACCGCGCCGGACGGCGCCGGCCAGGGCGTCGGCGCCCACAAGGACTACGGCTTCATCACGCTGCTCCTCCAGGACACCGTCGGCGGGCTCCAGGTCGAGCGCCCGGACGGCACCTTCCTGGAGGTCCCGCCGATGGAGGGCGCCTTCGTGGTCAACCTCGGCGAGCTGCTGGAGGTGGCCACGGACGGGTACCTCAAGGCCACCAACCACCGGGTGGTCAGCCCGGCCGGCGCCCGCGAGCGGTTCTCGGTGCCGTTCTTCTACAACCCGCGCCTGGACGCCCACATCGAGCCGCTGGACTTCCCGCTCGCCCACCACGCCCCCGGCGCCACCGAGGACCCGGAGAACCCGCTGTTCGCCGAGTTCGGCCTCAACGAGTGGAAGGGGTACACCCGGGCCCATCCCGAGGTCACCCGCCGCCACCACGCCGACCTCGCCGAGGCCTCGTCCCGCTAGGTCCCGACGGGCCAGGCCCCGACGGGCCCCGTGGGCCGTCCGCCGCGCCCCGTCCGCCCCCGCCGCCACCACGCGCCGGGGGCGGACCCGTGTGCGGACGCGGGGCGGCGCGGGCCCGGACCGGCACGCGGTGGACCCGCACGCCCTGCACTGTCACACTGCAGCTGTCACAGCGGAAGTGTGCCAGCGCAGGAGGCGACGGATGGGGGAAGCCGTGGAGGACGGGGTGGTCCGGCTCACGGTGGACGAGCTGGCGGCGCGGGCCGGGGTGACGGTGCGGACGGTCCGGTTCTACGGGACGAAGGGGCTGCTCCCGCCGCCGGAGCTGGGCCCGCGACGGGTCGGGCTGTACGGCCCGGCGCACCTGGACCGGCTGGGGCTGATCGAGGAACTGCAGCGCCAGGGCCTCACCCTGGCCGCGATCGAGCGGTACCTGGCGCAGCTGCCGGAGGACAGCACGCCGCTGGACCTGGCGATCCACCGGGCGCTGGTGGCGTCCTGGACGCCGGAGGCGGTGGAGGAGCTGGGCCGGGCGCAGCTGGAGCGGCGGGCCGGGCGCGGCCTGTCGGAGGAACAGGTCGGCCGGCTGGCGGCGATGGGGGCCGTGGAGCGCACGGCCGATCCCGAGGTGTTCCGGGTGGATCCGGGCCTGCTGCCACTCGGGGTGCGGATCCTGGACGTCCCGATCCCGCTGGAGACGCTGCTGGCCGCCCGCGCGGTGGTGCTGGAGCACAGCCGGGCGACGGCCCGGGAGTTGCAGCGGCTGTTCCGGGAGACGGTGTGGAAGCCGTACCGGGAGAGCGAGCCGGCTCCGGAGGAGCTGGCCCGGATGAAGGCGCTGACGGACCACATCCAGCCGATGGTGGCGCAGGCGCTGGTCACGGCGTTCCAGCGGTCGTTGCGGGAGGAGCTGGGCGGGGCCGTGCTGGGCACGGCCCCGCCCGCGCGGGACTGACGGTCACTCGGTCCGGTGCGGAACCTGCGGTCACTCGGTCCGGTGCGGAACGACGGTCACTCGGTCCCTCGCCTGAGCGGCGGTCAGTCCGTGAAGGTGCGCCCCTCCGCCGCGATCCGCTCCAGCAGCGCCGGCGGCGCGAACCGCTCGCCGTAGGCGGCGGCGAGTTCGCGGGCGCGGGCCGCGAAGCCGGCCGGGCCGCCCCGGTACCCGTTGACGTACTGGAAGACGCCGCCGGTCCAGGCCGGGAAGCCGATGCCGAGGATGGAGCCCACGTTGGCGTCGGCCACCGAGGTCAGCACGCCCTCCTCCAGGCAGCGCACCGAGTCCAGCGCCTCGCTGAACAGCATCCGCTCCTTGAGGTCCTCGAAGGGCACCTCGGCCCCGCCCGCGCCGGAGAAGCGCTCCAGCAGTCCGGGCCAGAGCCGCCCGCGGCCGCCGTCCTCGCCGTACTCGTAGAAGCCGGCGCCGCCGCTGCGCCCGGGGCGCCCGAACTCGTCGACCATCCGGTCGATCACGGCGTCCGCCGGGTGAGGGGTCCAGCTGCCGCCGGTCGACTCGACGGCCCGCCGGTACTCGTCGCGGATCTTGCGCGGCAGGGTGAGGGTGAGCTCGTCCATCAGCGAGAGCACCTTGGCCGGGTAGCCGGCCTGCGCCGCGGCCTGCTCGACGCTGGCCGGGTGGACGCCCTCGCCGATCATGGCGACGCCCTCGTTGAGGAACTGCCCGATGACCCGCGAGGTGAAGAAGCCGCGCGAGTCGTTGACCACGATCGGGGTGCGGTCGATCTGCCGGACCAGGTCGAAGGCGCGGGCGAGCGCCTCGTCACCGGTCTGCGGGCCGCGGATGATCTCGACCAGGCGCATCTTGTCGACCGGGGAGAAGAAGTGCAGGCCGATGAAGTCGGCGGTGCGCTCGACGCCCTCGGCGAGCACCCCGATCGGCAGCGTGGAGGTGTTGGAGCAGAGCAGCGCGTCGGGGGCGACGACGCCCTCGATCTCCCGGAACACCTTGTGCTTGAGCTCGGTGTTCTCGAAGACCGCCTCGATGACCGCGTCGCAGCCGGCCAGGTCCGCGGGTTCGGCGGTGGGGGTGATCCGGGCGAGCAGCGCGTCGCGCTTGGCCTCGGTGGAGCGGCCGCGGGCGATCGCCTTGTCCAGCAGCCCGGCGGAGTAGGCCTTGCCGCGCTCGGCGGCCTCCAGGCTCACGTCCTTGAGCACGACCTCGATGCCGGCCCTGGCGCAGGTGTAGGCGATGCCCGCACCCATCATGCCGGCGCCGAGCACGGCGACCCGGCGGACCGTCCGCTTCTCGACGTCCTTGGGGCGCCCGGCACCGGAGTTGACGGCCTGCATGTCGAAGAACAGCGCCTGGATCATGTTCTTGCTGGTCTGGCCGCAGGCCAGCTCGGTGAAGTAGCGGGCCTCGACCACCATCGCGGTGTCGACGTCGACCTGGGCGCTCTCCACGGCGGCGGCCAGGATGTTGCGCGGGGCCGGGTAGGGGGCGCCGTTCAGCTGCTTGCGCAGATTGGCGGGGAAGGCGGGCAGGTTGGCGGCGAAGGCCGGGGTCGACGGGGTGCCGCCGGGGATCCGGTAGCCCTTGACGTCCCAGGGCTGGACGGCGGTCGGGTTGGCCTCGATCCAGGCCCGGGCCCGGGCGGTGAGCTCCTCCGGGGTGGCCACGAGCTCGTGGACCAGCCCGTGCTCCAGGGCCTGCGCCGGGCGGTACTGGCGGCCCTCCAGCAGGAACTTCAGCAGGGCGTCGGTGATGCCGAACAGTCGCACGGTGCGGACCACGCCGCCGCCTCCGGGCAGCAGGCCGAGGGTGACCTCGGGCAGGCCGAGCCGGCTGGCCGGGGTGTCCAGGGCGATCCGGTGGTGGCAGGCGAGGGCGATCTCCAGGCCGCCGCCGAGCGCGCTGCCGTTGACGGCGGCGACGACGGGCCGGCCCAGGGTCTCCAGCCTGCGCAGCGCGCGCTTGATCCGCAGGGACTTCTCCAGGACGGCGGCGGCGTCCTCGGGGCGGGCGGCGGAGAGCATCCGCAGGTCTCCCCCGGCGAAGAAGGTCCGCTTGCCGGAGGTGACGACCACCCCGCGCAGCTCCCCCGCCCCGGCGAGCACGGCCAGCCGCTCGACGACGGCGTCGAAGTCGGCGGTGAAGGCCTCGTTCATGGTGTTGACGGACTGGGTGGGGTCGTCGAGGACGAGGGTGACCACGCCGTCCTGGTCCTGCTCCCAGCGGATGGTGGTGGTGTCGCTCATGAGTTCAGGGTCTCCAGGTCTACCAGGGGGTCAGACGCGCTCGACGATGGTGGCCACGCCCATGCCGCCGCCCACGCACAGGGTGATCAGGCCGTACCGGAGGTCGCGCCGCTCCAGCTCGTCGACGACCGTGCCGAGCAGCATCGCGCCGGTGGCGCCGAGCGGGTGGCCGAGGGCGATGGCGCCGCCGTTGACGTTGACCTGGTCGGGCCGGAAGCCGAGTTCGCGGATGAAGCGCAGGGCGACGGCCGCGAAGGCCTCGTTGATCTCGACCAGGTCGATGTCGGCGGCGGTGAGCCCGGCCTTGGCGAGCGCCTTGCGGGTGGCCGGGGCGGGGCCGGTGAGCATGATGGTGGGCTCGGAGCCGGAGACGGCGGCGGAGACGATCCGGGCCCGCGGGCGCAGCCCGTACCGCTCGCCGACCTCGCGGTTGCCGATGGCGACGAGCGCGGCGCCGTCGACGATGCCGGAGGAGTTGCCGGCGTGGTGGACGTGGTCGACGGCCTCCACCCAGTGGTACTTCTGCAGGGCGACGGCGTCGAATCCGCCGGCCTCGCCGATGGCGGCGAAGGAGGGCTTGAGGCCGGCCAGGGTCTCCACGGTGGTGCCGGGGCGGATGAACTCGTCGCGCTCCAGCACGACCAGGCCGTTGCGGTCGCGCACCGGGACGACCGAGCGGTCGAACAGGCCGTCCGCCTGGGCCTTGGCGGCGCGGGCCTGGGACTCGGCGGCGAAGGCGTCCACGTCGGTGCGGGAGAGGCCCTCGAGGGTGGCGATCAGGTCGGCGCCGATGCCCTGCGGGACGAAGTTCGTCTCGTAGGAGGTCATCGGGTCGGCGAACCAGGCGCCGCCGTCGGAGCCCATCTTGACCCGGGACATCGACTCCACCCCGCCGGCCAGGACGAGGTCCTCCCAGCCCGAGCGGACCTTGGCGGCGGCCAGGTTGACGGCCTCCAGTCCGGAGGCGCAGAAGCGGTTCTCCTGGACGCCGGCCACCGTGTCGGGCAGGCCGGCCGCGATGGCGGCGATCCGGGCGATGTCCGAGCCCTGGTCGCCGATCGGGCTGACCACGCCGAGCACGATGTCGTCGACCGCGGCCGGGTCCAGGTCGGGGAACCGGCGGCGCAGTTCGTGGATGAGGCCGACGACGAGGTCGATCGGCTTGGTGCCGTGCAGCGAGCCGGTGGCCTTGCCCCGGCCGCGCGGGGTGCGGATCGCGTCGTAGACGTACGCTTCGGTGGTCACGGTGGAGAGCCTTTCGGGGGCAGCTTTCGGGGGGTGGCTTCCGGGGCGGGCGGGTCCGGGCTCGGGCTCGGGCTCGGGGCGGGTGCTCAGCCGAGGATGGAGCGGCCGACGATCTCCTTCATGATCTCGGTGGTGCCGCCGTAGATGGTCTGGATCCGGCCGTCGGTGAACGCCCGGGCGACCGGGAACTCGCTCATGTAGCCGTAGCCGCCGTGCAGTTGGAGGCAGCGGTCGGCGGTGCGCTTCTGCAGCTCGGTGGCCCACCACTTGGCCATCGAGGCGTCCGCCGGGGTGAGCGCGTAACGGTTGTGCTCGGTGATGCAGCGGTCGACGAAGGCCCGGGTGACGGCGCACTCGGTGGCGAGCTCGGCGATCTCGAAGCGGACGTGCTGGAGCTTGGCGAGCGGGCGGCCGAAGGCCTCGCGCCGCTTGACGTGGTCGGTGGTGATCTCCACCAGGTACTCGGCCCCGGCGATCGCCGCGGCCGCGATGGTCAGCCGCTCCTGGGCGAGGTTCTGCATCAGGTGGACGAAGCCGCCGTTCAGCTCGCCGAGCAGGTTCTCCTTCGGCACCCGGACGTCCTGGAAGAACAGCTCTGCGGTGTCCTGGGCCTTCTGGCCGATCTTGTCGAGGTTGCGCCCGCGCTCGAACCCCGGCATCCCGCGCTCGACGACCAGCAGGCTCAGCCCGTGCGCGCCGCCCTCCGGGGTGGTGCGGGCGACCACGATCACCAGGTCGGCGAGGATGCCGTTGGAGATGAAGGTCTTCGCGCCGTCGAGCAGGTAGTGGTCGCCCTGGTCGACCGCGCGGGTGCGGATGCCCTGCAGGTCGGACCCGGTGCCGGGTTCGGTCATCGCGATCGCGGTGATCAGCTCGCCGGTGCAGAACCCGGGCAGCCAGCGGCGCTTCTGCTCCTCGGTGGCGAGCGAGGTGAGGTAGGGGCCGATGATGTCGTTGTGCAGGCCGATCGCCAGCCCGGAGGCGCCGGCCCGGGCGAACTCCTCGGCCAGTACGGCGGCGTAGCGGAAGTCCGCGGCGCCGCCGCCGCCGAACTCCTCGGGCACGGCCGTGCCCAGCAGGCCCTGGCGGCCGGCCGCGAGCCAGGCGGAGCGGTCGACGATGCCGGCCTTCTCCCAGCGGTCGTAGTGCGGCAGCACCTCCTTGGCGAGGAAGGCCCGCACGACCTGCCGGAAGTCCTCGTGCTGCTCGGTGTAGATCTCGCGCTGCAACGCTACGCTCCCTGTCCTGTCTCGGAATCGGGTGCCGCCGTCCCGGAATCGGCTGCCGCGGCCCCGGCGTCGGGCGCCACGGCCCCGGCATCGGGTCGCGCCGCCTCGGCGTCGCGGGCCGTGGTCCCGTCATCGGCTGCCGTCGGACGGAGCGAGGGCACCGCCCAGTCGCGCGCCACCTCGGCGGTGTCGGCGCCCGGCCGGGCGGGCGGGCGGCGCACCGCGCCCGGGGTGGCGGAGAACCGCGGGGCGGGGGCGGGCTGGGTGACCCCGTCCACCTCCAGATAGGTGCCGCGGGCCACCAGGTGCGCGTCCGCGGCCGACTGACGCATCGTCAGCACCGGCTCCACACAGGCGTCGGAGCCCGCGAAGACGGCCTCCCACTCGGCCCTGGTGCGGGTGGCGAAGCGGGCGGCGATCAGGCCCCGCAGTTCGGGCCAGCGGGCCGGGTCGTGCTGGCCGGGGGCGTCCGGGCCGAGCTCCAGCAGCCGGGCGAACTCGGCGTAGAACCGCGGCTCCAGCGCCCCCACCGCCAGGTACCCGCCGTCCGCCGCCCGGTAGACCGCGTAGAACGGCGCACCGCCGTCCAGCAGGTTCACCCCCCGGCGGTCCTGCCAGTGGCCGGCCGCGAGCAGGCCCCAGAGCATGCTCGACAGGTGCGCCGCGCCGTCCACGATCGCCGCGTCCACGACCTGGCCGGCGCCGGTGGCGCGGGCGTGGTGCAGGGCGGCGAGCAGGCCGACGGCGAGGTAGAGCGAGCCGCCGGCGTAGTCGCCCAGCAGGTTGGCCGGGATGCCGGGCGGCTGGTCCGGCCCGCCGGGCGCGGCGACCACCCCGAGCACCCCGGCCACGGCGGCGTACCCGAGGTCGTGGCCGGCCGCGGCGGCACGCGGCCCCTGCTGCCCCCAGCCGGTCATCCGCCCGTACACCAGGGCGGGGTTGCGGGCCAGGCAGGCGTGCGGGCCGACGCCGAGGCGTTCGGCGACGCCGGGGCGGTACCCCTCGATCAGCAGGTCGGCCCGTTCGACCAGGTCGAGCACCCGGCCGGCGCCCTCCGGGGACTTCAGGTCGATCAGCACCGAGCGCTTGTTGCGGTTGGTGACGTCCCGGGCCGGGTCGATCCCCAGCGGGGACGGGTCCGGCCGGTCCACCCGCACGACGTCGGCGCCGAGGTCCGCCAGCAGCATCGCCGCGAACGGCCCCGGCCCGATCCCGGCGAGCTCGACGACCCTGACCCCCGCCAAGGGACCGGTCCCGGTGCCCGGCGGAGTGCTCGTGTCACGCACTGGCTGCAGACCCTTCGGGGTTTGACAGTAAAGCTGTAACACTCGCGATGATAGGGAAGCGACCCGCCGGTAACAAGACCCCCCGACGGGCCGGGCGACGGCCGGGGTGACCGCCGGGGCGGTGGTCCGGCGACGGTACGGCGACGCGCTCCGGGACCAGGCGGCGACGGTACGACGACGCCGAGGCGACCGACCCGGAACCGACCGGCCCGGACCCGACGGGCCTAGAACCAGGGGGCGGCCGCCGCGGTCAGGGCCTGCAGGGCCGCGGTCAGCGCCGTGGCGGCGCCCAGGGCACCGGTCAGGGTGAAGACCGCGCGCCTGATCCGCCCGGCCCCGGCCCCGCTCCCGGCCCCGCCGGCCCCCGCCGCGTCGGCGACCTCGGCGAGGGCCTCACCGGCCACGTCCGCCGCACCCGGCGGCAGCTCCCCCGGGGCGAGCGCCCGCAGCTGCGCCCGCAGCGCCTCCACGGCGTCGAGCAGGGCGCGCAGTTCCGGCGCCTCGCCCGGGGCCGGGGCGCCCTGCTGGTGGGTGTACTCCGCGCGGGCGTGGCCGCCGCTCTGCACGATGCCGGTGACGTTCCCGGTGATGCTGATCCCGGTCCCGCCGTCGGACGCGTTCGCCATCTCGGTCGACTCCTCTGCTCTTCGGGTGGTCCGGTCCGGGGTCGTCCCGGGCCGGAACGCTCTGGGGTGGCCCGCGGTGTCACCGGGGCGCAGTCCTGCCGGGGCCCGGCCCTGGCGGGGCTCAGTCCGGCCGGGGGCTGCCGACGCGCGGCGCGGGGGTGGCGATCGGCTGGTACCAGGCGGCGGCTGACTCCCCGCTCTGCACCACGCCGTGCACGTCGCCGTGCACCTGCACCCCGTGGTTGACCACCACGTTCTGGAGCGCCCGCGCCCCCTCCGTCCGGTAGCCGTGCTCGCGCAGGCACTCCTGGACGGCCGTCACGATCCGGGCCCGGACGCACTTCAGGTACCGCTGGACGTCCATCTCCTGGAACAGCTGCTGGTACGCGGGCTCCGCGCCCAGCTCCCGGACGGACAGCGCGGGCCCGTGGTCGACCAGCCGGTTCTCCCGGCACATCCGCGCGTACCAGGCGGCGTTGCGCACGGCGGCCCGGCGGCTGCGGGCCGCGCGGCGCACCACCCCGGCCGAGCCCGCCACCAGGGCGGGCAGCGACAGCAGCGCCGCCGCGGCGAGACCGGTCCACTCGGCCGCCCCGGTGGCCGGGGTGGCGGTGTCGATCGCGTGGTAGGCCCGGGCGACCGGCGGGAGCACGAAGGCCCGGCTCTCCAGGAACAGCTGCCCGCCCTGGAGTTGGGCCCGGACGAACACGGTGACGACGATCTCCTCGTGCCAGCCGGACACCCGCACCGCGAGGAAGTGCCGCAGGCGTTCCTCGGCCGCGAGGTCGACGCTCTCCACCCACCAGCCCGCCGGGTCCCGCAGGCCGCGGTTCAGGGCGGCGGCGCAGCGGGCCGCGTAGGGCGCCAGGGCCGCGAAGGCGGTGCCCGGGCCGTGCCCGCACCAGTCGCCGGCCGGGCCGAGGCGCTTGCCGCTCTTGAACACCAGGTCGTCCACGGCGATGCCGTGCAGGCGGTCGCCGGGGTAGGCCGGGGCGCCCGCCGCACCGAGCCGGGCGAGCTCGGTGCGCAGCCGGGCGTGGACGGCCGGGGCGGTCAGCGGTGCCCGGGCGGCGTCCGGACCTGCCGAGGGGCCCGCCGAGGGGCCTACCGAAGGACCTGCCGAGAAGTCGGCCGGGTCGCCGGCCGTCGGGTCGGGCACCAGCTCGTCGGCGAAGGACCAGTGGTCGACCTCGATCCCGGCGCCGACGAAGGGCGCGTAGTCGCTGTAGACCACGTCGGGGTCGGCCTGCTGCCGGGCGAGCCGCCGGTAGAGGTCCTGGTGGGCCGGGTCCGGGTCCTCGGGGGCGGCGGCGCGGCCGGTTCCGAGGTCGTGCAGGGTCAGTTCGAGGCGCCGGTGGCCGGCCAGGGCCACCGCGAACCAGACCGCGACCAGTCCGGCGATCCACGGCCACCCGATGGCCGCGGCCGAGGTCAGCGCCCAGCCGACGGCCAGCCAGTTGCCGAGCCGGCGGCGCCCGGGCCGCCCGGACCGGACCAGCCAGGCCGCGACCAGCGCCAGCGGGAGGGCCAGCTGCAACAGCCAGATCCGCAGCAGCGGGTCGAGCGCCCCGGCCGGGCCGCCCTCCGCCACGGCGAGGACGGCGCAGACCGTGAGGACCGGCACCACGGCCGCCGCCAGCAGGACCAGCACCGCCCGGGCGACGGCTTGGCGCCGGGCGGCGTAGCACTCCGCGAGCACCGCCACCAGGTCGACCCCGGGGGTCGGCGGCGGCACCCGGTAGGGGTGCTCGGCCAGCTCCTCGATCACCGCGTCGCGGAAGGCCGGATCGAGGTGGGCACCCGCCCGCAGGTAGGCGGTGGCGTCGCCGCGGGGCGTCCCGGTCTGGGCCTGGATGAGCTGCTGGAGCGGGTCCACCGCCGGGACGCCGGGCGGCGGCGGGGGTGTCTGCGGCCGCCGGGGCGGCGGTACCGGTGCGGACGGCTCGGTCATGGCGGGTCCCCTCCCGTCGACTGCGGATCCCCGCACCCGCGCCGGCCGGCGCGGGTGCGGGTGCGGTGCGCTGCGCCCGCCGGCCCGTACGGTGCGCCGACGGGCGCGCGCCGCGCGTGCGGGTTCCTGCGGTGCGCGTGCGGTTCGTACGGTGCGCGTGCGGATCAACGAGCCTCCCCCGGGCCGGGAGGAGGGGCGCGCGGGAAGATCCCCCGGGAGGGGGAGGGCGACCCTTCACCGGGTTGACGTGGCGCCCCCGGGCGGGGCGCGACCGTGGAACCCATGAGGACCTACGAGAACGCGGTGCGGGCGGGGGCGGCCTGGGTCGCCGTCCTGGCGACGGTGCCGTACCTGACGCTCAAGACGCTCTGGCTGACCGGCCATCCGGTGGGCGCCGACGACCCGGCCGCCCTGGACGCGCTCTGGCTGGTGAACCTGCTCACCTTCGGCATGGACGCCGTCGCCCTGGCCCTGGCCCTGGCCTTCGTCCGCCCGTGGGGCCGGCGGGCGCCCGCCGGGCTGGTGGCGTTCCCGATGTGGGTCGCCACCGGACTGCTCGGGACCATCCTCGTCGCGCTGCCGCTGCTCCTGCTGAGCACCCTGCTGGCCGGCCCCGCTCCGGAGAGCCGCCAGGACGGCCCCGACGGGCTCGGCGGCTGGGTCTTCGGGGTGGTGTACGGCGGGTTCGCCGTCCAGGGGGTCGCCCTGCTCACCGCCTTCGCGCTGTACGCCCGGCGGCGCTGGCCGGGCCTGCTGCGGGAGCGGATCGGCGACCTGCCCGACTCCCCCACGCTGACCGTGCAGCGCACGCTCGCCTGCGCCGCCGCCCTGCTCGCCCTGGGCGTCGCGGCGGCCCGCACCTACTGGGCCTGCGGCGGCACCGCCGGGCTGCCGGCGACCATGGCCGAGGACCACAACCGGGGCGTGGCGGTGATGGAGGGGGTGACCGCGGTGATGGCGGTGGCCGCCGTCGGCGCGCTGCTGGCCCTCGTGTTCCGGGCCGGGCCGCGGCGGCGGCTGGTCGGGCCGCTGCTCGTGGCCTGGACGGCCTCCGGCTCGCTGTTCGGCTGGGGCGGCTGGCAGGTGGTGGCCTTCGGCGCGACCACGACCAGGGTGACGGACCTGGGCAAGGCCGTTCCCGGGCTGATGCCGCTGGTGCAGGCCGCCCAGGTGGTGACGGGGCTGCTGGTCCTGGTGGTGGGCGCGGTGGCGCTGGTGGAGCGGGCGGCGGCGCGACGGGTGGCGGCGGGTGCGGCGGAGCGTCCCACGGCGGCGGGTTCGACCGGCACGGCGGAGCGGCCCGCGGCGGCCGGCGCGCCGGGTGCGGCCGGTACCGGGCCCCGGCCCGGGCGGATGGCTCTCCCCGGAGCGGCCGCTGACGTAGAGTCGCCCGGGTGAACACGGGGGTGGGCAGCCGGATCCGGCGTGCGGCCGGGGCCGGGTTCGGCCGGCGGGCGCGACTGCGCTGGACGCACCTGGTGCTGGGCGGCGCCCTGCTGATGCCGTACTGGATGCTCTCGGTGGTGCTGTTCGGGGCGCTCAACCCGGCCCAGGGGCACCTGCGCCAGGTGCTGTTGCAGATCGCCTCGCTGTTCACCTCCCTGCCGATGGCCGCCGTCACCGCGCTGGTGCCGACCGTCCGCCCGCTGGAGGGGGCCGCGGCGCGGGCGCTGTGCGCGGCGGAGCGGCCCGAGGAGCTGGCGACCGGTCCGTCCCGCTCGTGGGCGGCCCGCCGGCGCACCGCGCTCTGGTACGTGCTGCACCTGTTCTTCGGCGGGGTGGTCTCCGGGATGACGCTCGCCGGGGTGCCGTTCGCGGTGGTGCTGATGTTCTCCTTCGGCGGGGCCGCGGACCTCGCGCAGTACTGGGAGAACCGTTTCCCCGGCTGGATGCTCACCGGGCCGGCGCTGGGCCTCGCCGTTCTGCTGCTGATCGTCGTCACCAACGCCGCCTGCGGCGCGCTGCTGGCCCGCTGGGCCCCCGTCCTGCTCGGCCCGACCCCGGAGGAGCGGCTGGCCGCGGCCGAGCGCCGGGCCACCGTGCTGGCCCAGCGCAACCGGCTGGCCCGCGAGCTGCACGACTCGGTCGGCCACGCGCTCAGCGCCGTCGGCATCCAGGCCTCGGCGGCCGCCCGGGTGCTGCGCAGCGACCCGGACTTCGCGGCCGAGGCGCTGCAGGCGATCGAGGAGACCGCACGGGCGGCCGTCGCCGAGCTGGACACCGTGCTCGGGCTGCTGCGCGAGGAGGACGCCGCCGGACCGGCCGGCCCCACCCTCGGCGGGCTGGACGACCTGCTGCGCCAACTGGCCCGCACCGGCGTCACGGTGTCCGCCGACCTGGCCCCCGGCCTGGCCCGGCTGCCGGCCGGGGTCTCCCGCGAGGCCTACCGGATCGTGCAGGAGGGCCTGACCAACGTGCTGCGGCACGCCGGGCCCGCACCGGCCGGGCTGCGGGTGGCGCTGGCCGGGGGCCGGCTGGAGATCGAACTGACCAACCCGCTGGGCACCGCCCGCCCGAGCCGCCCCGGCGGCGGGCGGGGGCTGCGCGGGATCGGGGAGCGCGCGACGGCCCTGCGCGGCGGCAGCACGGCCGGGCCCAGCGCGGACGGGACGACGTGGCGGCTGGCCGTCTGGCTGCCGGTGGGAGGAACAGCAGGATGAACGAGTACGACCGCGACGGGCACCGCCGCGACGGGGGCGTCCGCCAGGACGGCCAGCACCGCGACGGCCAGCACCGCGACGGGCACCACCGCGACGGGGGTGCCGGCGGCGGGACCGTCCGCGTGGTGATCGCCGACGACGAGCGGCTGGTGCGGGCCGGCCTGCGGGTGGTGATCGACGCCGAGCCGGACCTCACCGTGGTCGGCGAGGCCGCGGACGGCGCCGAGGTCGTCCCGCTGGTGCGCGAGCTGCGACCGGACGTGGTGCTGATGGACGTCCGGATGCCCGGCATCGACGGCATCCGGGCCACCGAGCAGCTGGTCGGCGGGATGGCCGAGCCTCCGCGGATCCTGGTGGTCACCACCTTCGAGCACGACGACCACGTGTACGACGCGCTGCGGGCCGGCGCGGCCGGGTTCCTGCTCAAGCGGGCGCGGGCCGAGGAGATGGTCCAGGCGGTGCGGCTGGTCGCGCGCGGCGACTCGCTGCTCTTCCCGGCGGCCGTCCGCGAACTCGCGCTGCGCCACGGCGCGGAGTCCCGCCGGGCCGCCGCCCCGGAGCGCGGGCCGATCGGCCGGCTGACCGAACGGGAGGGCCAGGTGCTGCGGTTGATGGCCACCGGCCTCAACAACGGCGAGATCGCCCGGGAGCTGGTGGTCAGCCAGGAGACGGTGAAGACGCACGTGGGCGGCGTGCTCGCCAAGCTCGGTGCCCGCGACCGCACCCAGGCGGTGATCGCCGCGTACGAGTCGGGCTTCGTGCTGCCGGGCTGAGGACACCTGCCGGTGAGCGGACCGCCCGGGCCGTCCGGTCACCGGCAGGGACGTTTCTTCCGTCCGGCCGCTACCTGCGAGTAGAGTGCGGGATTCCCCCGCAACCGCCCGATACCTCCCGTATCGCCTGGAACGAACTGGTGGCCGCATGACTGTCCGGACCCGCCCCGCGCTCTGGTGGCGCATGGGAATCGTGCTCTCGGCGGGCCTCGGCCTGACCCTCGGGACGGCGCCACTGGTGTACTTCACCGTGCAGAGCAACGTCATCGTGCTCGGCTACTTCATCGGCGCGGTGTACTGGATGACCGAGCGCGGCACCGTGGACGCGCCCGCGCCCCGGCTGCGCGGCGCCGCCACCCTCTACATCCTGATCACCGGGCTGGTCTCGCACATCCTGCTCCAGCACGGCGCCAACCCGCTGCCCGGGCTGGTCGACGGGCCGGACCGGCTCGCCCACTGGTCGTCCTTCTTCCTGCACTACGTCACGCCGGTGATGGTGATCGTCGACTGGCTGGTGCTGAAGCCGCGCAACGCGGCGGCCTGGAAGGACGTCCCGTTGTGGCTGGCGTTCCCGCTCGGCTACGCCGCGATCGTGCTGACCCGCAACGCGCTCTTCGACGACTACCCGACGCCCTACCCCTACTTCTTCTTCGACCCCACCACCAAGGGCTACGGCTACGTCTGGGGCCAGATCGCCCTGCTGACCGTCGAGTTCACCGTGCTCGCGGCCGCCGTGGTCGGCCTCGACCGACTCGGCACCCTGGTGGCCGCCAAACTCCGGCCCGCCCGGGCCTAGCACGCCCGCCCGGGCGTACCGGGCCCGCCCGGGCGCACCGGTCCCCGCCCGACGACGGCCGCGAGCGGCGACCGGCCTCAGATCCGCCAGGCGCGGATCCGGTCGGCCGCCGCGTACACGTCCGCCCGCCCCTCGGCGACGTCCCTCGCCAGCTCGACCAGCGCCCCGTACGGCGGGTCGACGCCCTCCCCGGCCGCGTGCATGTACGCGGCCGTCGTCATGCAGGCGTACAGGTTGTTGCGCACCGGCAGCGGCCGCAGCAGCACGATCGTGTGCATCAGGGTGGCCGCGCACCAGGCGGCGTCCGCGTCGTGGCCGAGCTGGGCGGTGTTCACCCGGTGCCGGGCGACGGCGGCCTGCAGCGCCGAGTAGTCCCGCACGCTGAGGTCCTCGGGCGAGGCCAGCTCCTGGACGTCCAGCAGCCAGCGCAGGTCGACGTGGAGCAGCGCCCGCTCCGCACCCCTGCCGTTCACGCGGCGGGCGCGTCCTCCGGGAACGCGGCGTCGAACTCGGCCCGGTGCGCCTTCCAGAACGCCACCGCGTGGTCCACGAACACCCGCCGCTGCTGCTCCCGCACGCTCAGGTCGTGGACGTAGGCCTTGACGCTCTTCCCGTCGGCGGCGGCGGCCTCGCGGATCGCGGCGAGCTCGTGCTCCGTGTACTCGATGTTGAGCGCAGGCATGGCGCCGATGGTACTGGAGCACACCGGAGTTGGGTACCGAAGCGGCACCGCCGCCGGAGCCCGCGACAGGGCCCACGGGCTCCGGCCGGGCGCCCCGCCACGGCGCCGCCGGGGAGCCGGCCGTGCCCGGGGCACGGCTCCGGGCACGGCCGGCGGTGGCACCGCACCGGCGCCGTCACATCGGGTCCACCGCCCGCAGGTCGCCGTCCAGCTCCAGCCACCTGGTCGGGCCCAGTCCGCGCAGGAACGGCAGGTCGTGGCTCGCCACGATCAGCGCGCCCCGGTAGGCGGCGAGCGCCTCGGTGAGCTGGCGGACGCTGGCGAGGTCCAGGTTGTTGGTCGGCTCGTCGAGCAGCAGCAGCTGCGGCGGCGGGTCGGCCAGCAGCAGGGCGGCCAGGGTGGCCCGGAACCGCTCGCCCCCGGAGAGGGTGGCGGCCCGCTGGTCGGCCCGGCCGCCGCGGAACAGGAAGCGCGCCAGCCGGGCCCGGATCGCGTTGTCCCCCGCCGAGGGGGCGAAGGACTTGACGTTCTCCACCACGGTGAGCCCGTCGTCCAGCAGGTCGAGCCGCTGCGGCAGGTGGCGCAGCGGCACCGGGGTGGTGATCTCCCCCTCCAGCGCCGCGAGTTCGCCCGCGACGGCTCGCAGCAGGGTGCTCTTGCCCGCGCCGTTGCGGCCGACCAGGGCGACCCGCTCGGGGCCGCGCAGATCGAGGTCGGCGGTGATGCCGTGCGGCAGCCGGACCTTCTGCAGGGTGAGCACGGTGCGCCCGGCCGGGACGGCGGTGCGCGGCAGGTCGATCCGGATCGCGGCGTCGTCGCGGACGGCCTCCTCCGCGGCGGTGAGCCGCTGCCTGGCCTCCTCCAGGCGTTCGGTGTGCATGCCCTGGAGCCGCCCGGCCGTCTCCTGGCCCTGGCGTTTGAGCTTGCCCGCGACGATGTGCGGGTCGTTGCGGGCGATCGAGCGCTTCCTCCCGTAGCTGGCGCTGCGCTCGAGCCGGACGCGGGCCTCGGTGAGGTCCCGCTTCTGGCGCTGGACGTCGGCCTCGGCGTTGCGCAGGAGCCGCTCGGCCGTCTCCTGCTGGGCGGCCAGGGTGCGCTCGTACGCGGCGAAGTTGCCCCCGTACCACGTCACCGCGCCGTCCCTCAGGTCGGCGATCTGGTCGACGTGCTGCAGCAGTTCGCGGTCGTGGCTGACGATCAGCATGACGCCGTGCCAGCCCGCCACCGTCTCGTAGAGCCGCTCCCGGGCGGCCCGGTCGAGGTTGTTGGTGGGCTCGTCCAGCAGCAGGACGTCGGGGCGGCGCATGAGCAGCGCGGCGAGGCGCAGCAACACGGCCTCGCCGCCGGAGAGTTCGCCGGTGGTGCGGTCGAGGTCGAGCCGGTGCAGGCCGAGCCGGTCGAGGGTGGCGCGGGCGCGCTCCTCGACGTCCCAGTCGTCGCCGACCGCGTCGAAGTGGCGCTGGTCGGTGTCGCCGGACTCGATGGCGTGCAGGGCCTCGCGGGCGGCCCGGACGCCGAGCGCCTCGTCCACCCGCAGCCCGGTGTCCAGCGTCAGGCCCTGCGGGAGGTGGCCGAGTTCGCCGTCGACCCGGACGGTGCCGCCGGTCGGGGTCAGCTCGCCGGCCAGCAGCCGCAGCAGGGTGGACTTGCCGGCCCCGTTGAGCCCGATCAGGCCGGTGCGGCCGGGGCCGACCGCGAGGTGGAAGCCGTCCAGGACGGGCTTGCCGTCCGGCCACTCGAAGGACAGGTCGGTGCAGAGCACGGCGGTGGTGGGTTGTGCCATGAAGGGACTCCCGGATGGTTGCCGAAGGAAGGGGGAGCAACACGGGGAGACACCGCGGGTGCGGGCCGCTACGGCCGGGGGGAGTCGCCGGAGGTCGGCCGCGCGTCCAGGAGGACGCGCGGGGACCGGGCTCGCCAGGGGGCCGTGACCGAGGTCGCACACTCGCGCACCGCGCGGCAACAGGCCTGCGCGGCGGGGGCGGTGTCCCGGGACCTCAGTAGAGCAACGGCCTTCTCCTTGTCTGGCTGGTGGCTCGGACCACGCTACGCACGCCGCCGGACGCGGACAACCGGTTTTCGGGCGCCGGAGGAGGGCGGGTGCCGATCCGGTGCCGATCCGGTGACGGCTCCGTCCCAGCCCGGGGCGGGCGTAAGGAGGTCCTTATCCGCATGGCAGACTCCTCACCTGCCGCACCTGCGGCCCCTCCCGGGGGCCGTACCCGCGGAACGGGGCGTGCGGCCGTTATTCACAGGGGGAACTGAACTCATGTCACCGATATCCCGGCCGAGCCGTGCCGTCCTGGGCGCTTCCGTCGCCGCGCTGACCGTGCTGGCCGCCACCTCGTGCGGCCCCGACAACAGCGACCCGGCCGGGGCCCAGACCGCGGCCCCCACGGTGGCCGCCAGCGCCTCCGGCAAGCCGGGCGCGGCGCCGCTCAAGCTGCCGACCGTCGAAGAGCTGAAGACCTGGAAGCTCGAGGACTGGGACAAGTGGGCCAAGGAGAACGTCGTCACCCCGGCGGTCAAGGGCTACTGGACCCTGCAGAAGCTGCTGAACGCCAAGCCCAAGCCGCTGCCGCAGGCCCCGGCCCAGGACCCGACGCAGGCGCCCGCCCAGCCGACCGGCGCTGCCCCGGCGCAGCCCACCACCGCGGCCCCGGCCCAGCCCACCGCCGCCCAGCCGCCGACCGGGCCCGACCAGCTGCCCGCCGTCGTCCCGGCGAAGCCCGTGGCGCACCCGTTCCCGAAGAACATGCACGTCAACGGCAAGATCTTCTTCAAGGACGGCAACGAGGACTACGTCTGCTCCGGCACCGTCGTCTCCGACCCGGCCAACCCCGGCAAGAGCAACCTGGTGTGGACCGCGAGCCACTGCCTGCACGGCGGCAAGGGCAACAAGTACTACACCGACATCACCTTCGCCCCGGCCTTCAACAGCAACGGCGTGCTGAGCAACGGCAACAAGCAGAAGTCCAAGCTGGACGACGCCGAGCCGTACGGCGAGTGGGGCGCGACCGCCGGCATGGTCTCCCCGCAGTGGACCTCGGAGGCCGACCCGGAGCACGGCGGCCCCTGGAGCCAGTACGACTTCGGCATCATCAAGGTCGCCAACCCCGACCCGAACGGCAAGTCGCTCGAGGAGACCGTCGGCGGCTCGGTGCCGCTGTGGTTCAACGCCCCGCGCGAGCAGCTCGCCTCCGTCAGCAACTACGGCTTCCCGGAGGGCAAGCCCTTCGACGGCGTCGAGCTGGAGCACTGCGACGGCGGCAAGCCCGCCAAGAAGACCGGCGACCCGAGCCGCCCGGCGATGCTGCTGATCGGCTGCAACATGACCGGCGGCAGCAGCGGCGGCGGCTGGTACGCGACCAAGGACGGCAAGCCGGCCCTGGTCAGCGACACCTCCATCGGCAACGGGGCGAACACCTACGAGGCCGGCCCGTACCTCGAGGACGTGGCGGCGCACATGTTCGACTACTTCTCGAAGAAGGCCAAGTGATCCGCTGAGGGGCGACCCTCACGCGCCCGGGGGCCGCGGCCGGCGCGGCCGCGGCCCCCGGGCGTCCCCCTGCACCCGCCGCCCGCGCCGGGCCCGCCGGCCCGGCACCCTGCGGGTTTTCCGCCGCCCGGCGCCCTCCTCCTACAATCGGGCTCATCATGAGCGCCACACTCGTAGTCAAGGACCTCGCCGCCGGCCACGGCGAACGCACCCTCTTCTCCGGCCTGGACCTGGTCGTCGCCCCGGGCGACGTGATCGGCCTGGTCGGCGTGAACGGCGCCGGCAAGTCGACGCTGCTGCGGCTGCTGGCCGGCCTGGACACACCCGAGGGCGGTTCGCTGCGGCTGAGCCCGGCGAGCGCCAACGTCGGCCACCTGCCGCAGGAGCCGGAGCGACGCGAGGGCGAGTCCGTCCGCGACTTCCTGGCCCGCCGCACCGGGGTGGCCGCCGCGCAGGCCGCGCTGGACGAGGCCACCGAGGGCCTCGTCGAGGGCCGCCCGGGCGCCGACGACGCCTACGCCGTCAGTCTGGACCGCTGGCTGGACCTCGGCGGCGCCGACCTGGAGGAGCGCGCCGAGGAGGTCGCCGACTCGCTCGGGCTGAAGGTCTCGCTCGACCTGCCGATGACGGCGCTGTCCGGCGGCCAGGCCGCCCGGGCCGGCCTCGCCTCGCTGCTGCTCTCCCGCTACGACGTCTTCCTGCTCGACGAGCCCACCAACGACCTCGACCTGGACGGCCTGGAGCGGCTGGAGTCCTTCGTCAAGGGCCTGCGCGCGGGCACCGTGCTGATCAGCCACGACCGCGAGTTCCTGGCCCGCACCGTCACCAAGGTGCTCGAACTGGACCTGCACCAGCAGCAGGTCAACCTGTACGGCGGCGGCTACGAGGCGTACCTGGAGGAGCGCGACGTCGCCCGCCGGCACGCCCGCGAGGAGTACGAGGAGTACGCCGACACCAAGGCCGGGCTGGAGGCCCGGGCCCGGATGCAGCGCGGCTGGATGGAGCACGGCGTGCGCAACGCCCGCCGCAAGTCCAGCGACAACGACAAGATGGGCCGCGCGGTGCGCGCCGAGTCCACCGAGAAGCAGGCCTCCAAGGCCCGCCAGACCCAGCGGATGATCGAGCGGCTGGACGTGGTCGAGGAGCCCCGCAAGGAGTGGGAGCTGCGGATGGAGATCGCCACCGCGCCGCGCTCCGGCGCAGTGGTCGCCACCCTGCGCGCGGCCGTCGCCCGGCGCGGCGACTTCGCGTTCGGCCCGGTGGACCTGCAGATCGACTGGGCGGACCGGATCGCCATCACCGGCGCCAACGGCGCGGGCAAGTCCACGCTGCTGGCCGCCCTGCTCGGCCGACTCGAACTCGACTCCGGCAACGCCTCGTTGGGCTCCGGCGTGGTGGTCGGCGAGGTCGACCAGGCGCGCGGGCTGTTCCTCGGCGGCGAGCCGCTGGCGGAGGCGTTCGCCGCCGCCGTGCCGGAGCTCACGCCGGAGGAGGTGCGCACCCTGCTGGCCAAGTTCGGCCTCAAGGCGGTGCACGTCCTGCGCCCGGCCGACACCCTCTCCCCCGGCGAGCGCACCCGGGCCGCGCTCGCGCTGCTGCAGGCGCGCGGGGTCAACCTGCTGGTGCTGGACGAGCCCACCAACCACCTGGACCTGCCCGCGATCGAGCAGTTGGAGTCCGCGCTCTCCTCGTACACCGGCACCCTGCTGCTGGTCACCCACGACCGGCGGATGCTGGACACCGTCGCGGTGAACCGGCGGATCGAGGTCCGGGGCGGGCGGGTGCACGAGCTGTAGACCGCCATTGGTCTCTACCTCTTCCCGGCACGGCGCCCATGTGCTGTGCTGTCGACCATGGTTGAGAACCGTACGATCGACAGCACGGCGGACGGCAGCTCCTACCCGAGCGTCCCGCTCCGCCCCATGACGGTGCCCGCCCACGAGGCCGAGGCCCGCAGCAGGTCCTTCCACGACGTGATGGCGCTGCGCCGGACCGTCCGCGACTACGCGACCCGCCCGATCCCGGACGGCGTGGTCGAGTGGGCGGTCCGGACCGCCAACACCGCGCCCAGCGGCGCGCACGTCCAGCCCTGGCGGTTCGTGGTGATCACCGACCCGGAGCGCAAGCGGCGGCTGCGCGAGGCCGCCGAGGCCGAGGAGCGCGAGTTCTACGCGCACCGCGCCTCGGCGGAGTGGCTGGCCGCACTGGCACCGATCGGCACCGACTGGCGCAAGCCGTTCCTGGAGGACGCACCGGCGGTGATCGTGGTGTTCGAGGTCCACAAGGGGCCCGACTCGCCGCGCCCGTACTACACCAAGGAGTCGGTGGGCATCGCCGTCGGCCTGCTGCTGGCCTCCCTGCACCAGGCCGGCCTGGCCACCCTGACCCACACGCCGAGCCCGATGAGGTTCCTCAACGAGGTGTGCGACCGCCCGGTCGAGGAGCGCGCCGCCTACGTCATCCCGGTCGGCTACCCAGCCGACGGGGCGCGCGTCCCGGACCTGCGGCGCAAGGAGCTCGACGAGGTGCTCGTCCGGCTCTGAGCGGCCGGTCGCGCACGCCGGGGCGTGCGGGCGGGCGCCGCCCGGGACCCGGCTGGTGACAGGTCCCGGCCAAGGACATAATCGCGGTCATGAGCCACCCGCAGCCACGGTCCTGCGACCACCCGCCCGCACCGTTCCCCGGCCCCGGCCCCGGCCCGCAGGAGGTCACCACCGGGCGGCCGCCCGAGGTGCTGCGGCTGCCCGGCGGGATCTCGCTGCTGCGCCGCCGCACCACCCACGCGCTCGCCCTCAACAAGGCCGTCCGCGCCAACCTCGACCACCTGCGGCCCTGGATGGAGTGGGCGGCCGAGGCCCCCAGCCGGGCCCAGTCCGCCGAGCTGACCAGGGCCGGCGCCCTCGCCTGGGAGGCCGGCACCGACTTCATGTACCTGGTCGGCCTGGACGCCGAACCCGGCGGGGTGATCGGCGCCTTCGGCCTGCACGGCCGGATCGGCCCCGGCGCGCTGGAGATCGGCTACTGGGTCGCCGCGCGGCACGCCGGGCGCGGCATCGCCACCACCGCCACCGCCGCGCTCACCGAGGCCGCGCTGGCCCTGCCCGGCATCGCCCGGGTGGAGATCCACTGCGACGAGGCGAACGGCGCCAGCGCGGCCGTCCCGCGCAAGCTCGGCTACCGGCTCGACCGGGTCGCCGCGGCCGCCGTCCGGGCGCCGGCCGAGACCGGGCGGCAGCTGATCTGGGTGATGGAGCGGTAGCGGGGCCGCGCCCACGGGTGGCGGGCGGCCGGTGTGGCCGGCGGTGGCGGGCGCGGGTTCGTCGCGGCTGGCGCGGGCGCCGGCCGGTGGCGCCCGCCGGTCAGTAGCGCCCGCCGGTCGGCGCCGGCAGCGCGTCCAGCTCGGCCAGGTCGGCGGCGGTGAGCACGACCTCGGCCGCCCCCGCGTTGTCCACCAGGTAGCGCGGCGTGCGGGTCCCCGGGATCGGGAAGACGTGACGCCCCTGCGCCAGCACCCAGGCCAGCGCCACCTGGGCCGGGGTCGCGCCGACCCGCTCGGCGACCGCCTCGACCCTGCCGACCAGCTCCAGGTTCGCCTTCAGCGCGTCCTGCTGGAAGCGCGGCAGGGCACGGCGGAAGTCGTCCGCCGGGAGCTCGTCGAAGGAGGAGATGCTGCCGGTCAGGAAGCCCCGGCCGAGCGGGGAGAACGGCAGGAACGCGATCCCGTGCTCCTCGGTGTACGGCAGGACGTCGGCCAGGGCGTCCCGGGTCCAGAGCGACAGCTCCGACTGCACGGAGGCCACCGGGTGCACCGCCCGGGCCCGCTCGATCTCCTCGACGCTCACCTCGGACAGGCCGATCCGGCGGGCCTTGCCGGCCTCCACGGCCTCGGCGAGCGCTCCCCAGGTCTCCTCGATCGGGACCTCCGGGTCGACCCGGTGCAGCTGGTAGAGGTCGACGTGGTCGGTGCCGAGCCGGCGCAGGCTGTCGTCGATCGCGCGCCGCACGTGCTCGGGCCGGCCGTCGCGCCCGACCCGCTCGCCGCCGGCGCCCGGGACGAGGCCGACCTTGGTGGCCAGGAAGGCGCGCTCCCGGTACGGGCCGGCCAGGGCCGCGCCCACCACCTCCTCGTTGCTGTAGGGGCCGTAGATGTCGGCGGTGTCGATGAGGGTGACCCCGAGGTCCAGCGCCTGGCGGATCACCCGGACGGAGTTGTCGTCGTCCCGGTTGTGCACGTCGTACGCCCAGGTCATCCCCATGCAGCCGAGGCCGATGACACCGGTCTCCGGGCCGTTGGTACCGAACGTGGCGTTGCGCATGGCGGTGTTCCCATCTGTGCGGTGGTGGTGCGGCGGTCGTGCGGTGGACCGACGCGTCCAGCATTCACCTTGGAGTGCGCTCGAGGTCAAGCGCGTCCGCCGGGGCCGGGCCACCGGGGCGGGCGGGTCTCCCGGAGCCGGGTGTGCGTCAGGCCGGCCGGGCCGTCGGGGACTCCGGGGCCGTCGGGGCCTCGGGCGTCGCCAGGGCCTCCGGGGCCGTCGGGGTCTGCCGGTCCGCGCTGCCCGCGCGCGCCGCCCGGTCGGCCCGGCCCGCCAGGAGCCAGTCCCGGAAGCCGCCGGCCAGGACGAGCTCGGCCAGCGCCGCGTAGCCGCCCGCGCCCGGGTGGGCGCCGTCCCCCGCGGTGGCCTCGGCCACCCACGCGGGGTTCCCGGCCAGCGCCCGGGTGACGTCGACGAACGGCACGGCGCGCTCCGCGCAGACCTCGGCGAGCAGCGGGACCAGGGCCAGCATCCGGTCCAGTTGCCGGGCGCCGCCCATGACCACCGGGGGCGGCCCGACCACCAGGGCGCCGTGGCCGCGGTCCCGGGCGCCGTCGAGCAGCGCGGCCAGGTTCGTCCGCGTCCGGTCCGGCGGGACGCGCGGGCCGCCGGACGGCGACTCGGTGGAGTCGTTGCTGCCGACCGAGACGACCAGCCGGTGGTAGGCGCCGGGCACCGTACGCGCCTCGACCTCCGCCCAGCAGCGGCGCAGCACGTCCGTGGAGGTGTTGCGGCGGACGCCCAGGTTGTACGCGGTGACGTCGGCCGCGCAGGCCTGGAGCGCCCGGCCGACCCACCCGCGGAACTCCGGGTCGCCGAGGCCCTGGACGAAGGAGTCCCCGATGAAGCAGATGCGCGTGTCGTCGATCACCGGCTCAGCCTAGGCCGGAGCGCACGACGGGGTGGGGGCTCGCGCGGATCGTCCCACTCCCTGGACGGGGCCGGCCTGATGACGGCGGATCGGCCCGGGCCGACCGCCGGGAACGCTCCGCCCGGCCCGGCGCCGCCGCACCGGCCCGGTCGAAACCGGCGCGCGAGAGCCTGCCCGGGGGCCGTGCACGCCACCGGGCGCCGCCCGTCCCGTCTTGGCAGCGATCACCGTGACCGAAGACGCTCTGTGCACAGCCGATCATCGGCCGATCATCGGTTGATCCCCACCACTCCTCGGAGGACCACCCGTGCCGCTCTCCCGCACCCGCACCGCCCTCGCCGTCCTGCTCGTCGTCGGCGCCACCGCCCTGGCCGCCCCGGCCCAGGCCGCCGGCGGCCACCGCGCGCTCAGCCGCTTCGACGACGGCAGCTTCGAGACCCCGAAGGTCCCGGCGAACTCCTTCACCGGGGTGTCCGCCGGTCAGACCATCGGCCCGTGGAAGGTCACCGCCGGCAACGTCGACCTGATCGGCGCCGGGTTCTGGCAGGCCGCCGAGGGCGACCAGTCACTCGACCTCAACGGCTCCGGCAGCGGCACCGTCGCCCAGGGCTTCACCACCACCCCGGGCACCACCTACTCCGTCACCTACGCGCTCGCCGGCAACCCCGAAGGCGGGGTCGCCCTGCGCACCGGCCGGGCGCTGATCGACGGCCAGGACTTCCAGGACTTCTCCTTCGACGTCACCGGCAGGACGAGGGCCGCCATGGGCTACGTGGGGCGCCAGTTCACCTTCGTCGCGCAGGGCACGTCCACCACCCTGAGCTTCGTCAGCACCGTCGGCGGCGCGTACGGCCCGGTCCTCGACGACGTCCAGGTGAAGGAGTGCACCTCCTGCTGCGGCCACTGACCGGCTCCGGCCGACCCGCGGGCCCGGTGGGCCGACGGCACCGCCGTCGGCCCACCGGCGCGTCCGGCACCCCGCCTTAAACACTTCCTAAAACCTTCCCAGGGCGGCCTTCCGATGCGCCGGAAGTGCTTGACGTGCACAGCTGGTCTAGTCCAGTTTGATGCTCAGCACCGCGCAGCCCCACCGCGCACCGCTCCCCCGCACCGCGCAGCCCCACCCCGCACCGCGCTCCCCACGCACCGGATCCTCCCCCGCACCGGACCAGCCCCCAAGCTGCCGCCCGCACCGTGTCTCCCCCCTCGCGGCGCGGGCGGCCCCACGTCCCGAGAGGCACCCCCATGCCCAGCGCGCCCCGACCCACCCCCACGCACCGCCGTTCCGGCGGCCGCACCAAGCTGCTCGGCCTGGCCGCCGCCACCGCGCTCGCCGCCGGCGGTCTGGCCGTCGTCGCCGGGAACGCCGGAGCCGTCGACGCTCCCGGCAACCTGCTCGCCAACCCGGGCCTGGAGAGCGGCGCACTGAGTCCGTGGAGCTGTTCCGGCGGCACCGGCAGCGTCGTCAACTCCGGCGCCCACAGCGGGAGCCACGCGCTGAAGGGGGCGGTGGGCGCGAGCGACACCGCGCAGTGCGGCCAGAGCGTCGCGGTGCGGCCCAACACCACCTACCAGCTCAGCGCCTGGGTACAGGGCCAGTACGTCTACCTCGGCGCCACCGGCAGCGGCGTCACCGACCCGGCCACCTGGACCCCGGGCGGCGCCGACTGGCAGCAGCTGTCGACGGGTTTCACCACCGGCCCGGCCACCACCAGCGTCACCGTCTACCTGCACGGCTGGTACGGGCAGGGCGCCTACCTCGCCGACGACGTCACGCTCACCGGCCCCGGCGGCACCCCCACCACCCCGCCCACCTCGGGCACCCCGACCGGCACGCCCACCGGCGGCCCGACCGGCACCCCGACCGGCGGGCCGAGCACCCCGCCGCCCAACGTCGCCGTGCCCGTCGCCCCGTACATCGACATGGGCGCCTGGCCCACCCCGTCCATGCCCGCCATGGCCAAGGCCGGCAACCTCAAGGCCTACACCATGGGCTTCGTCACCGCCGTCGGCTGCAAGGCCAGCTGGTTCAACGCCTACGACCCGCGCACCGGCTGGGCCAAGGACCAGATCGACGCGCTGCGGGCGGCCGGCGGCGACGTCAAGCTCTCCTTCGGCGGCGCCAGCGGCACCGAACTCGCCGCCGCCTGCACCTCGGTGGACTCCCTGTTCAACGAGTACGACGCCGTGGTCAACGCCTACGGCCTGCGCTACGTCGACTTCGACATCGAGGGCGCGGCCATCGCCGACACCGTCTCCAACGACCGCCGCTCCGCCGCGCTCGCCAGGCTCCAGCAGGCCCACCCGGGCCTCAAGGTCTCGTTCACCCTGCCCGTCCTGCCCGAGGGCCTGACCTCCGAGGGCGTCGCCATCGTCAAGTCGGCCCGGGACGCGGGCGTCGCCGTCGACCTGGTGAACATCATGGCCATGGACTACTACCGGGCCGGCACCGACTACGGCAACGCCGCCGTCCAGGCCGCCCAGGCGCTCTTCGGGCAGCTCAAGGCGCTCTACCCGGCCCGGACCGACGCCCAGCTGTGGGCCATGGTCGGGGTCACCCCGATGCTCGGCGAGAACGACGACCACCAGATCTACAACCAGGCCGCCGCCCAGCAGTTGGTGAACTTCGCCAAGCAGAACCACCTCGGCATGCTGGCCTTCTGGGACGCCACCCGGGACGCCAACGCCTGCACCGGCGGCTCGCTGTCCAAGTGCACCAACATCCCGCAGCAGCCGTACGAGTTCGCGAAGATCTTCGCGCAGTACGCGGGCTGATCCGCGGGCCGATCACCGCGGGGCGAGGTGCCGGCGGGCCTGGAGGCCGCCGGCACCTCGGCGTTCCGGAGGACCGGGACCCGTTCCCGGCGGGCGGCGATGCCGGGGGGCCGACCGCCCGGAAATTGGCATCTCATCAGGCCGGACCGTCCACTACAGTCCCACCCACCTGCACGACCAGAGGGGGCGGACATGACCGGCATGACGGTCCGGGACGACGAGAACCAGCACACCGGCACCACGTCGGCGGCCGAAGCCGCCGACGGCCGCGGCACGACCGACCATGCGGGCTGCGTCCGCGATGCAGGCCGTGTCGGAGCTGCGGGCTGCGTCGGAGATGCGGGCCGCGTCGGCGATGCGGGCCGCGTCGGCGATGCGGGCCGTGACCTCACCGCCGAGGAGCTCGCCGCCTTCGACCGCACCCTCGGCCGACTGCGCACCCTCCCCGCACACTCCCGCACCCGGCAGCACGCCGAGCGGCAGCTCCGCTCCTTCGTGACGGAGAGCCGCAAACTCCGCCGCCGCGAGGCCAGGGACACCCTGCGCCAGGCCGACGCCGAGCTGCTCGCCGGCACCGCGACCGGCGCCCGGCACCGCCGCGAGGACGCACCGCTCGCCACCGCCCACGGGCCGGTCGGCGACCTGCGGATCCCGCGCAAGTGCTACGTCTGCAAGGGGCCGTACCACCAGGTCGACGCCTTCTACCACATGCTCTGCCCGGACTGCGCCGCCGACAACACCGGCCGCCGCACCCTGGGCACCGACCTGCGCGGCCGCCGCGCCCTGCTCACCGGCGGGCGCGTCAAGATCGGCTACCACCTGGCCCTGATGATGCTCCGCGACGGCGCCGAGCTCATCGTCACCAGCCGCTTCCCGCACGACACCGTCCGCCGCTTCCGCGCCGCCGAGGGCAGCGGGCAGTGGTGGGACCGGCTCACCGTGGTCGGCATCGACCTGCGCGACCCGCGCCAGGTCATCGGGCTCACCGACCGGCTGACCGCCGAGGGCCGGCCGCTGGACGTCCTCGTCAACAACGCCGCGCAGACCCTGCGCCGCCCGCCGGAGTCCTACGCCCTGCTGGCCGCCGGCGAGCGCAGCGCCCTGCCCGCCGCCGAGCGCCGGGCCGTCACCCACGCCCCCGGTTTCCAGCCGCTCTCCGCGCTCGCCCAACTCCCTTCGGGTTCCGCCTCCTTGCTCGACCTCACCGACGAGGCCGGGCTGCTGCCCGACCTCTCCCCGGCCAACTCCTGGTCCGTCCGGCTCGGTTCGCTCGACCCGGCGGAGGTCCTGGAGACCCAGCTCGTCAACGCCCTCGCCCCCACCCTCCTGTGCGACCGCCTCCTCCCCCTCCTCCTCGCCTCGCCGCACCCCGCCCGCTACATCGTCAACGTCACCGCGGTGGAGGGCCGCTTCGCCGTCCGCAACAAGACCGCAGGCCACCCCCACGCCAACATGGCCAAGGCCGCGCTCAACATGCTCACCCGCACCAGTGCCGCCGACCTCGCCCGACAGGGCGTGCACATGTGCGCCGTCGACACCGGCTGGATCACCGACGAGAACCCGGCGCCGAAGAAGGCCCACCTCGCCGACCAGGGCTTCCGCACCCCGTTGGACGTCGTGGACGGCGCCGCCCGGGTCTACGACCCCATCGTGCGCGGGGAGGCCGGCCACCCGGTGTCGGGAGTGTTCCTCAAGGACTACCGCGAGGCCGCGTGGTGACGCCCCCGCACGGGTGACACCCCGGGCCGCGGCGACGGGTCGTCAACCTCCGCCGCACGGATGTGCGCACGGGCAGCGGACCGCCCGGCCGCACCCGGGTCGTCCGCCCGGGTGCGCGCCCGGTCCGGGGCTGACTCCGGACCGGGCGCGATCATCCGACTATCCCCGGTTCAGCGCCCGGTGGGAAGGTTGGCCCCACCGGTGCAGTCGAACACGACACCGGTGACGAAGGTGTTGGCGGCGAGCAGGTGGATCGCCCGCGCGACGTCCTCGGCCCGGCCGACCCGACCGACCGGGGTGGTCGCGGCGAGGCCGTCGAAGAGCGCCGTCCGCTGCTCGACCGGGACGCGGTCCCACCACGGGGTGTCGATCACGCCCGGCGAGACCGCGTTGATCCGCAGCGGGGCGAGCTCGACGGCCAACGGCGGGACCATGGCCTCCAGGGCGCCGTTGATGGCGGCCAGCCCGGCGGTGCCGGGGATGGCGGCGCGGGCGGAGGCCGCGGTGATCAGGGTGACCGAACCGTCCTGGCGCAGGTGCGGGAGCGCCGCCTGCAGGACGCGGACCTGCGGCCAGAACTTCGCGTCGAACCCGGTGGCCAGATCGGCCAGATCGAGCCCGGCGAACGGGCCGCTGCCGGCGGCGCCGCTGACCGCGACCACCAGGTGGTCGACGGTGCCGACCTCCGCGAAGAAGGCGGCGACCGCCTCGGCGTCCGCGGCGTCCACCCGGTGACCGGTGGTCTTGCCGCCGATCCGGGCGACGGCCGCGTCCAGGCGCTCCCGGTCGCGGCCGGTGATCACGACCTCGGCGCCGTCCGCGGCGAAGGCGGCGGCCGAGGCCTCGCCGATGCCCGAGCTGCCGCCCATCACGACGACGTGCTGTCCGGCGAAGAGTTCAGAGGTGGTGCTCATGGTGGTGCATCCTCCGGTTTGTCGAGACCGCTAGTTCCGGTAATGATGGTTGTCGAGACTGTTAGTCTTGTCAAGGGGATGCAGCGAACCGCAGCAGAGAAGAGGGACCGCCATGCCAGCGACCGACCCCCGGCCCGACACCCCGGCCAACCCGGGCGCCCCTGCTCCGGGAGCCACGGCCCAGGACGCCGCGGCTCCGGACACCACCGACCCGGGCGCCCCCGCGACCCCCACCCGCCCGCACACCGGACGCCGCCGCAACGAGGCCGCCCACCAGGCGATCCTCGACGCCGCCCTCCGCCTGCTCGCCACCTCCGACGGCACACCCGTCACCATCGACGCCATCGCCCGCACCGCCGGCGTCGGCAAGCAGACCGTCTACCGCTGGTGGCCCTCCAAGGGCGCCGTCCTGCTCGACGCGCTCACCGACCGCGCCGACCAGGACGTCCCCGGCGCCGACACCGGCACCCTGCGCAGCGACCTCCGCGCCTTCGTCGCCACCACCTTCGACGGCGCCCAACGCGGCCCCACCGCCCCCGCCCTGCGCACCCTCGTCCGCGAAGCCGCCCGCGACCCCCACCTCGCCGACCTCATGCAGAGCTTCACCGCCACCCGCCGCACCGCCCTGCGCGAACTCCTCGCCCGCGGCCGCGAACGCGGCGAACTCGCCGAGGACACCGACCTCGACCTGGTCGTCGACCAGGTCTACGGGGTCTTCTGGTACCGCTTCCTGCTCGGCCACGCCCCACTGGACGGTACGGTCGCCGACCGGCTCACCCGCTCCCTCCTCGACGGCAACGGCCGGTAGCCCACCGGCCGGGCACCGCCCGACCGGGCACCGAGCCGCCCGACCGCCCGTGGTGTACTACGCGGGTCCACCGTTCAGGCACCAGTCCGCACCAGGAGCGAACCCGTTCGATGAGTGCCACCTGCCCCCAGTGCGCCGCGCCGGACCACACCGTCCCGATACCCCGGGCGGTGGCCGACCCGAGCACACCCCTCGACGGCCCGACCCGCGCGCTGCTGGCCCCGCCGCCCGAACCCCGACCGGCACCCGGGCAGGCCGGCACGGCATCGACGGTGCTCTACGGCATCGCCGCCGCCCTCGCCGTGCTCGGCGTCGTCTCGCTGCTCCACGGAGCCCGGGACCTCGACCGCTACGACGCCGCCTACCGGCTCGGCTACCGCCTGGGCCCGTTCGTCCTCCCCGGCCTCCTGGTGGTCTGCGGCCTGATCGTGCAGGCCGTGTCCCGGCGGCGGCGCCGCCAGGCGGCCGCGATCGTCCTGCCCACCCAGAAGGCCCAGTGGCAGCGGAACCTGAGCGTCTGGCAGGCCGGCTGGCTCTGCCTCGGCTGCCGGACGGCGTTCTTCCCCGACGCCGCCATCCGCCCGGACTTCCCGGCCTCGCCGGCACTCCCCCTCGACCAGTTCCCGCTCTGGGTGATGACCGCCGCCGAGCGCGCCTTCGGCCCCACCTCGCCGCCCGTTCCGCACTGACCGCCCACGGCACCCGGCCCTGGGCGCCCGGCCCGGGCTCGGACGAGTCCGGGTCAGGCGCTCTGCAGCGATCCGATCCCCGGCAACGGCACGAACTCGACACCCTTCGGCCCCAGCCGCTCCGCGGCCTCGGCGAAGCGGCGGGAGCAGAACGCGACCCCCGACAGCGCCACCGAGTCGAGCAGGAAGAAGTCCCGCTCCGGCGACTCCGCGAAGCGCAACTCCCACACCTTCTTGACCTGACCGTCACGACGTAGGTCGATCCGCGACCGTTCCAGATCGACCAGCCGCTCGGTGCTCAGCAGCGCGGACCGCGGGAACCGTACGAAGTAGTACTCCTTCGCCGGGATCGGACGCCCCTTCGCGGACACCACCTGCAGCCGCGACACCTGCCAGTCACCCGCGCCCCCGGCCCGCAGCAGCTCCAGGAAACCCGCACTGACGACGTGTCCGCCGAAGGCCGTGTGGAAGTCGAAGCCGTAGGACCGGTCCTTGGTGACGAGCCACAGCTCGGCCGGAAGGTCATCGGGCGGCCCCTGCCTGGGGGCGTCGTGCTGCCAGCCGTACGTCATCGGCCGGTCGAAGGCCCCCTCGGCGAACTCCTCGTGGAGAACACCGTTCAGGAAGACGGGGCACCGAGCCTCACCCCTGTACGCCAACGCGAAGTACTGGTCGTCCACCAGCCACACCCTAGCCCCGCCCCCCGACACACCCCCGCCCTCAGGACCCCGGGCACCCGAAGCGAATATGACGACCGGTCTACAGACTCCGCGAGTGTCGCACCCCTCACACCCAGGAAGTCGAAGCCATCGACTTCCTGTGCGCCTCCCCAGCAATCAGCGAGAAAGCGGGCAATCGAATATGACGACCGGTCTACATATGCAGCCCCCTCCACAGCAGCCGCCACACAGAAAGTCGACCCCACCGACTTCCCACTCCACGCCTCGCCACCTCGCAGAATATGACGCCCGGTCTACATATTCACCCCAAGAATCGAGGCACAGGCCGGCGAGCGGGTCGAGCGAATCGCACAGGAAGTCGACCAGGCCGACTTCCTGTGCGGCGCGGCCCAGCCCAGCCCAGCCCAGCCCCGGGGAAATATGACGGTTGGTCTACCTATTCCACTCGCCCGGGCAGGCACAGGAGCTGCGCACGGGAAGTCGGATGGGCCGACTTCCTGCGCAGCAAGGACCGGGCCTGCTGGGGTTGCGCCGCCCGGTCGGTGGCGCGGAGGAGCCCCTCCCCGGGCCGCTTCCGCCGTCGTCCAAGGGGGAGCGCAGAGCCGTCCGGGATCGTCGCGCGGCTGCTGCGGGCGAAACCGGGAGGAGCGTGCGAGGGTTCTCGGCGAGAATGCGGCGGGCGGGGACGGGAACAGGGCGGGATCCGGCGCCGCCCGCGAGGGTCGGGGGGCTCATGCGCTTCAGTTCGGAGACGACCGACGGCGGCGTCACGGAACGACGGTTCACGCTCGACGGCGTCCCGGGGGTGCTGTGGTCCCCCGCCGGTGCGGTCGGCGGCCGCCCGCTGGTGCTGCAGGGGCACGGTGGCGGTCAGCACAAGCTGGCACCGGGGCTGGTGCAGCGGGCGCGCCGGTGGGTGGCGGGGTGCGGCTTCGCGGTCGCGGGCCTCGACGCGCCCGGGCACGGTGAACGCCCGCGGACCGCCGAGGACGAGTGGTTCCCGGCCGCCGTCGGCGAGTTGCTGGCGAACGGTGAGCCGATCGGCGAACGGGTCGCCCGGCACACCGCCGCGCTCGCGGAACGGGCCGTCCCCGAGTGGCGGGCGGTGCTGGACGCCCTGCAGCGGCTGGACGAGGTCGGTGCGGACGGTCCCGTCGGGTACTGGGGTCTGTCGCTGGCCAGTGTGGTCGGCGTTCCGCTCGCCGCCGCCGAACCCCGGATCACGGCGGCCGTGTTCGGGCTGGCCGGGCACGGCTCGCTGGACCGGCCGGCGGCCCGGGTCGACGCCGCGGTGGAGTTCGTCGTGCAGTGGGACGACGAGTTGGTGCCGCGCGAGGCGGCGCTCGCGCTGTTCGACGCCTTCGGCACCCGGGCGAAGGTGCTGCACGCCAATCCCGGTGGCCACCTGGAGGTGCCCGCCGCGCAGGTGGCCTCCTCGGCACGGGCGCTCCACCGGCACCTGACCGGGACCGGCGCCTGACCGGGACCGGCGCCGAACCCCGGCCGGCGGCGCCGTCGGGGGCGGCGAAATCCCGTTGCCGGAAGGGGCCGGGCCGCCGGACACTCGGGCCATGCTCGGATTCGTCAGCACCGACGACCAGTCCCTCGTCTCCTGCCTGGCCGACCCGCAACGCGCCGTGCCGGCCTACCAGGAGCTGTTGCGGCGCGGGGAGGGCGTGATCGCCGCCGTCCGCGCCGGGCTGTCCCATCCGGACGCGGCCGTCCGGGAGGGCTGCTGCCGTCTGTTGGACCACCTGGTGGACATCGAGTCCATGCCCGCGCTCATCACCATGGCCGACGATCCCGACGCCCGGGTGCGGGTGGCCGCGTTCCACGCGCTGGCCTGTGACCGGTGCAAGGGGGACACCTGCGCGCCGGGGGCGGACCGGGTCCTGGAACCCGCGCTGCGGCATCTGGCCACCGACTCCTCCCCGCTGGTCCGGTCGATGGCCGCCGAGCTGGTCGGCAAGTTCGTCCACGTCGACGCGCGCGCCGCCGCCGCGCTGGAAGCGTCCCGCACCGGGGATCCGAGCCCGGCCGTCCGGAAGAAGGCGAGCTGGTACGCACCGGGCGGCAGCATCTACCGGCGCACCGCCCCACCCACGCCCGGCCGCCGCCCGGGCCGCCGCCCGGAGCGATGAAACTCGTTCGGAATCAGGCGAGTCGGGAGCGACCGACCCCGTGGACGGAAGGCCCGGACACCGCCTCGCCGATCGATCCGAACGATCCGGCCGATCCGGCGGAGCAGGCCATGGACGAACCGGCAGGGTGTGCTTCCCGGACCGCGCCGGTCACGTCGCCCGTCGCCGGAACGTCGGCCCACTCGGCCGGACCGCATCCGAGGATCCTCGACGGGGCCGGACCGCGTGAACAGGCGCGATGGTCAGCCCGCGGGCCTCGCGGCGGCTGCGGCGGCTGCGGCTCGGGCGGCGCGCTCGGCGAAGACGGACTCGCGGCGGTCGGCGGACTGCCGCAGGACGCGCTTGCGGTCGCGGCCGGACAGCCGGTCGATGTAGAGGCCGCCGTTGAGGTGGTCGGTCTCGTGCTGGAGGCAGCGGGCGAAGTAGCCGGTGCCCTCGATGGTGACGGGCTCGCCGTCGCGGTCGAAGCCGTGTACCACCACCCGGGCGGGGCGGGCGAGTTCGGTGTTGGCGCCGGGTACGGAGAGGCAGCCCTCGGCGTCCTCGATCAGTCGGCGGCCCGGCTCCTGCGGTTCGACGACCGGGTTGAGGACGTGGCCGACGTGCCGGGTTCCCCGGTCGTCGAGGCAGTCGTAGACGAAGAGGCCGAGGTCCACGTCGACCTGGTTGGCGGCGAGTCCGCACCCGTCGGCGGCGTACATGGTGGCGAACATGTCGTCGATGAGCCGGGCCAGCCGCTCGCTGCCGTAGTCCGTCGCGTCGGCCGGGCGGCAGGTGCGACGGAGGATCTCCTCCCCGACCTCGGTGATCCGCAGGACGGTCGGGCGTTCACGCAGTTCGGACATCGGCGCTCCCTCGTCGATTCGGCTCCGGCCACGGGTGGCCGACGGCTTGTCAGCTGCTTTGCAAAGTAGCAGACTTTGCAAAGTGACCGACGACCTCACCGCCCCCGCCACCGGCACACTGCCCGAGCACGCCGTGCGCACGGCCCTGCTCCGGCTGCTCGCCGAGACCGGCACGCTCACCTCGACCGAGGCCGCCGCCCGGCTCGGGTTCAGCTCGGGGCTGTGCTCGTTCCACCTGCGCCAGCTGGCCCGCCACGGGCTCGTCGAGGAGGCCCCGCCCGTCGACGGACGTGCCCGGCCCTGGCGCCTGCCGCGGGAGCCGGACCCTGCCGAGGCCCCCGCCGGGCACCCGGCCCGGGGGGCGGGACAGGAGGCGGACGGGTTCGGCGAGCTCGCGCGCGGCCTGGAGGACGAGAGCTACCGTCGCTGGCTCGCCCACCGGGACGGGGCTCCCGCCGACTGGCGCCGGGACGAGGCGTTCAGTGCCGTCGTCCACCTCACCCCCGCCGAGCTGTCCGCCGTCGGTGCGGAGATCCGCCGGGTGCTCGCCCGCTACCGCGACCGCGACGACGACCCGGCCGCC
This sequence comes from Kitasatospora sp. NPDC004745, assembly GCF_042873275.1. Lineage (NCBI taxonomy): Bacteria > Bacillati > Actinomycetota > Actinomycetes > Kitasatosporales > Streptomycetaceae > Kitasatospora > Kitasatospora sp. NPDC004745. The sequence goes on along the minus strand of NZ_JBIALK010000021.1, from coordinate 80,880 downwards.
CGGCCCGCCGACGCCCGCCCGGTCGCCGCCGTGGCCCGCCTCTTCCCGCTCCTGCCGGGCGAGGACGGGCCGGAGCACTGACCCGAGCACTGGCCTGAGCACTGCCCCGAGCACTGCCCCGAACACCGACCCGAGCACTGGCCGCGCCCGGCCACACCCTCCCACTGGCCGAGGAGGATCCGGCGGGATCCGCCGGACGCGCCTCAGCCGGCCGCGCCCTCCCGGCGCGACCGGGACCACCCGGCGCGGAGCAGCGGCCCGGCCAGCAGTCCGGTGCCCGCGCCGATGACGATGCCCTGCACGCCGTCCCAGACGTCCTGCACGTCGCACTGGCGCCCGATCGCGGGCACCGCGTACTGGACCGCGGACACCACGAACGGCAGCGCCGCCGCGCCGATCAGCGCCTGCACGGCCCGCCGCCGGGTGCCGGCCAGGGCGGCCGCGAGCCCGACCGGGGCGAAGGCCGCCAGCTTGAGGTCCAGGTGCCGGACGGTCAGCAGCTCGTGCGCCGAGCGCGGCCGCCCGCCGGCCACGGCGCAGTGCCGGACGGCGTCCGCGGACAGTCGGAACGCGTCCGGCAGCAGTGTCGCCGTGACCACCCCGCCGAGCCCGAGCAGCAGCAGGAAGCCCACCGCCCAGTGCGCGCGCAGCAGCCGCCCCGCCGGCCGGTTCAGCAGCGCCGCCGGGACCAGGGCGAGCAGCAGTCCGGGCCAGAACATCGGGATTCGGTCGATAACTCCACTGATCACGCCCCAACGGACGCTTCGAACACCCGCCCGGTTCTGCCGCAAGCCCGGCGAACCGAGCGGCCGGAAGAGGGGCGTGCGAACGGCCTGACCTGCGGACGGACGGGCGGGCACACGACCCGGGCGGCCCGACCCGCCGGGGCCCTCGGGCGGGCGGACGGCCTCCGGGCCCACCCGACGATCGGGCGTGCACGATCCGGACGCACGCCCGGCGGGCGGGCGACCCGACCGGCCCTCGGGCCCGACCGGCGCAGTCAGCACAAGACCGGCACCCGCCCGGCACCCGCCCACCGCCCGATCAGTGCGGGATGCCCGCGATCAGCTCCTGCGCGCCCTGCCGCTTGAGCGCCAGCGCGGTCGAGGTGCCGAGGTCCTCGGGGCTGAGCGCACCCGCCCACTCGTGGGCGTCCAGCACCTGCTTGCCGTCCGGGCTGAACACCCGGCCGCGCATCGAGAGCCGGCCGTCCGCCTCGGCCCTGGCGTAGCCGGCGATCGGGCTGTTGCAGTGCCCCTGCAGCACGTGCAGGAACATCCGCTCGGCCGCGGCCTCGCGCCAGGTGTCACGGTGGCCGATCGCCGCGACGGCCTCGATCGTCGCCTCGTCGTCCTCACGGCACTGCAGGACGAGGATGCCGGCCCCGATCGGCGGGCACATCGCGTCGACGTCCAGGACCTCGGTGATCCGCGCCTGCTCGCCGATGCGCTCGAGGCCGGAGACGGCAAGCAGCAGGGCGTCGGCCTCGCCCGCCGCCAGTTTGGCCAGCCGGCTGTTGGCGTTGCCGCGGATCGGCACGCACACCAGGTGCGGGTGGGAGGCGGCGAGTTGGGCGACCCGACGGACGGAGGAGGTGCCGATCCGGGTTCCGGGCGGCAGTTCGGCCAGGGTCAGTCCGCCGGGGTGGACGAGGGCGTCGCGGATGTCGTCGCGGCGCAGGTACGCGGCGAAGACGGTGCCGGCGGGCAGCGGGCGGTCGGCGGGGACGTCCTTGAGGCAGTGCACGGCGACGTCGGCCTCCCCGGCGAGCAGTGCGGCGTCGACCTCCTTGGTGAACGCGCCCTTGCCGCCCAGCCGGGCGAGGTCTCCGGTCCAGCGGTCGCCCGAGGTGGTGACGGGCACCACCTCGGTGCGCAGCCCCGGGTGCAGGGCGGCGAGTTCGGCGCGGACGCGCTCCACCTGGGCGAGCGCCATGGGCGAGGAGCGGGAGACGATGCGGATCAGCTCAGGGGTGGCCATGGCGTGATGATAGGCGCTCGAACACCCGCCCCTGACCGCACGTCAGGTGTCGGGCCACCGGGTCGCACCGAACGGCCGACGCCCCGCCACGCCCTCGCCACCGACCGCCACCCACCGGCCACCGGTGCCCCGCGCACGCCGGAAATACCGCGCGAGAAGACGGCGAGAACACCGCGAGAATGCCGTCGCATCACATGACCATCATCCGGCTCACTCATTTGAGCGAACTCCCTTGGCAGGCAAGATTTTTGCCGATCCATGGGGGAACATCGGCTTGTCCGGGCCCGAACAACAGGGCCCGGCGAGGAATCCGCCCCCGGGTGGTACGCCCACGGCGCTCCACCCGGCCCATCCGGCCGGGTCGCACCGGGGGCGGCTCACAGCAGGCCGTTCACGGCAGGCAGGACACAGAAAGCAGTACCAGGACAATTGGACAGGCCCGTGACCACCACCGCCCCCGTGTGGGACTGCCCCTTCGACCACACCGACGGCCTGGAGTTCGACCCCCTCCTCAGGCGGCTGCTCACCGAGGCCCCGGTCGCCAGGATCCGGCTGCCGCACGGCGAGGGGGAGGCCTGGCTGGCCACCCGCTACGAGGACGTCAAGGTGGTCACCACCGACCGCCGGTTCAGCCGCGCCGCCGGCATCGGACGCGACCTGCCGCGGATGACGCCCGCCCCGATCGCCCAGGTCGAGTCGATCAACCTGATGGACCCGCCGGCCCACAACCGCCTGCGCAGGCTGGTCGCCCGGGGCTTCACCAACCGCCAGGTGGAGCGGATGCGCCCGGCCACCCAGCGGATCGTGGACGGCTGCCTCGACGAGATGGCCGAGCACGGCTCCCCCGCCGACCTGGCCCACTTCCTGTCCGGCCGGCTCCCGCTCACCACCATCTGCGAGATGCTGGACATCCCGGAGCCGGACCGCGCCGAACTGCGCGGGCACGCCGTGGCGATGATGGCGACGGGCCCGGGCGGCCGGGACGGCCAGGAGGCCGCCAAGGCGGCGCTGCGCGGCTACTTCACCGAGCTCACGGCGGCCAGGCGGGCGCACCCCGGCGAGGACCTGATCAGCGCCCTGGCCACCGCCCGGGACGGCGAGGAGCTGCTGGACGACCAGGAGCTGGCCGTCATGGCGATGGTCCTGCTGGTCACCGGTCACGACACCAGCACCTACCAGCTCAGCAACATCACCTACACGCTGCTCACCCACCCCGAGCAGCTGGCCAAGCTGCGCGCCCGGCCCGAACTGCTGCCGCGCGGCCTGGAGGAGCTGCTGCGGTTCATCCCGTTCCGCCAGGGCGTCGGCATCGCCCGGGTCGCCACCGAGGACGTGGAGCTCGGCGGCACGCCGATCCGGGCGGGCGAGGCCGTACACGTGTCCTACCTCACCGCCAACCGGGACCCGGCCGTCTACGAGCGGCCCGACGAGCTGGACCTCGACCGGGGGGCGCCGACCCACATGGCCTTCGGCCACGGCCAGCACCACTGCCTCGGCGCTCACCTGGCCCGGATGGAGCTGCAGGTCGCCGTCGGCACCCTGCTAAGGCGCTTCCCCCGGCTGCGGCTCGCCGTCGACCCGTCCGAACTGGACTGGCAGACCGGCTCGATCTGGCGCTACCCGCGCACCCTGCCGGTCGCCTGGTGACCGACCCCGGGGGCCGGTCACCGAGCGGTCCGGTGACCGGCCCCCGGTGACCGACCGCCCGCACACCCCAGCCCGCACGCCCCAGCCCGCGCCCCCCTGCCCGTCCAGGCCCCGCCCGCACACCCCCACCCCCCGCACCCCGCCCGTCCAGGCCCCTCACAAGAGACCCTCACCCATGGCAACACTCTGCCGCCCGGCCATCGCCGTGCCCGAGCACGTCGTCACCCTCGACGAGACGCTCGACCTGGCCCGTTCCCTGCACGCCGGCCACCCGCAACTCGGCCTCGCCCTGCGGCTGATCGAGAACACCGGGGTGCGGACCAGGCACCTGGTCCAGCCGATCGAGCGGACCCTCACCCACCCGGGGTTCACCGCCCGCAACGCGGTCTACGAGCGGGAGGCCCGGCGACGCGTCCCCGAGGTGGTGGAGCGGGCCCTGCTCCACGCCGAGCTGGGCGCCCGGGAGGTCGACCTGATCATCTACGTGTCCTGCACCGGTTTCATGATGCCCTCGCTGACCGCCTGGCTGATCAACACCCTGGGCTTCCGCCCCGACACCCGCCAGCTGCCGGTCGCCCAGCTCGGCTGTGCGGCCGGCGGGGCCGCGGTCAGCCGCGCGCACGACTTCTGCCGCGCGTACCCGGGCGCCAACGTGCTGATCGTCTCCTGCGAGTTCTGCTCGCTCTGCTACCAGCCGACCGACCTCGGCGTCGGCTCGCTGCTCTCCAACGGGCTGTTCGGGGACGCCGTCGCCGCCGTCGTGATGCGCGGGCGCGGCGGCACGGGCGTACAGGTGGAGCGCAACGGCTCGCACCTCGTCCCGGACACCGAGGACTGGATCTCGTACGGGGTGAAGGACACCGGCTTCCACTTCCAGCTGGACAAACGGGTGCCCGGCACCATGGAGATGCTCGCCCCGGCCCTGCGCGGCCTGGCCGGCGACCACGGCTGGGACGCCTCCGGGCTGGGCTTCTACATCGTGCACGCCGGCGGCCCGCGGATCCTCGACGACCTCTGCCGGTTCCTCGGCCTGGAGCCGGCCGCCTTCCGGCACAGCCGCGCGACCCTCACCGAACGCGGCAACATCGCCAGCGCCGTGGTGTTCGACGCGCTCGCCCGGCTGTTCGCCGAGGGGGGCGTGCCGGACGGCACCCCGGGGCTGATCGCCGGTTTCGGACCGGGCATCACCGCCGAGATGGCGCTGGGGAGTTGGGTCGGCGAAGCGACCGGTTCGGGGGTCCGGCGGCCGCGCGCCATCTCCACCTCCGACATCTCCCTCGTCCATCCGAGCGCCCCCCGCCGTTTCCCGGCCGGCACTACGATCACCGAATGACAGACACCACGGACCGCACCGACACCTCCGGCAGAGCCGCCGAACTGGCGGCGCTCTTCCCGGCGTTGCACGCGCCGCAGTACTGGACGTGGGGCAGGTACGACGCCCTGTTCTCCACCGAGCTGCCGCCGGACGAACTGGTCACCAACATCCACCTGGTCGGCTTCACCGGGGACCGGGTGGTGCTCTGCCGCGACGACCGGGACCACTGGTTCCTGCCCGGCGGCACCCGGGAGCAGGGCGAGAGCATCGCCTCCTGCCTGGAGCGCGAGCTGCGGGAGGAGGCCGGCGCCCGGCTGCTGGGCGAGCCGGACTGGCTGGGCGCGCACCGCTGCCGCACCGACGACCCGACGCCGTACCGGCCGTGGCAGCCGCACCCCGAGAAGGCGTGGCTGTGGGGCTGGGCGGAGGTCTCGGTGGACTCGACGCCGACCAATCCGGCGGACGGCGAGCAGGTGGTCGAGGTGCGGGCGGTGCCGGCGGCCGAGGCGCAGCGGCTGCTGCTGGCCGGGCACGAGGAGTGGTGGGGCGAGCTGGTCGGCCTGGCGGTGGAGCTGCGCCGCCGCGCAGGGCTCGGCTGACACCGGTCCGGCCGCAACGGCCGACTTCCGGCCTGCCGCATCGACCAGGGCCCGGCACCCGAGGTCGGCCGGCACCCGGCTCCCGGCGCCGGCTGACACCCGGTCTCCCGCGGCCGGGGTTATTCCCGCCGGCACCGAGAACCACCGGAATGGCCGTACACCGGAGCACGATGTCCGTTTTGCGGTGATATGACTCGGCTATGAACAACTACCCGCTGCTCAACATCTTCTGGACGATGCTGGAGCTGTTCCTCTGGATCCTCTGGTTCTTCCTGCTGTTCAAGATCATCACGGACATCTTCCGCAGCCGCGACATGAGCGGCTGGGGCAAGGCCGGCTGGCTGATCCTGGTGATCCTGATCCCGCTGGTCGGCGTGCTGATCTACGTGATCGCCCGCGGGAAGTCGATGGGTGAGCGGGACGTCGAGCAGGCCAGACAGACCGAGGCCGCGTTCAAGACGTACATCCGCGACGCGGCCGCCGGCGGGCCGGAGGGCGGCACGGGCGGCAGCCACGTCGACGACCTCGCCAGGCTGGCCGACCTCCGGGAGAAGGGCGCCATCTCCGAGGAGGAGTACCAGAAGGCCAAGGACAAGCTGCTGGTCTGAGCGGGCGGGCGGGTACGGCGGCGGGGCCGGTGGAGCAGTCGTCCACCGGCCCCGCCGCCGTGTTCTCGCGCCCGGGCGGCCGCTCAGCGCCGGCCGGAGCGCCGGTCCCCCGAGCCGCCCTCGCCGCCGGTCAGGCCCGCCCGGCGCAACGCGTCCGCCATGGCACTGTTGGACGGCGCCGCGGCGCCGCCGGAGCCGCCCTGACCGCGCCGCTCCTGGCCGCCGCCCCGACGGTCCTGGCGCGGCGGGCGGGCCTGCCGCTCGCCGCCCTGGCCACCCCGGCCGCGGTCGCCGCCACGCTCCCCGCCCCGGTCACCCCGGTCACCCCGGTCCCGGCCGACCTCGTCGTCCAGCCGCAGAGTCAGCCCGATCCGCTTGCGCGGCACGTCCACCGAGACCACCCGGACCTTCACGATGTCGCCCGGCTTGACCACCTCGCGCGGGTCCTTGACGAAGGTCCGGGACAGCGCCGAGACGTGCACCAGGCCGTCCTGGTGGACGCCCACGTCGACGAAGGCGCCGAACGCGGCCACGTTGGTCACCACGCCCTCCAGCACCATGCCGACCTCCAGGTCGCCGATCTTGTCGACGCCCTCCTTGAAGGTCGCGGTGCGGAACGCCGGGCGCGGGTCGCGGCCCGGCTTGTCCAGCTCGCCGAGGATGTCGGTGACGGTCGGGACGCCGAACACCTCGTCGGCGAAGTCCGCCGGACGCAGGGCCCGCAGCCGCTCGCCGTTGCCGATCAGCTCGCGCAGCTCGCCGCCGGTCGAGGCGAGGATCCGGCGCACCACCGGGTAGGCCTCGGGGTGCACGCTGGAGGCGTCCAGCGGGTCGTCGCCGCCGGGGATGCGCAGGAAGCCCGCACACTGCTCGAAGGCCTTCGGTCCGAGCCGGGAGACGTCCTTGAGCTGCCGGCGGGTGCGGAACGGGCCGTTGGCGTCGCGGTGGGCCACGATGTTGTCGGCCAGCGTCCCGGTGATGCCGGAGACCCTGGTCAGCAGCGGTGCGGAGGCCGTGTTGACGTCCACGCCGACGGCGTTCACGCAGTCCTCGACCACGGCGTCCAGCGAGCGGGAGAGCTTCACCTCGCTGAGGTCGTGCTGGTACTGGCCGACGCCGATCGACTTCGGGTCGATCTTCACCAGCTCGGCCAGCGGGTCCTGCAGACGGCGGGCGATCGAGACCGCACCGCGGATCGACACGTCCAGCTCCGGCAGCTCCTGCGAGGCGAACGCGGAGGCCGAGTAGACCGAGGCGCCCGCCTCGCTGACCATCGCCCTGGTGAGCTTCAGCTCGGGGTGGCGCTTGAGCAGGTCCTCGGCGAGCTTGTCGGTCTCCCGGGAGGCGGTGCCGTTGCCGATCGCCACCAGGTCCACGTCGTGCTTCCTCGCCAGCGCGGCCAGGGTCGCGATCGCGGCGTCCCACTTGTTGGCCGGCTGGTGGGGGTAGATCGTGTCGTGCGCGACGACCTTGCCGGTGGCGTCCACCACGGCGACCTTCACCCCGGTGCGGAAGCCCGGGTCCAGGCCCATGGTGGCGCGGGTGCCGGCCGGGGCGGCGAGCAGCAGGTCGCGCAGGTTCGCCGCGAACACCCGCACCGCCTCGTCCTCGGCCTCGGCGCGCAGCCGGGCGCGCAGGTCGATCCCGAGGCGCACCAGCACGCGGGTGCGCCAGGCCCAGCGGACGGTGTCGCCGAGCCACTTGTCGGCCGGGCGGCCGCGGTCGGCGACGCCGAACCGGGCGGCGATCCGCCGCTCGTAGTCGTTCTCGCCCGGCAGGTCGCCCTCCTCGCCGTCGTACGGCGAGAGTTCGAGGTCCAGCACCTCCTCCTTCTCCCCGCGCAGCATCGCCAGGATGCGGTGCGAGGGGAGCTTGGTGTAGGGCTCGGCGAAGTCGAAGTAGTCGGCGAACTTGGCGCCGTCCTGCTCCTTGCCGTCGCGCACGGTGGCGACCAGCCTGCCGTGCGTCCACATCCGCTCGCGCAGCGAGCCGACCAGGTCGGCGTCCTCGCCGAAGCGCTCCACGAGGATCGCCCGGGCGCCCTCCAGCGCGGCCGCGCCGTCCGCGACGGACTCGTTGAGGTACCGGGCGGCGAGCGCCGCCGGGTCCTGCGTCGGGTCGGTCAGCAGGGTGTCGGCCAGCGGCTCCAGCCCGGCCTCACGGGCGATCTGCGCCTTCGTCCGCCGCTTCGGCTTGAACGGCAGGTAGATGTCCTCCAGCCGGGCCTTGGAATCGGCCGCCAGCACCCGGGCGCGCAGCGCGTCGTCGAGCTTGCCCTGGGCCTCGATCGACTCCAGGACGGCCGTCCGGCGCTCCTCCAACTCCCGCAGGTAGCGCAGCCGCTCCTCCAGGGCGCGCAGCTGGGCGTCGTCCAGGGAGCCGGTGACCTCCTTGCGGTAACGGGCCACGAAGGGGACGGTCGCGCCGCCGTCGAGCAGGTCGACGGCCGCCTTCACCTGCCCCTCGCGGACGCCCAGCTCCTCCGCGATCTTGCGCTCGATCGCCTGCTGGGCCTGCCGGGCCACCTGTTCGACTGGCGTGGTCACGAAGCCGGTCACCTTCTCCTTCAGTGCTTTCGCCGTACGCCCTGCATTCTGGCAGGTGCCGGGGACGGCTCCCGGCCGCACCCGGCGCGGCCGGGCGTGGCGGCGGCACCGGGCGGCCCCAACAGGACTCCAGCCGGGCCCCGTTGTGCCCTCCTACGCTGGCGCGCATGGACACCTCCCGCCCGCTGAACGCCGGCCCGGCCCCGTCCGCGGGCCGCGCCGGAGCCTCCTCCGCGACCGCCCCCGCGACCGCCTCCTCGGCCGCCTCCGCCCGGCTGGCGGAGCTCGCCGCCGCCAAGTACCTGCTGTTCACCACCCACCGGAGGAACGGCACCCCCGTGAACACCCCGGTCTGGGTGGCGCGCGACGGGGACGCGCTGGTCTTCACCACCGTCACCCGCACCGGGAAGGTCAAGCGGCTGCGCAACCGCTCCGACGTCCTGGTCGGGCCGAGCGACATCCGCGGCACCCTGCTCGGCGAGCAGGTCCCGGCGACCGCCGTCCTCGACTCCGCGCGCGCCCCCGCCTACCGCAGGCTGCTGCGCCGCAAGTACGGGCCGCTCTGCGCGATCGCGCTCACCGCGAACGTGCTGCGCTTCGGCAAGGGCGGGACGATCGGCGTGCGGGTCACCCTGGACTGAGCCGGTCCCGGACGGCCGGCGGGGTACGTCGCGCGGCGGGGTAGGACCGGCCCCCGGGCCCGACCCGGCGAGGGGAGGACCCGCCACCCGGGCCCGACCCGCCACCGGCCTGCGAACGGTCCGCGCCCGCGGGTCGGCGGACCGGCTTCCGGAAACGCCTGAAGGGCGGCGGTCCGCGCTGTACGCTGCCGCACATGTGCGCTGCCACCCGGATGCACCCCGACGAACTGGTCATCGACGCGGCCCTGGTGCGGCGGCTGATATCCGCCCAGTTCCCGGACTGGGTGGGCCTGCCGGTCACACCGGTCGCCTCCGTCGGGACGGACAACGCGATGTTCCGGCTCGGGCCCGAACTCGCCGTCCGGCTCCCCCGGGTGGAGTGGGCGGCCGGGGACGTCCGGCGCGAGAAGCAGTGGCTGCCGAAGCTCGCACCGCACCTCCCGCGGCCGGTCCCCGCCCCCGTCGCGGTCGGCAGACCCGCCGCCGGCTACCCCTGGGAGTGGTCGGTGGTCCGCTGGCTCGACGGCGTCAACCCGGCCGTCGGCGCCCTCGCCGCCCCCGACGGGCTCGCCCGCGACCTGGCCGGCTTCGTCACCGCGCTGCGGGCCGTCAACCCGGCCGGCGGCCCCGCCGCCCACCGCAGCCTCCCGCTCGCGTCCCGGGACGGCTCCACCCGCGCCGCCATCGCCCAGCTCGCCGGGGCCGTCGACACCGGGGCGGCGACCGCCCTGTGGGACAAGGCCCTGCGGCTGCCCGAGTACGCGGGACCGCCCAGCTGGATGCACGGCGACCTCACCCCCGGCAACCTGCTGGTCGACCGCACCGGCCGGCTCGCCGCGGTCGTCGACTTCGGCCTGATGGGCGTCGGCGACCCGACCGCCGACCTGATCGTCGCCTGGAACCTGCTGCCCGCCTCCGCCCGTCCCGCCTTCCGCGCCGCGCTCGGCGCCGACGACGCGATGTGGGCCCGCGGCCGCGCCTGGGCCTTCTCCATCGCCCTGGTGACGATCCCGTACTACCGCCACACCGACCCGGGCCTGACCGCCAACGCCCGCCACGTCGTCCGCGAGGTGCTCGCCGACCGCAGCGCCTGACGGCCACCGCGGCGCCTGACTCCCGGCGCGGTGCACCTGACGGCACGCCCCGCGCGCTGCCGCACCCGGTGCCTGACGGTCCTTCCGCTGCGCTCGCGGCGGCCCCGGGTCGGCGGCCGTTGCTATGGTTCTCCCCGCTACTCACGCGCAGGGGGACGGAACGTGGCACGCAGAAGCAATGTGATCGACGTCAGGGTCAGCCGTCGGGTGCTGTGGGTGGGCGGTGACGCCTACCCGCTGCACAACATCGCGCGGGCCCGGCGGTTCGAGACGGTGCCGCCGAAGCGCGCCCGGGTGATCCTCCGGTTCGTCCGGCAGGTGATCGGCCTGCTGCTGGCCACCGCGCTGCTCGGCTCGCTCACCTCCAGCTCCGCGAACCCCACCGCGGGCAACCTGATCGCCGTGGTGATGGTCGCCCTGTTCCTGGTGAGCCTCTACCGGCTGGTCACCCGGCTGCGGATGCGGACCCTGTACTCGCTGATCATCGAGACGTCCAGCTCCTCGAACACGGCCGTGGTCAGCCACGACGCCTGGCAGGTCAACAACCTGATCGAGCTGATCATGGAGGCGATCGACAACCCGCAGGCCGAGTTCGCGGTCCAGGTGGAGAACGTCCACGTCGGCGACCGGATCACCCAGTACGGCGACCACAACATCGGAAAGAAGGTCGGTCTGTGAACGGCGGCATCCACTTCGGCGACTCGGTCACCCAGCACGGCGACCACAACATCGGCATCGTCAAGAACCAGGGCCCCGTCGACCCCCAGGCCGCGATGCGCGAACTCATCGCCGCCGTGGCGCAGTTGCGCGGCCAGGTCCCGGCCGAGGACCGCGAGGTCCTCGACGAGTCCCTGGAGGCCATCGGCGACGGCCGCGGCACCCCGCCGGCCACCCTGCGCCGCGCCCTGCGCAACATCTCCGGCGTCGCGGCCCTCGCCGCCGCCGGCGCCCCCGTCGTGGAGTCGATCCGCCGCATCCTGGACTCGCTCGGCTCCTGAGCCCCTCCCGGCCCCGTCCGCCGCCGCCCCGGCCCGGGGTGGTGGCGGGACCGGTGGCTAGAGTGCGGCGCATGACGAAGCGTCACCTCGCATTCGACCGACTGCACAACTTCCGCGATCTGGGCGGGTACCGGGCCGCCGGAGGACGATCCGTCCGGTGGGGTCTGCTCTACCGCTCCGACTCACTGGGCAAGCTCACCACGGACGGCGACCTCGGACGGTTCCGGGAGCTCGGCGTACGGACGGTGATCGACCTGCGCTACCCGTGGGAGATCGCCGCCAAGGGGCGGGTGCCCGACCTGGACGGGCTCGCGTACCACAACCTCTCGATCGAGCACCGCCCGTACGACCAGGCCGCGATCGACCCTCGGCTCGACCCCTGGCGCTACCTCGCCGACCGCTTCGCCGAGGTCGCCGAGGACGGGGTGAAGGAGATCCGCCAGGCCCTGGACGTGATCACCGCGGCCGAGGAGCCGCTGGTCTTCCACTGCGCCTCCGGCAAGGACCGCACCGGCCTGGTCGCCGCCCTCGTGCTCACCCTGCTCGGGGTGTCCGAGGACGACGTCGCCGCCGACTTCGCCCTCACCGAGCTGGCCACCCCGCACCTGATCGCCGACTGGCACGCCGCCAACCCGGGACGCACCCTGGGCTGGCCCGGCTACGGGCGGGCCCCGGAGACGGTCATCCGGCTCGCCCTCGCCGACCTGGCCGCCCGCCACGGTTCGGTCGAGGCCTACGCCACCGGCACCCTCGGCGTGGACCGCGACCAGGTCGCCGCCCTCCGGGCCCGGCTGCTCACGGACTGATCCCCCGCCGGGCGCCCGCCCCCCGGGTCTAGCGCCGCCGGCCCTGGCGGCCGCCGCCACCCTCGCGGCCGCCGGGTCGCGGCCTGCGCGGGCCGCGCGCCTTGCCGGCGGCCGCGGCGGCGGACACCGGGGCGGTGGTGGTGTCCGGCCAGTGGGCGGGCCGGGTGAGGCCCGCGGGGAGTCGGGTGGAGGCGTCGCCGCGGGCGGCGTTGAGCTGGGCCTGGGTCAGGAAGAGGGCCTCGGTGAGGTCGGCGCCGCCGAGGGCCGCGTCGCGCAGGTCGGCGCCGATGAGGTCGGCGAGGCGCAGGTCGGCGCCGGTGAGGTCGGCGGCGACGAGCAGGGCGCCGCGCAGGTTGGCCCCGCGCAGGTTGGCGCCGCGCAGGCGGGCCCCGAAGAAGTCGGCGCCGCGGTGCTCGCGGCGGTTCGGGACCGCGGCCCGGACGAGTTCGCCGGCGCGCAGCAGCAGTTCGCTCACGCGCCGCCGGTGCGCGGGGACGTCGACGGCGAGGACCTCCTCGGGGGTGCCGCCGGCGAGCCGGTCGGTCTCCTCCAGGGCCTGCCGCAGGTCGGCGTGCAGGGGGCGGGCCGGGGCGTAGGTGAGGGCCTCGGTGAGGTACCAGAGCAGCTCGTGGAGCTGCCGCACGACGGGGAAGACCTCGTACATCGCCCTGGCGCCGGCGGGTTCGGCGCGCCAGCTGCGGCCGCCGAAGGTGACCTGGGAGACGCGCTGCCCGGCGCCGAAGCAGTCGTAGACGGTGCAGCCCTGGAAGCCCTTGTCGCGGAGCTTCTCGTGGATGCCGCAGGTGAAGTCGGTCTGCAGGTTGCGGCAGGGCGTGCCGGCGGCCTTGTCGACGGCGAAGTCGGAGCCGGCGGCGAAGGGCAGCGCGACGCAGCAGAGCCCGAAGCAGCTGGTGCAGTCGGAGCGCAGCTCGGTCGGCCCGGCCGCCGTGGGGTCCTGCGGCGGCTCGGTCTCGCGCACGTTTCCTCGGTCCTTCCGGCGTCGGGGCACCGGGCGGTCCGGTGCGGTGAACCCGCCGGTCGGTGGTGCTCGCCGGGCTCGTGGAACCCGTCAAGCGTACTGTGCGCTGGCCGGGCGCTGGCCACGGCCACCCCACCCCGGTAAGGTCTCAATCAGTAGTGCACCTATTACGTACGGGGGTAGGAGTGCAGGACCCGAGCATCAACGAACTCGTTCGGATGTGGATCGCCGGGTGGACGGTCTCACGCGGGGCGGCCGAACCGGTGGACGAGCCCTGGGGCTGGACGATCGACGTCGGCGTGGTCGGCCACGTCGCCCGGCACGTGCTGCCCGAACCGACCGAGGCCGACGTCCGAAAGATCGCCGAGTGCACCACCGCGCCCGGCACCTGGCTGAAGCTGTTCACCGAGGACGCCGCCGTCCGGCCCTGGCTGGGCCCGCAGTGGCGGCTGGACGAGCCCGGCTACCTGATGACCGCCCCGCTGACCGCCGAACGGCCCGCGGTGCCGGCGGGGTACACCGTGACCAGCTGGACCAGGGGCGGGGTGGCCCGGGTGCTGGTCCGCACCGGGGCCGGACACCTCGCCGCCCGCGGCCAGGCGGGCCTGGCCGGCGCGGTGGCCGTCCCGGACCAGATCCTCACCGCCCCCGAGCACCGGCGCCGCGGCCTGGGCGCCCTGGTGATGCGGACCCTCCAGGACACCGCGTACCGGGCGGGCGCCGACACCGGCGTCCTGGTCGGCACCGAGGCCGGCCAGTCGCTCTACCGGGCGATCGGCTGGACCACCCGCACCCCGATGGCGAGCCTGGTTCTCGAACCGGAGGCCGGCTGACGGCTCACGGCTGACGGATCACGGCTGACGGCTCACCCGCGCCCGGAGGCCGCCCGACCGCTCACCCGCGGTAGGGCAGCAGCTCCGCCCGCTTCGGCGGCCGGCCGTCGCCGGAGGAGCGCCCGGTGAGCCGGCGGCCGATCCACGGCCCGAGGTGGCTGCGCAGCCAGCGGGCGTCGGTGCGCAGCCGCTCGGCCGGGCCGGGCGGGGCGACCGGCGGCAGCGGGGCGCGCCAGTCGTCGGCGGCGGGGCGGCCGAGGGCCTCCAGCACCCCGTCGGCCACCCGGCGGTGCCCCTCGGGCGAGAGGTGCAGGCGGTCCTCGGCCCAGAGCCGGCGGTCGTCGAAGCAGGGGGCGGAGAAGAGGTCGACGACGGCGACGCCCTCCTCCTGCCCGAGCTCGTGCACGAAGGCCTTCATCCGCAGGATGGCGGGCAGCAGCCGGGCGCTGCCCGCCATCCTGCGGGTGGGGTCGGTGCTGGTGAAGAGCACGACGGTGGCGCCGGTGGCGCGCAGTTCGGTGGCGCAGCGGCCGAGCAGCCGCTCGACCCGGGCGATGTCGCAGCCCGGGCGCAGCACGTCGTTGAGGCCGCCGGCGAGGGTGACCAGGTCGGCGCCCATGGCGGCGGCGACGGCCAGCTGCTCGTCGTGGATCTGGCCGATGAGCTTGCCGCGGACGGCGAGGTTGGCGTACCGGAACTCCTCGTCCGCGGCCTCGCCGGCGAGTGCTCCGGCGACCCGGTCGGCCCAGCCCCGGTAGTGGCCGTCGGGCAGCAGGTCGTCGCACATCCCCTCGGTGAAGGAGTCCCCGACGGCGACGTACCTGCGGTAGGTGGTGGGCACGGGCGGCCTCCGCTCTGCTCCGGTTGCTCCGTGGCCCGACGATCGTACGCGCGGGCCGCTACGCCCCGACGGCCGCCCCGTCCACGGCCTTCCGGGGGGCGACCCAGTGCTCGCGGACGGCGTCGGTGGGCCGCTGCTCGCCGAGGGCCGGCAGGCCCCATTCGCCCAGGGCGTCGATCACCGGGCGTAGTTCGCGGCCCCGCTCGGTGAGCTCGTAGACGGTGGCGTTGGCGGGCCGTTCGAGCCGTCGGCGCAGGACCAGGGCGTCGCCCTCCAGCTGCTTGAGCCGGGTGGCGAGGATGTCGGTGGACACGCCCGGCAGGTCGGCGTGCAGGTCGGTGTAGCGGCGCGGACCGCCCAGGAGTTCACGGACGATCAGGAGGCTCCAGCGCTCCCCCACCGCGTCCAGGGCGCGGGCGACGGCGCAGTACTGGTCGTAGCTTCGGCGTGACATGTGGATCAGCATAGCCAAAAGGTTGGACTTTCCAAGTGACAACTTGGTAGAACAAAGCAACAGCAACGATGCGGGTGGTGACGGTCGGGAGGCCGCTGATGGAGTTTCGACAGTCCAGCAAGCTGAATGACGTGTGCTACGAGATCCGCGGCCCGGTGGTCGACCAGGCCAACGCGCTGGAGGAGGCCGGGCACAGCGTGCTGCGGCTGAACACCGGGAACCCGGCTCCGTTCGGCTTCGAGGCGCCCGAGGAGATCATCCAGGACATCATCCGCAACCTGCCCAGGGCGCACGGCTACAGCGACTCGCGCGGCATCCTGCCGGCCCGCCGCGCGGTGGTGCAGTACTACCAGCAGCGCGGCGTCAGCGGGGTCGGCGTCAACGACGTCTACCTCGGCAACGGCGTGTCCGAGCTGATCCAGATGGCCGTCACCGCGCTCGTCGACGACGGCGACGAAGTGCTCGTCCCGATGCCGGACTACCCGCTGTGGACGGCCGTGGTGCGCCTCGCCGGCGGCAAGGCCGTGCACTACCTGTGCGACGAGCAGGCGGACTGGTACCCGGACCTCGACGACATCGCGGCGAAGATCACCGCCCGCACCAAGGCCATCGTCGTCATCAACCCCAACAACCCGACCGGCGCGGTCTACCCGAAGGAGCTGCTGGAGGGCATCCTCGACCTCGCCCGCCGGCACCACCTGATGGTCCTCGCCGACGAGATCTACGACAAGATCCTCTACGACGACACCGAGCACCACTGCCTGGCCGCCCTCGCCGACGACGTCCTCACCCTCACCTTCAACGGCCTCTCCAAGGCCTACCGGGTGGCCGGCTTCCGCAGCGGCTGGCTGGTCGTCTCCGGGCCCAAGCAGCACGCCACCGACTACCTGGAGGGCCTGACCATGCTCTCCGGGATGCGCCTGTGCCCCAACGTGCCCGCCCAGTACGCCGTCCAGGCCGCGCTCGGCGGCCACCAGTCCATCAACGACCTGGTGCTGCCCGGCGGCCGGCTCACCGAGCAGCGCGACGTCGCCTTCAAGGCCCTCAACGAGATCCCCGGCGTCAGCTGCGTCAAGCCCAAGGGCGCGCTGTACGCCTTCGCCAGGCTCGACCCGGCGGTCCACCGGATCGTCGACGACGAGCAGTTCGTGCTGGACCTGCTGCTGCGCGAGAAGATCCACGTCGTCCAGGGCACCGGCTTCAACTGGCCCCGCCCCGACCACTTCCGCTTCGTCACGCTCCCCCGCGCCGACGACCTGGAGACGGCCATCAACCGCATCGGCCGCTTCCTGGCGACGTACCGCCAGAGCTGACCGCCCACCCCGCCCCGCCGGACGGACCCTAGGCTCGACCGCATGACCGTCCTGCGCTCCGCCGCCCTGTTCGTCCTCGCCGCCCTCGCCGAGATCGGCGGCTGCTGGCTGGTCTGGCAGAGCGTGCGCGAGCAGCGCCCGTGGTGGCTGGCCGGACTGGGCGTGGTGCTGCTCGGCGCCTACGGCTTCGTCGCGGCGCTGCAGCCGGACGCCCAGTTCGGCCGGGTGCTGGCCGCGTACGGCGGGGTGTTCGTGGCCGGTTCGCTGCTGTGGGGCGTGCTCGTGGACGGCTTCCGGCCGACCCGCCACGACGTGGTCGGCGCACTGATCTGCCTGGCCGGGGTCGCCGTCATCATGTACGGCCCGAGGCGCTGAGACGCACCGGGCCCCGGTGCCGGGGACTCGCCTCCCCGGCACCGGGGCCCGTCGGGCGCGCCGGGACTACCAGCCCCAGCCGCCGCCCTCGCCGTCGTCGTCGCGGCCGGAGTCCCAGCCCTCGCCGACCTTGCGCAGGATCGAGTAGTTGTCGATCTGCGTGCCGTCCTCCGCCAGGGCGGTGACCTTCATGACCGACTTCTGGCCCAGGTGGGCCGGGGTGACGTCGACCTTGATGAAGGAGTAGCCGGTGTAGCGCACCCGCGACCACTGGATGGTCTCGGGGGTCTTCACCCGGCCCTTGCTCCAGTAGTACGTGGTGACCTCGTCCTGGTGGTTCTCGTGGCCCTCGTAGGTGTCCGGGGTCGCGAAGTTGTACAGGCTGCGGCCGGCCGCGCCCGCGGTCACGTAGACCACGCCGTCCTTCTCGGGCTCGATGGTGGCGCCGCTCGGCACCTGCTTCGAGACCTTGTTGCCCAGGATGGCGTCGGTGCGCTCGTAGATGTGGTTGTGGCCGTTGATGACCAGGTCCACCCGGTACTTCTCGAACAGCGGCACCCAGGCCTCGCGGACGCCGCCCTCGGAGGCGTGCGCGACGGTGGTGGAGAAGGCGCAGTGGTGGAAGAAGACCACGACGAAGTCGACGGTCTCGTCGCTGCGCAGGTCCTTGAGGGTGCGCTCCAGCCACTTGGTCTGCTTGCCCGCCGAGACGCCCAGGTTGGCCGGGATCTCGTAGGAGACGTCGTTGGCGTCGAGGGAGATGACGCCGACGTTCTTGTAGCGGAAGGTGTAGACGCCGGGGACGCTGCGCGGGTCCGGGCCGTTGTCCGGGAGGAAGAAGCGGGAGTTCTCGCCGCCGTAGCCGTTGGGCGAGTACCAGGCCTCGATGTCGTGGTTGCCGTAGGCGACCATCCACGGGATCTCGGCGGCGACGGTCTCGGTCTGGACCAGGAAGGCGTCCCAGGTCTTCGCGTTGAAGACGGACTTGTCCGGGTCGGTGCCGGAACCGGCCGGGTCGGCGTAGCAGATGTCGCCGGCGTGCAGGTGGAAGGCCGGCTTCTGGGCCTTGATGATGTGGTCGTTGCCGGCCGCGTGCGCGCTGACGCCCTGGTCGCCGAAGGCCGTGAAGGTGAACGGCTCGTAGACCTTGCCCCAGCGGTGGTCCCGGGAGGGCGCGGTGCGGAAGGTGTGCAGGGTGGAGATCTGCTGCTGCGAGGCCGGGTCGAAGCCCTCGTGGCCGACGCCGTAGTAGTACGTGGTGTCGGGGTGGAGGTCCTCCAGCGCCACGTGCAGGTAGTACTGGTCCACCGGCTGGCCGGTGGGGGTCAGCGCCGGGGTGTGCAGGGCGCGGACCTCGGCCTGCACCTTGTGGCTGAGCTCCCACGGGGTCCTGCCGAAGCGCAGGAACGGCTTCTTGACCGGCGCCGGCACCTGCCAGGAGACGCGGAACTGGGTGTCCGGCTCGGGGCCGAACTGGAGGTGGCGGCCGATCGGCGCGACCAGCGAACCGTCGATGCCGTCCGCCGTACCGGCCGGGAGCAGCGTCGGGCCGGCCGGCGCGGCGAAGGCGGTGCCGCTGCCCATCGCACCGCCGACGGCGATGGCGCCGACGGTCACGGCGCCGGCCCGCAGCATCCGGCGGCGGGAGAAACGGGCCCGCAGGTACTCGTGCTGCTCGGCCATGCTCATGCGGTCGGCGAGCCGGGCCGGCACGCCCATGTTGGGGATATCCATGTGCCGGACTCTTCCAGTGGTGCGTTGACCGCACGCGGACGCGCGGTGAACGGGCCGCAGCGTGCCGCTCATTCGAACGCCAATGTTCGACCAAGACGGAGTAAAGACCGCGCCCGCCGCCGGACCGACCGGGGATCATGGCCCCGACCTGCGGGGCCGCCTGAGCGTCCGTCGGGCCGGGGCGGAGGCGCCGCGCCGACGGCTCCTCAGCCGGACGGCTCGTCCCAGTGCGTCGTGGAGCGGTTGCCGGTGCCGTCGCAGGTGCGGCAGATCTCGTCCCGGTAGGCGTGCTTGGCACCGCCCGCGTCGACCCGGTACCGGACGTAGACGCCGGTGCCGTCGCAGAGGAAGCAGTTGCCGCCCCCGCCGCCCACCTCGGTGGTGCCGGTGCCCTGGCAGGTCCGGCAGCTGAGGCCGGCGGTCCGGCCGGTGCCCGCGCAGATGCGGCAGACCGTCGTCATCGTCTTCCTCCCTGGGCGGAACCGCTCGCGACCACGGGTCATGCTAGTGGGGCCGCCCGAGGGCGGCGCCCACGGATGCCCGACGACTGGAGGATCCGCCGAACCGCCCGGCCGGAAAGGGCGGTGACGGGAGCTCAGTCCGCCCCGGAGGCCACCCCGCGCACCACTCGGGCGCCACCCCGCGCACCACTCGGGCGCCACCCCGCGCACCACTCGGGCGCCACCCCGCGCACCACTCGGGCAGGGCCTCGCGGACTACTCGGGCAGGGCCTCGCGGACCCTGCGGGAGACCGAGATCAGCTGGAGGTCCAGCAGCCCGGGCGGATCGGCCAGACCGGGGCCGCCCGCGTGCACCCAGTCGGCGATCTCGTCGATCATGTCGTCGGCCAGCACGAAGCCGAGCCAGACCGGCCGCCCGCCCGCCGCGCGGCCCGCCGAGGAGGGGCCGACCACCACCACGTTGGACTGGGTGCACACGTCCAGGCACTTGACCGCCCGGACCCGGCCCGCCGTGCCGACCGCCGCCCGCAGGCGCTCGTACTGCCCCGCGTGGTCGACGCCGGGGTGCTTGGCCTCGGTGCCGCAGCAGCAGCCGCGGCAGACCGTGACGGTCACCGGGGAGCCGGCCCCCTGCCCGCGGTCGCGGTCCCGACGGCTCATGCCCCGGCCCCGCAGCGCCCGGCCGGGGCGCACGCCCACCGGCACCTCGGTATGACTCGCCCGCTTCGCACGTTCATCGGTCGGGGTTCTCCTCCAGGTCAGGGGCGGGTCGTGCACGCGCAGCCTACCGGGCGGCGGGCGG
Organism: Kitasatospora sp. NPDC004745; assembly: GCF_042873275.1. Taxonomy (NCBI): domain Bacteria; kingdom Bacillati; phylum Actinomycetota; class Actinomycetes; order Kitasatosporales; family Streptomycetaceae; genus Kitasatospora; species Kitasatospora sp. NPDC004745. Next base: position 60,854 of record NZ_JBIALK010000021.1, on the reverse strand, counting down.
GCCCCCGCCGGGTGCCGGGGCGCCACGGCGGTCCGTAGGATGCCCCCATGGGACACGCGACCACCGAGAACGCCGTACCGCGGATGCGCCTGGACGCGTCCAACGCGGCCAAGGTCGCGACCACGCTGCAGGCCCTGGCCACCCCCTCCCGGCTGCTGATCCTCGCCGCGCTGCGGGAGGGCCCGCGCGCCGCCACCGAACTCGCCGGCGCCGTGGGCCTGGAGCAGTCCGCGTGCTCGCACCAGCTGCGGCTGCTGCGCAACCTCGGCCTGGTCGTCGGCGAGCGCCGCGGCCGCTCGGTGGTCTACTCCCTGCACGACGACCACGTGGCCGCCCTGCTCGACCAGGCCGTCTACCACGTCGAGCACCTGCGGCTGGGCCTCTCCGACGAGGACTGACCGGCCACCGGCCGCTCCCGCGGGCGCCCGCCGTAATACCGTTGCCCGGCCGTGCCCGGGGGGTCAGAGTGGTCCGTCGCGCCGCCGCACGGGCGGCGCCGGCACCGGGCTCGGATCATCGGATCAGGGGGTGGCAGTGGCGGTCGCGGCACTGGATCGGGAAGGCGACGGGAGCGGTCCGGTCTCGCTCTACGAGGGCGGCAGCATCGAGGAGCTGCGCCTGATCGTGAGCGACCGGCTCTCGCCGCACCGGCTGACGGTGCTCGGCGACCAACTGGCGCCCGGCCGGTTCCGGGCCTTCCACGAGGGCCGGGTGGCGCTCTACGACCTCGCCTACGGCGCCCCCGTACGCCTGTGGACGGGGGAGATCCCCGACTTCTACAGCGTCATCCTGCCCCAGGCCGGCCACGGGCGGGTGACCGTGAACGGCACCGGGCTGCTGTCCCCGCCGTTCGTCGCCGGGCCGGGCGACGAGGTCGGGATGGAGTGGGACGGCCTGGCCGTGAACGCGGCGCTGGCGATGTCCCGGGAGACCCTGGACGAGGCCCTCGCGGTGCGGCTGGGGGACGTTCCGCGGCACCCGCTGCGATTCCGGCAGCACGCGCTCGACCCGGCGGACCCGGCCGTGCACTCCTGGCTGGCGCTGGCCCACGCCTTCCGGGAGTTCGTCGTCTCCCCGCTGGGCCGCCGTTCCCCGCTGGGCGTCGAGCAGTTCGAGCGGCTGCTGGCCGACACCCTGCTGGACGTCCACCCGCTCGACCGGAGCCGGACGGTGGGCCACGACGGCGCCCTGCTGCCGAGCGCCCTGCGCCGGGCGACGGCCTACTGCGCCGAGCACGCCGACGAGGCCGTCACGGCGTCCGACATCGCCCGGGCCGCCCGGGTCAGCCTGCGCACCCTGCGGGAGGGCTTCCGCAGGCACCTGGACACCACGCCGCTGGCGTACCTGCGCCGCGTCCGGCTCGACCGCGCCCACCAGGACCTCACGGCCGTCGCCGCCGGGGACGCCACCGGGACGGTCACCGACGTCGCCTGCCGCTGGGGCTTCACCCACCTGGGCCGGTTCAGCGCCGAGTACCGGCGGGCGTACGGGCGGCTGCCCTCGGAGACCCTGCGGGGCCGGCGCTGACCGTCCGCCGGCAACCGGCGCCGCCCGTCCGCCGGACGGCGGCCCGGTAGCAGGCCGGGCCCTCGCCGGCTATCCGGAAACGTGCGGGGCCACCGCCCCGGAGTGGATAGTTCCGCGCGCACCGCTCGGGGAGGCTGGACCCCTACCGGTGCCGGTCGGTGCGCTCCCACAGGGGAGGGGCGCACCGGCCGGCGCACGCGTGCTCCAGCCTTCGTGCGCCCGGCCCGCCGGCCTACCCGCCCCCGCCCCGCTACGCGACCGCCCGGGCCGCCGCACGGCCCGCGGTGCGGCCGGAGAAGAGGCAGCCGCCGAGGAAGGTGCCCTCCAGCGAGCGGTAGCCGTGCACCCCGCCACCGCCGAACCCGGCCGCCTCACCGGCCGCGTAGACCCCCGGGAGGACCTCCCCGCCGGGGCGCAGGACGCGCGAGGAGAGGTCGGTCTCCAACCCGCCGAGGGACTTGCGGGTGAGGATGTTGAGCCGCACCGCGATCAGCGGGGCGGCGGCCGGGTCGAGGATGCGGTGCGGAGCGGCGGTGCGGATCAGCTTGTCGCCCAGGTAGCGGCGGGCGCCGTGGATCGCGGTGACCTGGAGGTCCTTGGCGAAGGGGTTGGCGATCTGCCGGTCGCGGGCCTCGACGGTGCGGCGCAGCGCGTCGGGGTCGATCAGCGCCCGGCGGGTCCTGGCGTTCATGCCGCGGGCGAGGTCGGCGAGGGTGCTCGCGACGACGAAGTCGGGCCCGTGCCGCAGGTGGCCCCGGACCGGGCCGGGGGCGCCGGGCAGGGCGCGGCCGAGGACGCCGCGCACCGAACGGCCCGTCAGGTCGGGGTTCTGTTCCGAGCCGGAGAGGGTGAACTCCTTCTCGATGATGCGCTGGTTGAGCACGAACCAGGTGTGTTCGTGCCCGGTGGACATGATGTGCTCGAGGGTGCCGAGGGTGTCGAAGCCAGGGAAGAGCGGGACGGGCAGCCGCTCGCCGCGGGCGTCGAGCCAGAGCGAGGAGGGGCCGGGCAGGATGCGGATGCCGTGCCGGGCCCAGATCGGGTCCCAGTTCTCGATGCCCTCGGTGTAGTGCCACATCCGGTCGCCGTTGATCAGGTGGCCGCCGGCCTCGCCGGTGATGCCAAGCATCAGCCCGTCCACGTGCGCGGGGACGCCGGAGAGCAGCCTGGCGGGCGGGGTGCCGAGCCGGGCCGGCCACGCCCTGCGGACCAGGTCGTGGTTGCCGCCGATGCCGCCCGAGGTGACGATCACGGCCTGGGCGCGCAGTTCGAAGGTGCCGGCGGTCTCGCGCGAGCTGGCCTCGCCGCGGGCGGCCGGGCTGGGCACCAGCACCTCACCGGTGACGGTGTCGGTGACGCCCGCGGTGGCGGCGAGGCCGGTGACCCGGTGCCGGAAGCGCAGGTCGACCAGGCCGCGGGCCGCCGCGGCCCGGACCCGGCGGACGAAGGGCTCCAGCAGGCCGGGGCCGGTACCCCAGGTGATGTGGAAGCGCGGCACGGAATTGCCGGGCCCGTCGGCGAGGAATCCGCCGCGTTCGGCCCAGCCGACGACCGGGAAGAAGCGCACGCCCATGCCGTGCAGCCAGGAGCGCTTCTCACCGGCCGCGAAGTCGACGTAGGCCTCGGCCCACCGGCGGGGCCAGGCGTCCTCGGGCCGGTCGAATCCGGCGGTGCCGAGCCAGTCCTGCCGGGCGAGGTCGTGCGAGTCGCGGATCCGCATCCGGCGCTGTTCGGGCGAGTCGACCAGGAAGAGGCCGCCGAAGGACCAGTGCGCCTGGCCGCCGAGGGAGGCCGCGGGCTCCTGGTCGAGCAGGATCACCCTCCGTCCGGCGTCGGCGAGTTCGGCGGTGGCGGCGAGGCCTGCGAGTCCCGCTCCGATGACGATGACGTCGGCGTCCAGGGCCATTGCGCAGTCCTCCGTCGCGGTGGGCACGGACGGCGCTCCGGGGCGGGCGCCGTCGGCGGGGCGGCGCACGGGCGGGCGGCGTCGCCGTGCGCCCGATACTGCGGCCTGCGGCGAGGCCCGGTCAACCGGCGGGTAACAACCGACGGCGGCAATTCCGCTCCACGGCGTTTCGGAAATGCCTCCGATACGCGGTGGAGCGTAATTCGAAATACCACCTGACGGAATTTCGGGAATTTCTGCGCATGCCATGGACGTGCGCGAAACCTGACAGTAACTTACCTGTGAGTAGCTGTGGCCCGGCTGGCACGACCCCCACCCGTCGTTTCTCTCCCCCAGGAGGAACCGTGCTCCGCCCTGCCCGGAAACTCCGCCGCTCCACCGCGCTCGCCGCGGTGGCCGTCGGCGCCGCCCTCGCCCTCACCTCCACCAGTGCGCAGGCCGCGACCCCGGCGCCGAAACACATGGTGGCGCTCGGCGACTCCTACGCCGCCGGCGCCGGCGTGCCCGGCCAGTCGGCCGGCCTGTGCCTGCGCTCCGACCGCAACTACGGCCACCTCGTAGCCGGCGCCCTCAAGGCCGCCGCGTACACCGACGTCACCTGCGCCGCCGCCAAGGTCAAGGCCATGACGCAGCCGCAGTACGACGCCTTCATCAGGGTCAACGACCCGCAGCTGGACGCGGTGACCCCCGACACCGACCTGGTCACCCTCGGGATCGGCGGCAACGACCTCGCGGCCAGCGACCTCGGCCTCGGCGAGCTGGTCGCCACCTGCATCGCCGGCGCCGTCGTCAACCCGCTCGGCACGCCCTGCAAGGACGTCTACCACCACGGCTACTGGGACTGGAGCACGTGGTCCTGGCAGTACGGCAACGACGACCTCGCCGAGCGGATCACCACCACTATCGCGCCGCAGATCGCCGACACGCTCAAGCGCATCCACGCCAAGGCGCCGGGCGCCCGGATCCTGCTGGTCGGCTACCCGTCGGTGCTGCCCGCCGACGGCTCGAAGTGCATCCTGCGCCAGCCCGTCACCCCGGGCGACGTCGAGTACATGCACGGCGTGCTCACCGAGCTGAACGCGGCCCTCAGGTCCACCGCGGCGGCGAACGGCGCCACCTACGTCGACACCGCGACGCCGACCCTCGGCCACGACGTCTGCTCGGACGACCGCTGGATCGAGGGCGCGCTGCCCGGCTCGCCCGCCGTGCCGTTCCACCCGAACGCCACCGGCGAGAAGGTGATGGCGGACGCGGTGCTCGCCGCGCTGCGGTAGGACGCCCGGAGGGCACCGGCCGCACCGGCCGCAGGGCCCGCCGCACCGGCCGCGGCGACCTGCCGGCGCACGGAGGCGACCCCCCGGCGCGCCGGCCGGCCAAGGCGCCGGGGCCGCGCGCTCTGCGCCTGGCCACCGGCGCCCCGCGTCCCGCGGCCCACGCCCTGCGGGAGCCCGTCCGGAAAGCCCCGAGGGGGCGGTGACCAGACCCCGGTCACCGCCCCCTCGGTCCGCGCGCCGCGGGCTACTCGGACTCGGCGGCCGCCGCGGCCAGCCCGGCCGACCACTTCTCCTCCACCTTGCCGAACTTCCAGAACGCGATCGCACCGGCCCAGGTCACCACGAAGAGACCGACGATCGCGTAGCCGACGAAGTTGAGGTCCAGCTCGCCCACCCAGGCGATCGGCCCGCTGGTGATGTCCAGCTTCTCGCCGAGCAGGCCGACCAGCTCGACCAGGCCGATCACCAGCGCGACCAGCACCGACAGGCCGGTGACGGTCAGGTTGTAGTAGATCTTGCGGACCGGCTTGGAGAACGCCCACTCGTAGGCGAAGTTCATGAACGAGCCGTCGATGGTGTCCAGCAGGCTCATCCCCGCCGCGAACAGGATCGGCAGCGTGAGCAGCGCGTACCAGGGCAGTGAGAACGCCGCCGCGCCGCCCGCCAGCACCAGCAGCGACACCTCGGTGGCGGTGTCGAAGCCGAGGCCGAACAGCAGGCCCACCGGGTACATGTGCCAGGGCTTGGTGACGGCCCTGGTCACCCGGCCGAGGATGCGGTTCATCAGCCCGCGCTTCTCCAGCTGGCGCTCCAGCTCGGCCTCGTCGTACTCGCCGACGCGCATCCGGCGGAACACCTTGAGGATGCCGTTGAAGGCGCCCAGGTTGATCAGGCCGAGCAGCAGCAGGAACGACCCGGAGACGGCGGTGCCGATCAGGCCGGTGGTCGCGTGCAGGGTCGAGTCGTCCGACTCCACCTGGCCGGCGAGCGACCTGACGCCGAAGGCGAGCAGCGCGCAGAGGCCGAAGACGATCGAGGAGTGGCCCAGCGAGAACCAGAAGCCGACCGACAGCGGGCGCTTGCCCTGGCCCATCAGCTTGCGGGTGGTGTTGTCGATCGCCGCGATGTGGTCCGCGTCGAAGGCGTGCCGCATGCCCAGGGTGTAGGCGGTCATCCCCATGCCGGCGCCGAAGACCTGCCCGCCGACGTCGTAGTGCTCGGGCGCCACCAGGGCGAGCAGGGTGAACCAGCCGACCACGTGCAGCGCGAGGATGAAGCCGCCCATTCCGGCCAGGCGCATCCACTCGTCCCGGGTGAGCCGGTCACGCCATCTGGGGGCGGTCATCGTGGTGTTTCCTCTCGGCGGGCGGTCGAAGCTGGGCCATCTTTCCGCCTCGGCCTCCGCAGTTGCAAGTCATACGCAGGTACGGAATGTTCTCCCCCCTCCTCCGGAGATCGTCACGAGCCGTACAGGGCGCCGTAACCTCCCGGGGCTTCCGACCGCCGCCCGACCGGCGGATACTCCCGTTCTACGCGCGAAAACTCGAGCGCCGAAACCTCGACTCCCCACGGAGGAACGGCACATGACGATCCGCATGCGAGCCGCCACGGCTCTCGCCGGCACCGCCCTGCTCGCGGCCGGCCTGATCACCCCCACCGCCGTCGCCGCGCCCGCCCCCACGCCCGCGCCCGCCTCGGCCACCCCGGTCGCCGCCACCCCGCACCGGGTGCTGTTCGACAACAGCAAGGCCGAGACCGCCGGGAACGCCGACTGGATCATCAGCACCAGCCAGCCCGACCCGCTCGCCCAGAACGCCAACCCCACCACCGAGAAGAGCTGGACCGGCGCCCTCTCCGCCTGGGGCGTCGCCCTCCAGAGGACCGGCCAGTACAGCCTCAAGACCCTCCCCGCCGGCTCCACCATCAGCTACGGCACCGGCGCCGCCCTCGACCTCGCCAACTTCGACACCTTCGTCCTCCCGGAACCCAACATCCGGCTGACCACGGGCGAGAAGAGCGCGCTGGTCCGCTTCGTCCGCAACGGCGGCGGACTCTTCCTGATCTCCGACCACACCAGGAGCGACCGCAACAACGACGGCTGGGACTCCCCCGCGATCATCAACGACCTGATGACCGCCAACGGGGTCGACGACAACGACCCCTTCGGCTTCTCCGTGGACCTGCTCAACATCACCACCGACAACCCGCGCACCGCCGACGCCCCCACCGACCCCGTGCTGCACGGCCCGTTCGGCACCGTCACCGGCTCCATCCTGCGCAACGGCACCACCTTCACCCTGAAGCCCGCCGACAACCCCTCCGTCAAGGGGCTCGTCTACCGCACCGGCTCCAGCGGCACCACCGGCGCCTTCTTCGTCACCAGCACCTACGGCAGCGGCCGGGTCGCCGTCTGGGGCGACAGCTCGCCCGTCGACGACGGCACCGGGCAGAGCGGCAACACCCTCTACAACGGCTGGAACGACCCGGCCGGCACCGACGCCGCGCTCGCCCTCAACGCCACCGCCTGGCTCAGCAAGGCGTGAGCGCCCCCGCGGGCCCCGCCCGGGCCGGCCGGCGGGCGATGCCCGGCCCGGCCCGTCGGGACCCCGCCCGTCGGGAATCCACCCGCCGGGACCCCGCCCGCCAGGAACCCGCTCGTCAGGAACCCTCTTCGTCAGGAAATCGGACGCTTCCTCCCCTAGGGTCGGAATGCCGACGCCCGCGGCGCGCCCCCACCGACCGGGAGCGCGCCGCGGGCCCGCCGGCAGTCACCGGCCCGGGACCCGATGGGAGCGGCCATGCCGTCGTACCCCTACCGCACCACCCGCGAGGACCTGCGCATCCCGCTGCCCGACGGCACCCGCCTCAGCGCCCGGGTGTGGCGCCCGGTCGGCGACGAGCCCGTCCCCGTCCTCCTGGAGTACTCCTCCGGCCGGCTCACCGACCGCACCGCCGCCGAGGACGCCCGCCGCCACCCCTGGTACGCCGGCCACGGCTACGCCGCCGTCCGGGTGGACACCCGCGGGCACGGCAACTCCGGCGGCCTGCCCGCCGAACCCGGTGGCGGCGCCGAGCTCGACGACGGCGCGGCCGTGATCGACTGGCTCGCCCGCCGGCCCTGGTCCACCGGCCGGGTCGGCCTGCTCGGCGTCGGCGCCGCCGGCACCACCGCACTGCTGCTCGCCGCGCGGGCCCCCGGCACCGTCGGCGCCCTGGTCACCGCCTGCCCCGAGGGCGGCCACCGCCTCGGCGGCGCCCTCCTCGCCACCGACCTGCACACCCGGCTCACCGCCCTCGTCGCCGGTGCCGCCCTGCCGCCCGACCCCCGGCACGTCGGCGACTCCTGGCGCAGCGAGTGGTTCGCCCGCCTGGAGTCCCTCGACCCGCCCGTGGACACCTGGCTCGCCGCCGGGGAGAGCAGCGTCCCGGTGCCCGTGCCCGCCTTCGCCGTCGCCGGGTGGGGCGACCCGTCCTGCTCCTTCGTGCTGCGCCTGCTCGCCACCTCCCCCGACGCCCGCGCCCTGCTCGGCCCCTGGCCGCACGGGCTGCCCGAGGACGCGCTCCCCGAGACGCTGCGCTGGTGGGACCACTGGCTGCGCGACGTCGACACCGGAGCCCCCGAGGAGCCCGCCCTGCGCAGCTGGATCAGCACCCGCTGGGCCGGCGAGGAGGTCTGGCCCTCCCCCGACGTCCGGGAGATCCACTACGGCCTCGACGGCGCGCTGCGCACCGCCGGCACCTCCGCCGAGGACCGCCACGTCCCGGTCCGCTCGCCCCAGCACACCGGCCTCGACGCCGGGGCCTACGTCTCGCAGGGCCGCCCCGCCGACCAGCCTCCCGACCAGCGCGAGGAGGACGGCCGCTCGGTCTGCTTCGACTCGCAGCCGCTGCCCGAGCCCGTCGAGGTCCTCGGCGCGCCCACCGTGCGGCTGCGGCTGCGCGGCGGCGGGCCGCCCGCCCAGGTCGTCGCCCGGCTCTGCGCCGTCGGCCCGGACGGCACCTCCGCGCTGATCACCCGCGGCGTGCTGCTCACCGACGGCCGGGACGCCACCGTGGAGCTGGCCGCCTGCGCCGCCACCGTCCCCGCCGGGCACCGCCTGCGGCTGGCCCTCTCCTCCGGCTACTGGCCCTGGGTGTGGCCGGAGCCGGACACCACGGGCTACGCCGTCGACCCGTCCGGCTCCGCGCTGAGCCTGCCGGTGCGCCATCTCGCCGCCGACGTCGGCGCCGCGCCCGTCTCCCTGGGGACCCCCGAACTGCCCGAGCCGCTCGACGTCCACCTGACCGAGCCGCTGACGGCCCGGCCCGAACGCCTCACCGTCCACGACATCGGCCGCCACGAGTGGCGCACCGAGCTCTCCCCCGCCGGGGACGGCACCCGCACCCACCCCGACGGCCTGGTCCGCGACGAGCACACCGTCACCGCGTACCGGATCCTCACCGGCACCCCGCTCAGCGCCCAGGCCCGCACCGACCACACCGTCCGCCTGGAGCGGCCCGAGGCCGGCTGGGACGTCACCGTGCAGACCCGCACCCAACTGCGCTGCGACGCCGGGCACTTCCTCAGCGTCGTGCAGCTGCGGGCGCTGGAGGCGGGCTCGGTGGTGTTCACCCGGGAGTGGCAGCACCGGGTGCCCCGGGAGAGCACCCCCAGCACCCCAAAGTAATCCTTATGGCATTGCCGTGAAGCCGACCAATGCTTTATAACTTGCCCATGAAGACCCTCGGCCTGATCGGCGGCATGAGCTGGGAATCCACCGCCGAGTACTACCGCCACCTCAACGAACTCACCCGGGAACGCCTCGGCGGGCTGCACTCCGCACCGCTCGTGCTCTACTCCGTCGACTTCGCCACCGTCGAACGGCTGCAGGCCGAAGGACGCTGGGAGGAGGCCGGCGCCCTCCTGGCCGACGCCGCCCGCGCACTGCAGGCCGCGGGCGCCGAACTACTGCTGATCTGCACCAACACCATGCACAAGGTCGCCGACCAGGTCGCCTCGGCCGTCCGGGTGCCGCTCCTGCACCTCGCCGACGCCACCGCACAGGCCGTCCGCACGGCCGGCCTGCGCCGGGTCGGACTGCTCGGCACCGCCTTCACGATGGAACAGGACTTCTACCGCGGCCGGCTGGCCGCCGGCGGCCTCGACGTCCTCGTCCCGGACCAGGAGGGCCGCGCCCTGGTGCACCGGGTGATCTACCAGGAGCTGTGCCTCGGCGTCGTCCGCGAGGAGTCGCGGGCCGCCTACCGCCGGGTGATCGAGGACCTGGTCGCCGCCGGGGCCGAGGGCATCGTCCTGGGCTGCACCGAGATCGAACTGCTCGTCCGCCCCGAGGACAGCCCCGTCCCGCTCTTCCCCACCGCCCGGCTGCACGCCGAAGCCGCCGTCGAGGCCGCCCTGGCCGGCGGGGTCACGGCCTGACGGAGCCGCCCCGTCAGGCCGTGGCCCGGTCGCGCCCAGCCGCCAGGGCGGAACGGCACCGGCCGGCGGGGACGCCGGCGGCCACCGCGCGCTCAGCCGCTTCGGCGCCCCGCGCCAGGGCGTGTCTTTCGGATCACGTCGGATCAGCGGGCGTCGTTGGGGTGCGTGCATCGGCGGCGCCGAGGAGGGAGTCCATGCGGAGCATCGGCGACTGACGAGAAGCCGGCGAGGTGCGTGCCCCGGCGGCGACCGCCTGGCGTGATCCGAAAGACACGCCCTAGGCTCCCGCCGTGGCACAGAGCGAACTGCTGGTCGACATCCGCGAGTACACCGTCGAGTCGCTGACGGACCTCCGCGCGGCACTCGTCGCCGTCAACCACGAGGCCCTGCACCACTGGCAGGGCCGCAGCCTGGACGCCCTCTGGGACATCATCGAGAACCGGGGCTTCTCCGACCTGCTCGACTCCCACGACGTCCTGGTCGTCCGGGCCCGCCGCAGCGCCTTCCTCTCCCCGGAGCACCCGCTCGGCCGGACCCTGCTGGAGCTGTTCCACGACGCCACCCACGCCCGGCTGGAACTCTGCTGACCCGGCTCGCGCGACGGACGAAGGGGGGGGTGGGCCGTGACCCGGGAACTGCCCGAGCGGCACGTGGTCCTCAACGAGCTGGCGCAGGGCCTGCGGCCGCTGGCCCAGGGGATCGACTGGTTCGACGGGCTGCCCGGCGAGGAGCAGCGGCTCGCGCTGCGGGACCTCGCCGCGTTCGCCGTACAGGCCCGCGCCACCACCGAGGACGGCGTGGCCGCCGTCCGCCCGGCCGGGCTCAAACCGACCCACACCCCGTCGGTGCTGCTCTCCGGCGGGCGGATCGAGCACCGGCTGGGGGCGGTCGCCCGCCTGGAGCCGCCGCACGAGCGGCGCAAGGCCTTCCGGCTGCTGGTCCACGTGCTGGCGCTCGCCGACGCCCGGCGCCGGGAGCGCTTCTGCCGCGACGGCTGCTCCCACGCCTGGCACCGGCTGGGGCCCGCCCGGCCGCCGGGCGCCGCGTCCGGCACCACGGACTGGTCGCGGCTCACCCACGCGTACGGCACCGCCGAGGACGTCCCGGTCCGGCTCGCGCGCCTCGCCGCCGACCCCACCCCGCAGGGCTGGGACGCCCTCTGGTCCGCCCTGTGCCCCGACGACACCGTCCACCCGGCGGGCTTCGCGGCGCTGCCGGGACTGCTCGACATCGCGGGCGGGCTCGACCAGCAGCGCACCCTGCCGGCCCTGGCCCTGGCCGGTGCCATCGTGGCGGGTGCCGACCAGCCCCACGGGGCCGGGAACGTCCGCGCCCGGTACGCCACCGAGATCGCCGCCCTGCGCGCGCTGGCCGAGGAGCACCGGCGGACGGCCCCCTGCGTGCGGGACTACGCCGCCTCCCTGGACGCGCAGTTGAGCCTCGAGGGCGGTCCGGCCTGGGCCGGGGAGCTCACCCTGGGGATCATCGTGCAGCAGTACGAGCTGACCTGCCCGGCGTGCGCGGCGGAGGTCCTGGTCGTCGTCGGCGACCGCGGCCGGTACTCCCGCCCCGGCGGCCGGGCCCTCGCCACCGCCGGTGCCGACGCCGGCTCGGCCGGCCACGCCGCGACCCACCCGCTGCGGCCGGCCGACCCGGCGGACCTCCGCGGCACCGCCCGCCGCCTGTACGACCTGGCGGTCGCCGACCACCGGCCGGCCGTCGCGGCCGTGCTGGCCTGTGCGTTCGGCACCGCGACCTGCCCGGGCTGCGGGGCGGACTTCCCGGTGGCCGAGCGGATCGCCGCGGCCGCCGGGGAACCGGGGACCGCACCGGCCTGACTCCCTGACCGCCCGGGGCCGCGCGCCGCGCCTTCGCCCGGTCAGACCCCGTCCGAGCCCCGCTCGAGCCCGAGGTCCGTCCGGGCTCCGGTGATCCACCCGAGCACGCCGTACGCGTCGGTGTCCTCCGCGAGCGCGGTGGCCTCACGCAGCAACTCGGCCGCGTCCGCACGCCGTTGCTCCTGCCCGGCGATGTAGGCGAGGCCGACCAGGTTGGCCGCGACGCCGGGAGCGAAGTCGGCCTCGCGCCGCAGGCGGGTCGACTCCTCCAGGTGGGCGCGGGCCTCCGGGAGGCGGCCGGCCATGTGGTCGAGGATGCCGAGATGACGCAGCGCGTAGGAGGCGGTGAGGGTGTCGCCGGCCCCGCGGGCGAGGTCCAGGGAGCGCCGGAGCAGCGGCTGGGCGGTGTCGTGGTCCCCGCGCACCACCTGGTGGTAGACGGCGATCCAGAACAGCGCCTCGCCGCGGCCCCGGTCGTCGCCGAGCCCGGCGTAGAGCCGCTCCGCCCGTTCGAAGAGCGCCAGTTCCTCCTCGGACTCCTCCTGCCGGGCCACGGAGCGGGCGTGGACCACCCGGCCGCGGGCCAGGGCGAGATCCGCCTCGACCGCGTCGAGACACCGGTCGGCCCGGGTCAGTGCGCCGGTGTCGCCCCCGAAAACCGCTTGCTCGTAGAGCCGTTCGGCTTGCTGCACACGATCGTCGATTCCGGTCATGGGGCGATCGTATCGATCACCCCTCCCCCGGGCCCGCCGTCTCGACGATCAGCAGACTCCCCCGGCTCCCCGCCCGGACCGCGTGCCGCGCCCCCGCCGGAACCACCACCAGCTCTCCTGAACGCAGCGTCATGTCGGCTTCCTCGACGTACAGTTGCAGCACCCCGTCGACGACCAGCAGCACCTCGGCCGCGGCGTGCGACTCCACCGGCAGCTCCCGCCCGTCCATCCGCAGCAGCTTCACCTCGGCGGCCCCGACCAGCCCCAGCACCCGGGACTGCCAGGCCTGCGGCAGCCGGGCCGCGCACTCGTTCACGTTCACGTTCATCAGGTCGACCGGGTTCACGGCATGCCTCCCCGCGGTCCGCCCGCCCGGTGGGGGGAGGCGTCCGCACATCGCGTTCAGTGGATGCCGAGGACGCTACCCGCCCGGCGCCGCCCGTTGGTCGACCGTTCGGTAAAGACTGCCGGACCGCTCCGCGCGGCCCTCGCCCCCGCGAGGTGCTACGCGTGCCGGCCGACGGCCGGCGAGGCGTGCTCGGCCAGCACCTGCGCGATGACGTACCGGGCGATGTCCGCCATGACGGGATTGGTCTCCCGGTAGTAGTCCAGTTCGGCCACCGCGATCGACAGGGCCCAGCCCCGGCCGCGTGCCCAGGCCGCGTCGTCGGCCCCCACCGCCGCCCGGAAGTCGCCCCGGACGGCCGCCGGGAGCACGTACCAGGCCGGGATCAGGTCGACGGCGCCGTCCCCCAGTCCGGCGCACCCGAAGTCGATGACCGCACTCAGCCGGCCGCCGGAGACGAGCAGGTTGCCCGGCTGCAGGTCGGCGTGGATCCAGACGGGCGGGCCGGACGGCCCCGGGGCCTCCAGGGCCGCCTCCCAGGCGTCGGTCGCGGCGCGGGTGTCGACGATCCCGTGCAGCCCCGCGATCGCCGCCCGGGTCTGGCCGTCCCGTTCCGCGAGGGGTTCGCTGCGGTAGGCGGCGGGGCCGCCCGCCGGGTCCACCCGGTGCAGGGCACCGACGAAACCGGCCAGGTCGCCGGCCAGCAGCGCGGGCTCCTCGGCCCGGCCCGCCACCGGATTGGCCCCGTCCAGCCAGCGGAAGACCGACCACGGCCACGGGTACCCCGCGACCGGCCCGCCCACGCCCAGCGGTGCGGGGACGGGCACCGGCAGGGCCGGGGCCAGGCGCGGCAGCCACGCGTGCTCCTTGGCGATGTCCTCGGCGGCGGCCGGGATCCGCGGCAGGCGCACCACCATGTCCGCGCCGAGCCGGTACATGGCGTTGTTGGTGCCGGCCGAGTCGACCCGTTCGACCGGCAGGCCGGCCCACTGCGGGAACCGTTCGGCGAGCAACGCGCGCACCAGCGCCTCGTCGATGTCCCACTCGTCCGCGTGCATCGCGCCCATGCCTGTGGCTCCCCCTCGCTCGGTCCGGTCACGTGCCGGCGGCCGGGCTCACGCACCTGCGGGTACGGCCCCGGCCGGCTCGGACCCCGTCCGGTGGACCGGGCCGGGCACGGGGCCCGAATCTTCCACCGGGGTGCCGGGCCCGCAACCGGATTTCGGCGGCCCTCACCCCCGCGCGGCGAGGTCCGTGCGGTCGGTGAGGCCGTGACGGCCGTCGAGGTCCCGGCCACCGGCGAGGTCCTGACTGCCGGAGAGGTCCTGACTGCCCACCACCTTGAGCAGCCGCAGCGCCGCGTGCGAGGGGGTGCCGGGCGCCGCCGTGTAGAGGATCACCCACTGATCGCGGTGCGGGTCGTGCAGCGCCTCGCAGTCGAGGTCGAGCGGGCCGACCACCGGGTGGAGGATCCGCTTGCGGGTGGAGCGCCGGACCTCGACGTCCTGACGCGCCCAGAGCTCGCGGAACTCCGCGCTCGCGGCCACCAGGCGGTCGACCAGCCCGCGCAGCTCGCTGTCGGCCGGGTAGCGGGCGGCGGCGACCCGCAGGTCGGCGACCGCACGGAGGGCGAACTTCGCGGCGCCGTCCGGGTCGTGGCGGGCGCGGGTGTCCGGGTCGGTGAAGAAGCGCCAGATCATGTTGCGCTCGCCGGGCGGCAGGACGGAGAAGTCGCCGAGCAGCGCGGCCGCCATGGCGTTCCAGGCGAGCACGTCCCGGGCGGCGCTGCAGACCATCGCCGGGGTGTCGTCGAGACGGTCGAGCAGGTGCAGCAGCCCGGGCCGCACCTCCCGCGGCGGGCCGGCCGGCGGCAGCGGCGGCTCGCCCACCAGGTGGTGCAGATGGGCGCGTTCGTCGTCGGACAGCCGCAGCGCCCGGCTGATCGCCCCGATCATCTGGCGCGACGGGCGCGGCCCCCGGCCCTGTTCGAGGCGGATGTAGTACTCCACCGACATCCCGGCGAGCTGGGCGACCTCCTGGCGGCGCAGGCCCGGGGTGCGCCGGCGCCCGCCCGCGGGCAGGCCGACGTCGGACGGCTGGATGCGGGCGCGCCAGCGCCGCAGGAAGGCGGCCAGCTCCGCCCGGTCCACGTGTTCCACGCCGTCCAGTCTCGCCGGGCGGCCGACGCGCCACCATGGCACCGCCGGTACCACCCTCGACAGTGCTCTCCCGGGCGTCGCCGCCCCCGGTCAGGGTGGGGCCATGACCGACAACCGCATCGTCCTCGTCACCGGCGCCAACAAGGGCATCGGCTTCGCCACCGCCCGCGAACTCGCCCGCTCCGGGCACACCGTGCTGATCGGCGCCCGCGACCCCGGCCGCGGCGCGGCCGCCGCCGCGGAGCTCGCCGCGCAGGGCCTCGACGCCCGTTTCGTCCACCTCGACGTCACCGACCCGGAGTCGGCCGCCGCGGCGGCCCGCCGGATCGACGCCGAGCACGGCCGCCTGGACACCCTGGTGAACAACGCGGGCACCGCCCTCGACTACGGCCACACCCCGCAGACCCTGCCCCTGGAGGCGCTGCGCGCGACCTACGAGACCAACGTGTTCGGCGTGGTCACCGTGACCAACGCGATGATCCCCCTGCTGCGCCGCTCGCCGGCGGCCCGGATCGGCAACGTCTCCAGCGGTCTGGCCAGCTTCGCCGGCTTCCTCTCCCGCCCGGAGAACCCGGTCTGGGAGCACGCGACCCTGCTCGCCTACAACTCCTCGAAGGCCGCGCTCAACGCCGTCACCCTGGTGTACGCCCGCGAGCTGCGCGGCACCGGGATCAGGGTCGACGCGCTGGAGCCGGGCTACTGCGCGACCGATCTGAACGGCCACGCCGGCCCGGCGAGCGCGGAGGAGGGCGGGCGGGCGATCGCCGCCCAGGTCGGCGGGCCGGGTGACGGCCCGACGGGCTCGTTCTTCCGCCCGGGCGGCGGCACCCACCCGTGGTGACCGGCGCCCGCCGGTGACCGCTGCCCGCCGGCGGCCGGCGACCGATGCCCGGCGCGTCCGGCCGTGCGTCCGGCCCTGCGTCAGGCCCGGCGCGTCCGGCCCTGCGCCGCCCCGCAGACGCGGGTTTGAAGGCAGACCCTAGGCGGGCTGGACGGCCCCGGCGGCGATGAGGGCGGGCAGCCGGCGCATGTCGTCGAAGACGACGGTGTCCGGCCCCGCCAGCCGCTCCGCGGGGGTCACGCCGCCCGCGTAGCCGAGCGAGCGCATCCCGGCGGCCCGGGCGGCCTCGACGCCCGGGCGGCTGTCCTCGACGACGATGCACGCGGCCGGGTCGACGCCCATGGACCGGGCGGCGTGCAGGAAGAGGTCGGGCCAGGGCTTGCCGCGTCCGACGTCGGTGGCGGAGAAGATCCGGCCGGCGAAGTGCCCGTGCAGGCCCGTCCGGCCGAGGGTGTGGCGCATCTTCTCGTGCGAGCCGCTGGAGGCCACGCAGGTGGGCAGGGTGATCGCGGCCAGCGCCTCGGGCAGACCGTCGACCGGGGTCAGTTCGGCGTCCACGGCCTCGGCGTGGAGCTCGACGAAGCGCTTGGCCCACACCTGCGCGGTCTCCTCCCCGAGCCGGTCGGCGACCAGCGTGTGGTTGGCCGCCTCGGAGCGTCCGACGAACCGCTCGATCGCCTCGGCCTCGGTCAGCGGCCAGCCCAGCTCCGCGCCGAGGCGCAGCAGCACGCGCACGGCGATGACCTCGCTGTCCACGAGGACGCCGTCACAGTCGAATATCACCAGTTCGATCGGCTTGATCATCCCCACAGGATAGGCATCCGTCCGGACCGGCCACCGGGCGGCCCGGAGCCGGCCGGCGGCCGTTCGCCGAAGTCACGGGCCCGGAGGGGGAGTTCACCGTCGATGCCGGGCCCGGCCCGCGGGGTCCGTGGACTCCGCGGGCCGGGCGCTCGAACCGGACGGGCCTCAGCCGGTCTGGACGGAGGTGTCGTCGATCACGAAGCTCGTCTGCAGCGAGGAGTCCTCGACGCCGTTGAACTTCAGGGTGACGCTCTGGCCCGCGTAGGACGAGAGGTCGAAGGTGCGCTGCTGGTAGCCGGCCGCGGCGTCCACGTTGCTGTAGGTCTTCAGCGTGGTGCCGTTGGCCGAGAGGGTCAGCTTGTCGTAGGCGGTGGAGCCGGTCTCGGCGGTGTCGATGTGCAGCCAGAAGCTCAGCGTCGCCTTGCAGCCGGCCGGGATGGTGACGGTCTGCGCGAGGGAGTCGGTGTGGCTGGAGCCGTAGCCGTTCAGCCAGGCCTTCCAGGAGCCGCCGTGGGCCGCCTGCGAGGAGCTGTTGTCGACGACGCCGGAGCTGGTCGTCCACGGGGAGGCGCTGCCGGTCTCGAAGCCGGCGTTGCCGAGCAGCTGGGCCGGGGTGCAGGTGCCGCCGCCACCGCCGGTGACGGTCCAGGTGAAGCCTGCGGTGGCGGTCTTGCCGGCGGAGTCCGTGACCGTGACGGTCACGTTGGAGGTGCCGGCGGCGGTGGCGGTGCCGCTGATCAGCCCGGTGGAGGCGTTGATCGACAGGCCGGCCGGGAGGCCGGTCGCGCCGTACGACAGCGGGGCGGTGCCGCCGGAGGCGTTGATCTGCAGGCTGACCGAGCCGTTGAGCGCGGTGGACTGGTTGCCCGGGTTGCTCACGGAGACGGCGCTGCCGGCGGGCTTGGTGAGCAGGCAGCCGGCGACGTTGAGGTCGATGGCCCGGTTGGCGCCGAGGCAGGTGGTGAACCAGTAGGTCTCCTCACCGTAGCTCTGGCCCTTGAACGCCTTGGTGGTGCCGTCGGCGGCGACCTCGCAGGGGTTGTCGAGGGTGCACATCTCGCCGTTGTCGTTGCCGGTGTTGTTGATGCCGACGATCCGCCCGCTGGCGGAGTCGACGATCGGCGAGCCGGAGGTGCCGTGCGTGGTGTTGCAGCCGGAGCTGTAGCGCAGCGAGTCGTGCCAGGTCCACTGGTCCTCGCGCAGGGTGGGCACGAACCCGTTGACGGAGCAGTTCCACACCTGCTTCCAGTACGAGGAGGGTATGTACATGGCGGAGCCGTCGACCGGGTGGCTGTCGTTGATGGTCAGCGCGGTGGCGCCGTACTTGGAGCTGATCGAGGCGTAGGTGTCGGTGAGCTGGTAGAGCGCGACGTCGGTGCCGGTCATCGTCGCGTAGAGCACCTTGTCGGCCTGGACGGTGCCGAGGGTGTTGCCGGCGCCGTTGAGCAGGGTGCCGCTGCGGCTCGCGCTGGCGTTCTGGATGACCTGGCCCGCGGTGGGCATGGTCGGCAGGCAGTGGCCGTTGGTGAGCATGAGCGCCCGGTCGGCGGACACGGAGCTCGGGTAACGCACCAGCGACGCCGAGCAGTTGCTCAGGGCGATGGTGGAGGTCAGGTCGCTGGCCTGGACCGCGTGCGCGGGGGCGGCGGCGAGGGTCAGCCCGCCCGCGACGACGGCGCTCACACCCGCCATCGCGACAACTCTCTTCAGCATGGCTCTCCTTGTGGGGGATCGCGGGGTGTACGACTGGTCGCCGAGGCCCGCGCCGCACGAAAGTGCCATGGTCACTTCAAGCGGTCAACCGTCCTGACCGAACTCGCCACCGCCGATCGGCGGTCGTGCCACCGGGCGGGGGCCATCCGCCCCGGTATGCCTGTTACGCGCGCAACCGACGGCACCCCCGGGCACTGCGGGTGCCAGGAGGTGCCAGGAGGTGCCGACGAGAAGTCAGGACGCTTGCAGCGAAGACGAGTCGGGAGCAGATGCCCGAAGGCCAGGACACCCAGCACCCCGGCGCCCACGCCCACGCCCACGGCTACGGCTACGGCTACGGCTGCGGGAAGGAGTCCGCGTCCACGCTGTCGGTCTTCGCGTTGCCGCCCGCCGTCGGCTGGAGGGTGATCGACCAGGACGTCGCGGTGCGGCCGGTCTCGAACGCCAGCGTGTCCTGGAACTTGGTGAAGCGGCAGCTCTGCGTGAAGGCCTTCGCGTCGGAGTCCCAGTCCACGCCGCCGGAGAAGAACACCTCGTAGGTGCCGTCCTCGACGCCCTCGATGCTGGCCTTCGCCCCCTTGGCCACGTACACCGAGTGCACCGACTTGCCGTTCAGCGCGAGCGAGACCACCGCGTCCGACTTGCCGCCGTTGTCGACCTTGAACACGCCCTCGCCGCGCAGCCTCCCCTCCCGGACCAGGGTGCCGTTGTCCAGCGAGCGGGACTGCTGCTTCGGCGTCTGCGGCGCCGCGAAGGTCGTCTGAAAGCCCAGCGCCGCCATCTTCGCCAAGGCCGAACCCACCCCCGCCAGGCCCTCGGAGGCACCGAGCTCGGCCTGGGCCGAACCCAGCGCGCAGACCCCCTTGTTCTTGATGTCCTTGCGGACCCCGGCCGCGTCGGAGGAGAGCTTGGTCAGCGAGGCCACCAGCTCGGCCCGCGCCGTGGCGGCCTCCGGCGGCTCGCTCGCCCAGCGCAGGTCACTGCCCGCGGTCGTCGCGGCGCTGCCGATCGTGCCGAGCAGCGTGTCGAACTCGCCCAGGGTCTTCGCCGTGGACACCTGGCCCAGCGCCTTGGCGAGCGGGTCGATGCCCTTGGCGAGCACCGGGCCGTACGGCGGCCTGGTCGGGGTGGGGAGCGGTGTCGGGGTCTCGGCCTGCACCGGCACCGCGGTGACCGTCGCCGTGGACGGCCCCGCGGCCGCCCCACCACCACCACCGCCCCCGGAGCACGCGGCGCACGCGGCGAGCAGCAGCGCGGTACCGACGGCCAGACCTGTCTTGCTGATGGACTCCATGGAACCCCGCCCCGGTGACGTCTCGTACACACTGCGTGCACGACCCCGCCGCCATGGTGCCGACCCCGCCCAGGCCGGTCAACCGGATTCGCGGTTTCCGGCGGAAGGGCTACGTCAGGGGGCGTACGGGGGCGCCGACGGAGGTCAACTACGATCGGCCCGTGCTCAGTCTCACCGGCCTCCCGCTCCAGATCGCCGCCTCGGTCATCGCGATCCTCGTCTTCGCCGCCACCATGTGGCTCTGGCCGCGGTTCGGCGGGAAGGGCTGGAAGTCCTGGGCGGGCCGGATCGGCGCCTTCCTCGCCGCCCAGGTCTCCGTGCTGGTCGCGATGGGCCTGATCGCCAACGGCTACTTCGGCTTCTACAGCTCCTGGACCGACCTGCTCGGCACCAGCGGCGGCCTGGGCACGGTGGTCGACCACTCGCCCAACGCCTCCGGGGTGTCCGTCACCGGCGAGCAGAAGTTCTACTCCGCCCAGGGCTCGGAGCCCGACCGCTCCGGGCTGATCCAGAAGGTCGACGTCAAAGGAGCGGGCAGCGGCCTGAGCAGCGAGGCCTACGTCTACCTGCCCCCGCAGTACTTCCAGCCGGACTACGCCAAGCAGCGCTTCCCGATGGCCCTGGTGCTCACCGGCTACCCCGGCACCCCGGAGAAGCTGATCTCGCTGATGCAGTACCCGGCGTCCACCCTCTCCGCGATCGAGCAGAAGAAGCTGCCGCCGACCATCCTGGTGATGACCCGCCCCACGCTCGTCGGCAACCGGGACACCGAGTGCGTCGACGTCCCGAACGGCCCGCAGGTGGAGACCTTCTTCACCAGCGACCTGCCCAAGGCCCTCGCCACCTCCTACCGGATCGGCACCGACCCGGCGAACCGCGCCGTGATCGGGAACTCCACCGGCGGCTACTGCGCCCTCAAGTTCGCGCTGCGCAAGCCCGACTCCTACCGCGCGGCGGTCGCGCTCTCCGGCTACTACAGCGCGGCCCACGACGAGACCACCGGCGACCTCTTCGGCGGCAGCGACCGGCTGAAGCAGGAGAACGACCTGCTGTGGCGGCTGAAGAACCAGCCGCCGGCCCCGGTCTCCCTGCTGCTGACCACCGCCAACGACGAGAACAACTTCGGCGAGACCCAGGCCATGGTCGGCGCCTTCAAGTCCCCGACCAAGATGTCCACCATCACCCTGGACACCGCCGGCCACAACTTCCACACCTGGACCCGGGAGATCCCCCCGGCCCTGGAGTGGCTGGGCAAGCACCTCTCGATGCCGCCCGCGGCGTAGCCGAAGCCCGGACCCGACAGGGGGCCGGCAGGGCACCGGCAGGGCACCGGCAGGGCTCCGGCAGGGCCCGACGGGGCGCGGTCCCGAGATCACACCCACCTCACAGCCGCGTCTCACGCTCCTCTCAGCCGCGCCACGCAGCGTATGGCGCATGACCACGACCAGCTACTCCACTCCGGCCGGGGACCCGTGGCCCGAGGCCGCGAACTTCCCGCCGCCGGAGGTGCCGCAGCCGGACCCCGCCCAGCCGGACCCGGCACCGCTCTTCCCCGAGCAACCCCTGCCGCCCACCGGTCCCAAGGGCGTCGCCTCCTGGTCCGGCCGGCTGCGCACCCTGCCCGCCCGCACCTGGCGCGGGCGGGCGGACGACCCGCGCTGGGTGCGCCCGGCCCTGCTGGCACTGCTGGCCGCCACCGCCGTCCTCTACCTCTGGGGCCTGAGCGCCTCGGGCTGGGCCAACGCCTTCTACTCGGCCGCCGTCCAGGCCGGCAGCCAGAGCTGGAAGGCCCTGTTCTTCGGCTCCTCCGACGCCGGCAACTTCATCACCGTCGACAAGCCGCCGCTGTCGCTGTGGCCGATGGCCCTGTCGGCGCGGATCTTCGGGCTCTCCTCCTGGTCCGTCCTGGCCCCGCAGGCGCTGATGGGCGCCGCCACCGTCGGCGTGCTGTACGCGACGGTGCGCAGACGCTTCTCCCCGCTCGGCGGTCTGCTCGCCGGGGCCGCGCTGGCGCTCACCCCGGTGGCGGCGCTGATGTTCCGCTTCAACAACCCGGACGCGCTGCTGGCCCTGCTGCTCACCCTGGCCGGCTACGGGCTGGTGCGGGCGATCGAGGCGGCCGGCACCCGGTGGCTGCTGTTCACCGGGGTGATGTTCGGCCTGGCCTTCCTCACCAAGACCCTGCAGGCCTTCCTGGTGCTGCCCGCCTTCGCGCTGGTCTACCTGGTGGTCGCGCCGACCGGCCTGTGGCGCCGGGTGCGCCAGCTGCTGCTGGCCGGCGCCGCGATGGTGGTCGCCGGCGGCTGGTGGGTGGCCGTCGTCGAACTGCTGCCGGCCTCCGCCCGCCCGTACATCGGCGGCTCGCAGGACAACAGCTTCCTCTCCCTCACCTTCGGCTACAACGGCCTCGGCCGGATCAACGGCGACGAGACCGGCAGCGTCGGCGGCGGCGGCCGGCTCCCGGCCGGCATCGAGGCACCGGCCGGCGCGATGCGCGGCGGCCGCGGCTGGGGCGAGACCGGCATCACCCGGCTGTTCGACGGCGACATCGGCGGGCAGATCGCCTGGCTGCTGCCGGCCGCACTGATCCTGCTGGTCGCCGGCCTCTGGGCGACCCGCCGCTACGGCCGGACGGACACCGCGCGCGCGGCGTTCCTGGTCTGGGGCGGGGCGCTGCTCTCCACCGCGCTGGTGTTCAGCTTCATGTCCGGCATCTTCCACCAGTACTACACGGTGGCGCTGGCCCCGGCCGTCGCGGCGCTGGTCGGCATGGGCGTGGACGGACTGTGGCGGGCGCGGCACCGGTTGCCGTGGGCGCTGGTGCTGGCCGGCACCCTCGCGGTGACGGCGGTCTGGGCGTTCGTCCTGCTCGGGCGCAGCGGGGACTTCCTGCCGTGGCTGCGCTGGGCGGTGCTGGTCGGCGGCCTGGCCGCGGCGGTCGCGCTGGTGGCCGGGCAGTTCGCGGGCCGGGTCGACGGCCGGCGGGGGGCGCGGATCGCCTCCGTGTCGGGCCTGGTGGGCCTGGCGGCGGCGCTCGGCGGTCCGGCGGCCTACGCGGTGGACACCGTCGGCACGCCGCACACCGGCTCCATCGTGACGGCCGGACCGGCCGTGCAGGGCGCCTTCGGGCCGGGCGGCGGCGGCCGCGGCGGCAAGGGCTTCGCCGGCAACGGCCGGATGTTCCTGCCGGGCGGGCAGAACGGCGGCGGGCAGAACGGCGGCGGCGTCAACGGCGTCCCGCCGCAGGGCGGTGCCGGCGGGTTCACCGGCGGCGGCCAGAACGGCGGCGGGTTCCCGGGCGGCGGCTTCAACGGCGGTGCCCAGGGCGGCAACGGCGGCTTCCCGGGCGGCGGTTCGGGCAACGGCAACGGCTCGGGCGGTTTCCCGAACGGCGGCGACGGCGGTCACCGGGAGCGCGGCAGCGGCGGCGCGAACGGCACCGGCAGGTCCGGCGGGGGCACCGGCGGCTTCAACGGCGGTGGGCAGAACGGCGGCGGCTTCAACGGCGGCAACGGGTTCAACGGCGGCCAGAACGGCGGCGACCGCTCGGGCGGCTTCCCCGGCCCCGGGGGCACGGGCGGCCCCGGGGGCATGGGCGGGCTGCTCGGCGGCACCAAGGTGAGCGACGAGGCGGCCTCCCTGCTGGAGGAGAACGCCGACCACTACACCTGGGCGGCTGCCACCAGCGGCTCGCAGAACGCGGCCAGCTACCAACTCGCCACCGGCAAGCCGGTGATGGCCCTCGGCGGCTTCAACGGCACCGATCCCTCGCTCAGCCTGGCCGGCTTCCAGAAGTACGTCCAGGAGGGCAAGGTGCACTGGTTCATCGGCGGCGGCTCGGCCCGGGGCTTCGGGGCCGGCGGTGCCAACGGCGCCGAGGGCGGCCGGGGCGACGGCCGGGAGCAGGAGTCCGAGACGGCCCAGATCGAGAGCTGGGTGGCGAGCCACTTCACCGCGAAGACGGTCGGCTCCACCACCTTCTACGACCTGACGGCCCCGCTCTCCTGACCGTCCCGCGCTCGGGGGCGCACCGCCGGCCGGCGGTGCGCCCCCGGGCGTGTTCGCGGCGGTGTTCCCCGGGTCCTCTCCCCGGGTCCTCCGCGGGGGCTCGTCAGCCGCCGATCGCGGACATCGGGCGGTCGGGCCGGACGAAGTCTGCGGAGTCGATGGCGTGCCCGGGACCCTTGCGCCCGATGGTGGCCCGCCAGGCCTCCTCGATCCGGTCGTCGTCGGCGCCGCCGCGCAGCAGGGCCCGCAGGTCGGACTCCTCGGTGGCGAACAGGCAGTTGCGCAGCTGGCCGTCGGCGGTCAGCCGGACCCGGTCGCAGCCGCCGCAGAAGGGGCGGGTGACGGAGGCGATCACCCCGATGACGGTGTCGGTGCCGATGATCCGCCACTCCTCGGCCGGGGCGTTGCCGTGCCGGCCGACCGGCACCAGGTCGAAGCGGGTGCCGAGTTCGGCCAGGATCTCGTCGGCGGTGACCATCGTCGCCCGGTCCCAGGCGCCCTGGGCGTCCAGCGGCATCGACTCGATGAACCGCATCCGGTACCCGTGCTCGAGGGCGAACTCGGCCAGCGCGACGATCTCGTCCTCGTTCACACCGCGCACCGGCACCGCGTTGACCTTCACCGGGTCGAGGCCGGCCGCCCGGGCGGCCGCCAGCCCGGCGAACACGTCCGCGATCCGGTCCCGGCGCGTGATCCGCGCGTACCGCTCGGGGCTCAGGGTGTCCAGGCTGACGTTCACCCGGTGCAGCCCCGCCTCGCGCAGCGCCACCGCCGTGCGGGCCAGGCCGATCCCGTTGGTGGTGAGCGAGACCTCCGGCCCGAGCGCGGTGATCCGCCCGACGAGCGCCGGCAGGCCCCGGCGCAGCAGCGGCTCCCCGCCGGTCAGCCGCACCGAGGTGATCCCCAGCCGGCCGACGGCGATCCGCACCAGCCGCAGCACCTCGTCGTCGCTCAGCACCTCGGCCTTCGGCAGCCAGTTCAGGCCTTCGGCCGGCATGCAGTAGGTGCAGCGCAGGTTGCAGCGGTCGGTGAGCGAGACCCGCAGGTCGGTGTGGACCCTGCCGAAGCGGTCCAGCAGCGGGCGCGGTGCGGTGTTCATCGACCCAGTACAGGGGCTGGCGGGCCGCAGGGCCAGCGGCCGAACCACCGGGGACCGTCCCCGACCTGCGGGTTCGCCTTGTGCATTCGTACAACTGTGGCTTCCTACGGCTGCGGGCGGGCCGCCCGGGCGGGCAGGCTGGGCCCATGCAGACCACCGAGACCCCACCCGGCCCCGTCGCCGCGCTGGTGCTCGCCGCGGGCGGCGGCCGGCGCCTGGGCGGACGGCCCAAGGCCCTCGTCCGGTACGCGGGCCGGCCCCTGGTCGAGCACGCGGTGGCCGTGGTGCGGGCCGGCGGCTGCCCGGACGTGACGGTGGTGCTCGGCGCCGAGGGCCACCGGGTCCGTTCGACGGCGCACCTGCCGGGCTGCCGGCTGGTGGACAACCCGGACTGGGCCGAGGGCATGGGCTCCTCGCTGCGGGCCGGCCTGGCGGCGCTGGCACCCGGCACGTCGGCGGTGCTGGTGATGCTGGTGGACACCCCCGGCGTCACCCCGGCCGCGGTGGCCCGCCTGCTGGCCGCGCACCAGGCCGGTGCCGAGCTGGCCGCCGCGGCCTACGACGGGCGGCGCGGACACCCCGTGCTGATCGGCGCCCGGTACTTCGCGGAGGCGGCCGCGGGCGCCCGCGGCGACGCCGGGGCCCGCGCGCTGCTGGCCGCGCACCGGGCGGCCACCACCCTGGTCGAGTGCGCCGACGTCGCCGTCCCGGACGACCTGGACACCCCCGCCGACCTGGCCCGCTGGGCGGCCGGCTGACCCCTCCCGCCCCTCCGGGTGCCCGAAGCACCCGGAGCCCGCACGGACCGGGCGCACACCCCTGATCCATCCCGGAGGATTGCCCCATTCCGCGCCGAGCGCCCGCTGTTTCGGGGAGCATGGAAACGTCCCACCACCCGACTCGAACGGACGGAGCCCGCGATGGCCGGACTGCCCGACGACTTCACCGGACACGACCCCGCCCTGCCAGGGCCAGGGGCGGGCGGTGGCGCCCGGGCGATCCGCTGCCCCGCCTGCCGCCGGGAGCACCTGTACGAACCACCCTCGCTGCCCTGTCCGTGCGGCGCCTCCCTGAAGGTGCCGCTGCTGCGCGGCGGGGTGCCGGTGCAGGTCCGGTTCCGCTCCTGGGAGGACTCCTGGCTGAGCATGCGCTGCCCGCACTGCGGCCGCTCCGACCAGTGGCCGCAGCCCGAGTTCACCTGCAACTGCGGCGCCACCGTACGGCTCCCCGTGGACCGCACCACCCGGCTCGGCGGCGGCACCGCCGGACCGCTCGCCGCCCCCGGCCCGCAGACCTCCCGCCCGCACCCCGCCCACCCGATGGGCGCACCGGTGCCCGCCCCGCCCGGCGGCTCCGCCGGCCCCGGCGGCCGGCCCAGGCCGTTCCGGCACCGCGCACCGTTCCGCCCGCACCCGGTGCGCACCTCGCAGGACGCGGTGTTCACCGCCGCCCGCTACCTGGAGTGGCTCGGCTTCGACGACCTGGAGCTGACGGAGGCCCAGGAACGCGACGGGGTGACCCTGTTGGGCAGCCGGATGGTCGCCCAGGTGGACACCTGGACCGAGCCGGCCGACGTGAAGTCGGTGGAGTGCCTGTGGCTGCAGACCCTGCACGCCGAGGAGATGGCCGCCGCCATGTTCACCCTCGCCGGCTACTCCCACCAGGCCACCGTGCGCGGCGAGCAGCTGCTGGTCGCCCTGTTCAGCCTGGACCTGGCCGGGGTGCCGCAGCCCGCGAACGGCGCCGCCGAGGCGCTGATGGAGACCGGCTGGACGTCCTGACCCGACCGGAACCCCTCTAGATCATTTCCTCCGCCGACGCAAGAACCTCCGCTCGTGATCTGGTGCACAAGCTCACCCCCGTGTTGAATTGCCGCCACAGCGCGGGCCTTCGCGCTGCCGTCGCCATGCTGGCGGGAGTTGACGGCAGCGCAGCTGGGGCAGGCCCGTGCCCTGCTGGATGGCGCACACAAGGAGGTGGCGTTGTCGGAGCACGGATGGAACCCGAGCGGCCCGGACGAACGGGGGCGGGCGGCAGCGGAGGAACCGGGCGACACCGTGTGGCGGCTGAGGTCACGGGGGTGCTGGCAGGAGGCGGCCGAACTGCTGCGCCCGGCTGCCGAACGGGACCCGGAAGCGGCCCTCGCCCGAGCCGAACTCCTCATCGAACAGTGCCTCTTCACCGCCGCCCACTGGGCCCAGGCGGAACAGGCGCTGCGCCTGGCCGAGGCCCTGGCGACCGGCACCGAGCAGCGCGCGGCCGCCGCCTGCGCCCGCGGCTTCCTGGCGTACCTGGCCAGCGTGCTCGGCCCGCGGGACCGCCTGGACGAGGCCCAGGCCGCCCTCGGGCGCACCTCGGCACTGCTGCCGCCGGATGCCCCGGGCCGTCCGCTGCTGGACTTCCGGCGCGGGCTGGTCGCCGAGAACCTGCTGCGCGACCGCGGCGCGGCCTGGATCGCCTACCGGCGCGCGCACGACGGCGCCGGCGAGCGGGGGGACGAGCTGCTGCGCTCCTACACCTGGCGCCACCTGGCCGCGCTGGCGCTGGCCCGCGGGGACCGCGGCCACGCCCGCGAGGGCTTCGACGCCTCGCTGCGGCTGCGCGAGCAACTCGGGTTCACGGTGGGGGTCGCGCCGGCGCTCGCGGCGCTCGCGGAGGTGTCCGAACCCGCCGAGGCGGCCCGGCTGCGCGCCGAGGCGGCCCGGCTGGTGCACGCGCTGGGCGGGGTGCCGGTGTGGCTCGCACGCCAGCTGGGCACCGTCCACGCGCCGGGGGCTCCCCCGGACGGACGCATCGTCCGCGAGACCCGGGGAACAATCAGCTAAGGTGAGCCTAACCTGGCCGGGGCGAGCAGTGCCCCGGCCGGGTCGCCTTGCCGTTCCCCGGGCACCGCCATGCCCTCCTCCGGCCGGGCCCGACGGGCACCCCGCCCGGCCGGGCGGCGCCGGGCGGTCCACGGGCGGTCCCCGGTCGACCCGATGGGGCCCGCCCATGTCCGCGAGCAGCACCCGGCCCGGCGTCGCGCCGCGCGCCCCCCGTACCACCGAGGCGCACGCCCACGACCCCGTGCCCGACCCGGCCGCCCCCGGCGCCGCCGCGTACCGTCGGCTCGCCGTGCTCGCCCCCGTCCTGCGGGTGCGCTGCGCCCCGCCGCGGCGCGACGACGGCTGGATCCCGGCCGCCGACCTGGCCGCCCGCCCCGAGGCGCTGCGCGAACTGATCACCCACGACGCCCGGCAGGGTTCCGCCCGCTACGGCCGGCCGCTGCGCCCGGACGTCGCGGCCGGCTTCGCACTGCACCGCTTCGTCTGGCCGGTCTCCCTGCTCTTCACGGTGCCGTGGTTCCTGGAGCGGCGCGTCCCGCTGCTCACCCCGGCGGACGTCTCGGTGCGTCGCGAGGCCGGCTCGGCCGAACTGACCGTCCGTCCGGGCGCCTTCGCCTGCCTGCCGGACGACCCGGTGGCCGGGGCGCCGCGGGCCCGCCCGGTACCGGACGAGGCCGCGCTGGCCGCCGAACTCCGCTGCGCCCTGGGCGCGTTCCTCGCCCCACTGCTGACCGCCTTCCGTCCGGAGGTGCGGCGCGGTCCGCGGGTGCTGTGGGCGATGGCCACCGACGCGGTGGTGGAGGGGCTCTGGTACGTCGGCGGACTGCTCGGCGAGCAGGAGCGGGCGCGCGACGAACTGTCCGCGCTGCTGCGGCCCCCGTCCGCCGACGGGGGCCCGGAGGCACCGGCGCGCACGCCCGGCGCGGCGGACTGCGCCGCTCCGGCTCCGGCCCCCTTCACTCCGAACGCCGGTTTCGCGGCGGCGGAAGCCGGGTGCACCGGCGCTTCGGACACCGACCGGGCCCGGGCCAGCTGCTGCCTCGTCTACACCGTGCGGCCCGAGGAGATGTGCGGCGGCTGTCCGCGCGTCACGCGGAGTTGACGCACACCCGTACGACGCCGCACCCGAAAAGCCTGGAATTCCGGGAACAATCCGCATCGAATTCATACGACAATGCGAATTCACTGGGGTCAGAAATCCCTCTACTCAGCGCATTGACACCGAATCGGTCATTCCCCCGCCGAGCATCCGCCATGATGGTCCCCGCCATCACGACGCAGGAACGCGACGCAGGAAAGTGAGGCTGGTTCCGGCGATGAAATTGTCCGACATACCGCTCGGCTGGGCCGTCACCGCAGGCGTTGGGCTGCTGGTCAGCGCACTCCTGGTGGCCCTGGCCCGGACCAGGGGAGGCGCCCCCGCCGGCGGGGCGGACTCCTGGGAGCGTTCCGAGGAACGGCGCCGCCGCAAGGAGTCCCTCTACGGCGCCGCCTCGTACACGCTGCTGTTCTGCTGCGCCGCCGTCGCCGCCGCCCTCTCCTTCCACGGACTGGTCGGGTTCGGGGTCCAGAACCTCAACCTCTCCGGCGGCTGGGAGTACCTCGTCCCGTTCGGCCTGGACGGCGCGGCGATGTTCTGCTCGGTGCTCGCCGTCCGCGAGGCCAGCCACGGCGACGCCGCGCTCGGCTCCCGGCTGCTGGTCTGGCTGTTCGCCGGAGCCTCCGCCTGGTTCAACTGGGTGCACGCCCCGCGCGGCTTCGGCCACGCCGGCGCCCCGCAGTTCTTCTCCGGCATGTCCCTCTCCGCGGCCGTCCTGTTCGACCGGGCGCTCAAGCAGACCCGCCGGGCCGCCCTGCGCGAGCAGGGGCTCGTCCCCCGCCCGCTGCCGCAGATCCGCATCGTCCGCTGGCTGCGCGCCCCGCGCGAGACCTACGCGGCCTGGTCGCTGATGCTCCTGGAGGGCGTGCGCAGCCTCGACGAGGCGGTGGACGAGGTGCGTGAGGACAAGCGGGAGCGGGCCCTGGACAAGGAGCGCCGGCGGCTCGCCGGGAGGCGCGAGCGCGCCGAGATCCGGGCGATCAGCCGCAGCACCAGCGCCTGGCGCCAACGCGGTGGCGGGGCACGCCAGTTGGAGTCCGGCTCGGAGCCCGCCATAGCCGGCGGGCCGGAGCCGGAGCAGCCCGCCGGACCGCCGGCGGTCGAGGCCGCCGAGGGCGCGGTGGTGCAGCCCGGCCTGCCGGCCCGCCCGGAACGGCGCACCATCGACCTGACGCTCGACGAGGACACCGTGACGCTGCCCCGGCTGGACTCGCTGGAGCGCAAACTCAAGGACCTGGAGCAGCAGTTCGGGTAGCGGCCGGTACCCTGCGGTCGGGTTGCCCCGCGGTCCGGCGCGTGCGGGCCGCGGGTGCCCGGGCCGTGGGTGCCCGGACGCCCCCGGTCGCCCGGTGGGTGCTCAGGCGGCCGGCGTGCCGCTGAGCTCGAACCACATCCGCTTGCCGGACCCGCGCGGCTCCACGCCCCACGCGTCCGCCAGCGCCTCGACCAGCATCAGCCCGCGCCCGGAGGAGGCCTGCTCCCCCGGGGTCCGGCGGGTCGGCCAGAGGTCGGACTCGTCCTCCACCTCCACCCGCAGCCGGGCCCGGCCGCCGTCCGCGTCCGGCTCCCGGTAGAGCCGGGCGGTGAACATGGCGTCGCGGTCGGTGTGCCGGATCGCGTTGGTGACCAGCTCGGAGGAGAGCAGCTCGGCGGTGTCGATGAACTCGGCGACGCCCCAGCGGCGCAGCGCGTCCCGCAGCTCGGCCCGGACCTCGGCGATCCGCGCCAGGTCGGCCTGGCCGATCCGGCGGCGCAGCTGCTGGGCGGCCAGCCCGCCCGCCGGGCCGTCCCAGCGCAGGAGCAGCAGCGCTATGTCGTCCTCGCGCTCGCTGGAGTCGGCGGCCTGCGAGGCGATCCGGTCGGCCAGCTCCTCCAGCGGGTCGCGGGCCGACTCGGCGGCCGCCGGCAGCGGCCGGGCGAGCGCCCTGGTCAGCCGGGCGACGCCCTCGTCCAGGTCCATGCCGCGCGCCTCGACCAGGCCGTCGGTGCAGAGCAGCACCGTCTCGCCCGGGTCCAGGCTGAACCGGGTGACCCGGTACTCCTGGTCCGGGTCGATGCCCAGCGGCAGCCCGCCGGCCACCGGCACCACGGCGGCGGTGCCGTCGGCGCGGCGCACCACCGGGTCGAGGTGGCCGGCCCGGACGGCGTAGACCACGCCGTAGTCCACGTTGACCTCGGCGTAGGTGCAGGTCGCGAAGTGGTCGGTGTCCAGGTCGGCGAGGAACCGGGAGGCCCGGGCCATCACGGCGGCCGGCGGGTGCCCCTCGGCCGCGTAGGCGCGCAGCGCGATCCGCAGCTGGCCCATGATCCCGGCGGCGTGCACGTCGTGGCCCTGGACGTCCCCGATCACCAGGCCGACGTGGCCGCCGGGCAGCGGGACCACGTCGTACCAGTCGCCGCCGATCTGCAGGCCCGAGCCCGCCGCCAGGTAGCGCACCGCGGTGGTCACCCCCGGCACGGACGGCACGGTGCGCGGCAGCATCACCCGCTGCAGGCCGGCGGCCAGCTCGTGCTCCGCGTCGTGCAGCCGGGCCCGGGCCAGGGACTGGGCGACCAGCCCGCCCAGCGTGGTCAGCAGGGTGCGCTCGTCCGCGTCCAGCTCGCGCTCGTCGTCGAAGCTGACCACGCAGACGCCGATCGCCCGGCCGCTGGCCACCAGCGGCAGGTAGGCCCAGGCGCCGCGCCCGGTGCGGCTGGTCGGCTCCCACACCTGCGGGTAGTTCTCCCGGAAGCCCTCGCGGGTCGCGATGAAGACCGGCGTGCGGTGGCGCAGCGCCTCGGCCGCCGGGTGGCCGGCCGGCAGGACCGTGCGGTCCCAGACCGCCAGCGCGTCCGCCCGGTAGCCGGAGGCGCCGAGGATCCGCGCCCGGCCGGCCTCGAAGGAGGCCAGCACCAGGCCGTCCGGCGGCAGTCCGGGCAGCGGGAGCTCGGTGAACACCCGGGCGACGTCACGGACGGTGACCGCCTCGGAGAGGGCGCGCGCCGCCTCCTTGATGAAGCGCGAGCGCTCCTCGCGCAGCAGCGCCATCCGGTCGGCCCGGTCGCGCTTGTGCAGCTCCACGGTGGCGTCCCAGACGAAGCCGACCATCCGGGAGGCCCGGCCGAAGGCGTCCGCGAGCACCCGGCCGCGGAAGCGCACCGCCCGCATGGACCCGTTCGGCCCGACCGTGCGGTAGTAGGCGCCGCACTGGCCCAGCTCGGCGACCGCGCGCTCGACCCGGCGGCGCACCACCGGCGCGTCCTCGGGGTGCAGCAGGGCGAGGAAGGAGCCCGCGGTGCGGTCGAAGCGGCCCTGGTCCATGGTGTCCAGGCCGATGATCGCGCAGGCCCGCTGGTCGCCCTCCAGGACGTCGCGGCGGATGTCCCAGTCGAAGGAGCCGATGCCGTTGGCGGCCATCGCGGGCTCCAGCCAGTCCGGCATGGAGTCCGCGGAGGAGGGCGGCAGACCGCCGGACAGCACCGGCGCCAGCCGCCCGGCGGCGATCCCGGGCGCCGTCCGCAGCGAGTGCCGGCGCGCCGCCTGCGCGGGCGGCTTCGCCCGGCCGGTGCCGGCCGTGGTGGGGCCCGCGGGGGCGGTGGTGGCGGTGGTGGCCTGGTGCTCGACGGCGGACGCGCCGGGAGGAAGCGCCGGCCCCGACGACTCGGGCTCAGTGGGCATGCTGCTCCTGCCGCTGCCGTGGCGGACCGCACCGACCGTCCGGACGGGCCGCGTGGCGATGTGAGGGGTGGTGCTGGATCGGACGGTGTCGACGGACGGTGTTCAGTCGAGGTTCGGTCTCCCCGCTGCTTCCCGCACGTGGACACACATTCCCACCATCCTGGGCGATGTTCGGCCCAGCGGCAATGGCAACGGGCCGGAAATCTTCCGTTCCGCCTTCTGTTCAGGGCTTCCTTCGACGGCGAATGAATCGCCGTCGAACGGGTTGCCGACGGGGGCGGTGGGCCGGGTGCGCGGGAGCCGACGGGCGTGGCCGCCGGGCGGGTCGGTGAGTGCGGCCGGTGGGGCCGGCGGGCCCGGCGGCGGGCGGGCGGACTCAGGGCAGGGCCAGCTCGAACCAGGTGACCTTGCCCTCGCCGCGCAGCTGGACGCCCCACGCGTCCGCGAGCGCCTCCACCAGCATCAGGCCGCGCCCCGAGGTCGCGTACTCGGCGTCCGGATCCCGGCGGCGGCCGGGAAGTCTGCTCGCGCCGTCCTGCACCTCGATCCGCAGCCGGTGGTCCGACCCCAGCACCGCATCGAACACCGCGCCCTTGCCGGTGTGCAGCAGGGCGTTGGTCACCAGCTCGGAGGAGAGCAGCTCGGCGGTGTCCGACAGCTCCGGCACCCCCCAGTGGTCCAGCGCCGTCCGCAGCCGCCGCCGGACCGAGCCGACCGCGACGAGGTCGGCCGGGTCGAGCGTCAGGTGGAGCCGGCGGTGCAGCGCGCAGCCGGGGGCCGGAGCACCCGGCAGGGTCGTCCCGGTGCCGGCGGCCGGACCCCGCGCCGGCCCGGACCGGTAGGCGTCGCCGGAACTCGTCCGCTGCCGCGGGAATCGCGACTGACCGTCCATCACCACATGCCCCCGCCCTCGAAACCCGGGCCCCCGCCTCCGGATCCCCCGCCGGCCGGGTGGCCCTTCCGATCTGACCACTCATCCTCATGCCCAGCTGACGGCGTTTGCAACAGTGTGCGTCCGATCACGTGGGGTGAAAGGGGCACGGGAGGGTTCACGTGATCCAACTGCCCGCGCCGGACGGGTTTGCGAAGCGCAGAGGCTGTTTTCGAACCCGCCCCCGCCCGATCCCGCGCACACCCGGCGCCCACTGCGACCGGGCGCCCCGCCCCGCGCCCCCGGTCTCACCCCCGCCGCGCGCCCGGCCCCGCGGCGGACCGGGCGCCCGCCCGCACCCCGCCGCCCCGGTCTCACCCCCGCCGCCCCCGGTCTCACCCCCGCCGCGCGCCCGGCGAGCCGAACCTCTCCGGAGGAGCAACGCTGGACAGGGCGGCGTGCTCCGGGTTCAATGACCCGAGATGTTTGAACGACGTTCTAACATCGTTCCGAAGCCGACCCCCCTCCCCCCGGCGACCGCGAGCGAGGAACCGTGCGACTGACCCCCACCGAGCGGGACCGGCTGCTGATCTTCACAGCAGCCGAGCTGGCCCGCGCCCGCCGAGCCCGCGGCGTACGCCTCAACGTCCCCGAGGCCACCGCCCTGATCGCCGACACCGTCTGCGAGGCCGCCCGCGACGGCCGGCGCCTGGCCGAGGCCATCGAGGCCGGCCGCAGCGTGCTCACCGCCGCCGACGTGCTGCCCGGCGTGCCCGACGTCGTCACCGTCGTCCAGGTCGAGGCCGTCTTCGACGACGGCACCCGGCTGGCCGTGGTCAACGACCCCTTCAAGGGCGCCGGCTCCCTCGGCGACGAGGCCCCCGGCGGCGCGCTGATCGGCGACGGCGCCGGCTACGACCCGGTCGAGGAGACGGTGGTGCTCCCCGTCCACAACACCTCCGGGGTGCCGATCTCCGTCACCTCGCACTTCCACTTCTTCGAGGCCAACCCGCGCCTCGCCTTCGACCGCGCCGCCGCCTACGGCACCCACCTGGCCGTCCCGGCCGGCTCCTCGGTGCGCTTCGACCCCGGCGCCACCGTCGAGGTCGGCCTCGTCCCGATCGGCGGCGCCCGCGTCGCCATCGGCTTCGCCGGCCTGGTCGACGGCCCGCTCGACGCGCCCGGCGCCAAGGAGGCCGCCCTGGCCAAGGCCCGCGCCACCGGCTACCTGACCGGCTTCGACGACTCGGAGGTGCCGTCGTGACCGCGATCACCCCCCACGACTACATCGCGGTGCACGGCCCGCGCGCCGGCGACCGCATCCGGCTCGGCGACAGCGGCCTCATCGTCCGCGTCGAGTCCGACTCCCAGGCACCCGGCGAGGAGTTCCTGGCCGGCTTCGGCAAGACCGCCCGGGACGGCCTGCACCTCAAGGCCGCCGCCGTCCGCGACACCTGCGACGTGGTGATCAGCAACGTCCTGGTGATCGACGCCGTCCAGGGCGTCCGCAAGACCTCGATCGGCCTGATCGGCGGGCGGATCGCCTCGATCGGCCGGGCCGGCAACCCCGACACCCTCGACGGCGTGGACGTCGTCGTCGGCACCGGCACGACGATCGTCTCCGGCGAGGGCATGATCGCCACCGCCGGCGCCATCGACACCCACGTCCACCTGCTGTCGCCGCGCATCATGGAGGCCTCGCTGGCCTCCGGCGTCACCACCATCATCGGCCAGGAGTTCGGCCCCGTCTGGGGCGTCGGCGTCAACTCCCCCTGGGCGCTGCGGCACGCCTTCAACGCCTTCGACGCCTGGCCGGTCAACATCGGCTTCCTCGGCCGCGGCTCCTCCTCCGACGCCGCGCCGCTCGTCGAGGCCCTCGCCGAGGGCGGCGCCTCCGGCTTCAAGGTGCACGAGGACATGGGCGCCCACACCCGCGCCCTGGACACCGCGCTGCGCGTCGCCGAGGAGTACGACGTGCAGGTCGCCCTGCACACCGACGGACTGAACGAGTGCCTCTCCGTCGAGGACACCCTCAAGGTGCTGGAGGGCCGGACCATCCACGCCTTCCACATCGAGGGCTGCGGCGGCGGACACGTCCCCAACGTCCTCAAGATGGCCGGCGTCCCCAACGTCATCGGCTCCTCCACCAACCCCACCCTGCCCTTCGGCCGGGACGCACTCGGCGAGCACTTCGGCATGATCGTCTCCGCGCACGACCTCAAGGTCGACCTGCCCGGCGACGCCGCCATGGCCCGCGACCGCATCCGCGCCGGCACCATGGGCGCCGAGGACGTGCTCCACGACCTCGGGGTCATCGGCATCACCTCCTCCGACGCCCAGGGCATGGGCCGCGCCGGCGAGACCGTCCGCCGCACCTTCGCCATGGCCGGCAAGATGAAGGCCGAACTCGGCGCCCTCGACGGCGGCTACGGCACCGTCGAGAGCGGCGACGACAACGAGCGCGTCCTGCGCTACATCGCCAAGCTCACCATCAACCCCGCCATCGCCCACGGACTCGCCCACGAGGTCGGCTCGATCGAGGTCGGCAAGCTCGCCGACATCGTGCTCTGGCGCCCCGACCACTTCGGCGCCAAACCGCAGCTCGTCCTCAAGGCCGGCTTCCCCGCCTACGGCGTCGTCGGCGACCCCAACGCCTCCACCGACCGCTGCGAACCCCTCGTCCTCGGACCGCAGTTCGGCGCCCACGGCGCCACCGCCGCCGACATCTCGGTCGCCTTCGTCGCCCAGGCCGCCGCCGACGGCGCCTACCTCGACCGCCCCGCCGACGGACTGCCCACCCGCCGCCGCCGCGTTGGCGTCCGCGGCACCCGCGGCATCGGCCCGCGCGACATGGTCCGCAACGCCCGCACCGGCCACGTCGAGGTCACCGAGACCGGACTGGTCTCGCTGGACGGCGCGCCGCTGCGCTCCGAACCCGCCGACAGCGTGTCGCTCAGCCGCCTCTACTTCCTCTGACCCGCCCCCACCCTCCCCTGAAGGAACGCCAGATGACCACGCCCACCCCCGCCTCCCTCGGCTACCGGATGCCCGCCGAGTGGCACCCGCACGACCGCACCTGGATGGCCTTCCCCACCACCAACCCCACCTTCGACACCCCCGAGAACCTGCACGCGGGCCGCGAGGCCTGGGCCGCCGTCGCCAACACCATCGTCCGGTACGAGCCGGTCACGCTGATCGTCAACACCGGCGAGAGCGCCGAGGCCCGCAAGTACGTCTCCGAGCAGGTCGAGATCGTCGAACGCCCGCTGGACGACGCCTGGATGCGCGACATCGGCCCGTCCTTCCTGATCGACGGCAAGGGCTCGCTGGCCGCCGCCGACTGGATCTTCAACGGCTGGGGCGCGCAGTCCTGGGCGCGCTGGGACGACGACCAGCACATCGCCGAGCACATCAGCGAACTCACCGGGGTCCAGCGCTTCGCCTCCCGCCTCATCAACGAGGGCGGCGGCATCCACGTCGACGGCGAGGGCACCGTGCTCGTCACCGAGACCGTCCAGCTCGGCGAGGGCCGCAACTCCGACTGGACCAAGGAGGAGGTCGAGGCCGAGCTGCACGCCTTCCTCGGCACCACCAAGGCCATCTGGCTGCCGCGCGGGCTCACCCGCGACTACGACGAGTTCGGCACCCGCGGACACATCGACATCGTCGCCTCCTTCGTGCGCCCCGGCGTCGTCGTCGCCCACGTCCAGCCCGACCCGGCGCACCCGGACCACCAGGTCTGCCAGGAGCTCGTCGCCATCCTGCGCGACTCCACCGACGCCCAGGGCCGCCCCCTGGAGGTCATCGAACTCGCCGCCCCCACCGTCCTTCTGGACGAGGACGGCGAGCCGGTCGACTACTCCTACATCAACCACTACGTGGCCAACGGCGCGGTCGTCCTCTGCGCCTTCGACGACCCGCGCGACCAGGAGGCCGCGGCCGTCCTCGGCCGCGCCTACCCGGGGCGCACCGTCGAACTCGTCGACGCCCGCGGGATCTTCGCCAACGGCGGCGGTATCCACTGCATCACCCAGCAGCAGCCGAAGGCCCTCTGACGCACGGCTCCGGCTGGCTGGGCGCCACCGGAGCGCGGCCCCCGCGGCCCGCTCCGGTGGCGCACCGGCCCGTCCCAGCGCCCCGTCCCCGCGACACTTCCCGGCGCTTCCCAGCGACACTTCCCAGCGACCCGTCCCACCTAGGGAGAGCGACTCACATGGCGGACCCCCGCCCGCGCCGGCCGGCACGCCCCCGCGAGGAGGTCTTCGCCACCGCCAGGGCCGCGATCGCCGAACACGGGCTCGCCAAACTCACCATGGCCGGGCTCGGCAAGCAGCTCCAGATGAGCGCCGGACACCTGCTCTACTACTTCGGCAGCAAGGACCAGCTGCTGCTGGAGACGCTCCGCTGGAGCGAGGACCAGCTCGGCACCCGCCGCCGCGACGCCCTCGCGGACCGCACCCGCGACCCCTGGCAGCGGCTCGACGCCTACCTGCGGCTCTACCTGCCCGAAGGGCCGGGCGATCCGCGGTGGATCCTCTGGGTCGAGGTGTGGGGGCGCTCGCCCGCCAGTGCCGAGATCCGCCAGGGGCAGCAGGAGATCGAGGCGCCCTGGCAGGCCGACCTGGTCGCCCTCATCGAGGACGGCGCCGCCACCGGCCACTTCACGCCCGGCCCCACCGCCGACCGCGCCACCCAGATCCGCGCCCTCCTCGACGGCCTCTCCGTCCCCCTCGCCATCGGCCTCCCCGGCCACCACCACCCCGCCGCCCTCACCCAGGCCACCGCCGTCACCACCATCCTCCTGCGCAACTGACCGCACACGGGGCCCCCTGACGCCACGGCGGCAGCTCCGCGGGGAAAAATATGTCGCCCGGTCTACAGATTCCATCGCGGACACGAACAGATGCCTGGCACGCCAGAAGTCGACCCCTCCGACTTCCTGCGCGACGACCCACACCAAGGACACCCGAGCCCGAAACGGGCACCCCCCGCGCTCGGCATGAATATGGCGACCGGTCTACAGATGCCGCGGCGGCGCGGGGCGTGGGAGCTGGAGCCGGCGCACGAGAAGTCGGACCCGCCGACTTCCTGTGCGGCTGCGCCCCGGCCATCCGAGCCCGCGCGCCCCGCAGCTTGAATATGTCGACCGGTCTACAGATTCAGTCCCAGCAGGGCCGCGGTCGGCGCGCAGGAAGTCGGCCGGGCCGACTTCCTGCGCAGCCGCACCGCAGGGCCGGGCCCGGGCCGGAGTGGGCGCCCCGGGCCAAGAAAATATGTCGACCGGTCTACAGATGTCGCGACGGCGCGGGGCGTGGGAGTGAAGCCGGCGCACGAGAAGTCGGGCCCGCCGACTTCTCGTGCGGCCGTGCGGCCGTGGCGCGGATGCAAATGCGGGTGCGGGTGTGGTGCCGGGTGGCCGCGGCTTGTGGTCCATGTCGCAGCGGGAAGAATATGTCGGTCGGTCTACTGATTTTCTCGGAGGCCCGTGGCCTCGGTCCGGTCATTCGGTCCAGATGGCTGCGGCGGTGCGGTCGTCGGCGTAGCCCTTGGCACGGACCTGGACCTGACGGAGGAAGTCGACGGTGCCCGGTGGGTGCGGGTGCGCCCAGTGGCCGGCCAGGAAGTGGGCGACGGCCGGCTCGTCGGCGATCGGACGGGCCAGGCCGGGGGTGCAGAGCAGCAGGACGTCGCCCGGGGTCGCGGGGACGAGCCGGAAGCGGAACGGTCGCGGTTCCTCCGGCGGCTGCTGGCCCTCCGGATGGTGCAGCAGTCTCGCCGCATAGGCGTCGATCCAGTGGCCGGCGCGCAGCAGGTAGAGCCCGCCCGGGCCGATCCCGAACGCCGCCCGGTAGGCGGCCGCCGGGTCGAGGGACATCAACAAGCAGTGCAGCGCCGCCGGGGACGGCGTGTCCGCCCCCGCATCCCCCGTCTCCCGCGGCGCCAGGGCGCGCAGCGGGGCGACGGCGCTGGTGGCCAGCCGCTGGAGGCCGTAGCGGAGCCGGTCGCGGGCGCAGTCGCGCAGGTCGGCGGCCAGTCCCTCCCGGCTGCGGCCGATCGCGGCGGCCAACTGTCGGCACACCTCGCTCGTGGCGGTGGCGACCGCGCGCGCGGAGACCGCCTCGTCCGCGGCGGTGCCCGTCCGCTCGAAGCCGCCGAGCACCGCGAGCAGCAGCCCGTCCGGGCCGTCCCCGAACCGGGTGATCAGCAAGGTGTCCCGGCGCGGCTCGCCCCGGTAGCGGGCGGAGTCGCCGCGTACGGAAACCGCGCGCAGCACGGACTGCCCGTACTGGGCGCCCTCCAGGGCGGTGTCGGGCACGAGCGCCCCGAGCGCACCTGGGTCCGTCTCCGGCACGGCGGTCGGTTCCGGGCCGTAGGTCGGCGGGCGTTCGCCGACGTGCG
Organism: Kitasatospora sp. NPDC004745; assembly: GCF_042873275.1. Classification (NCBI taxonomy): domain Bacteria; kingdom Bacillati; phylum Actinomycetota; class Actinomycetes; order Kitasatosporales; family Streptomycetaceae; genus Kitasatospora; species Kitasatospora sp. NPDC004745. Next base: position 21,061 of record NZ_JBIALK010000021.1, on the reverse strand, counting down.
GCACGGTGGGCCGGTCGGTGGCGCGGGCGGGTCGGGGGGACGGGTGCAGGTCCGGGATGGTCGCGGTGGCGATGGCCGTGGCGAGGGTGTCGGGGCCGGGGTCGGGGTCGGTTTCGGGCTCGAGTCGGGGATCGGGCTCGGGTTCGGGCTCGGGTTCGGAGGCGTCGGCCGGCTCGGACTCCGGCTCTGGAGCGGGGGTCGGCTCCGGCTCTGGGGCAAGCGTTTGGACGGGCTGCGGTTCGGGTTCCGGGACGGGGTCTTGGGCGGCGTGGTCGGCCCCGGTTCGGGGTTCGGCGGGTTCGGGGGCCGGCTTCTCCAGGGTCACCGTGGGCGGCGCCGGTTCGGATGCCGGCGCCGGCGCGGGGGCGGGGGCGTCCCGGGCGAAGGACGGGGCGGGGAACCGGTGGGTCTCGGCCGGGGTGCGCGGCTGGCCGATCACGCCGATCGCGGTGTCGAACCAGTCGTCGATGCTGTCCCGCTCCAACAGCTCGTCCGGGGCCGGGTCCGGGGCCGCTTCGGTCTCGGGCTCCCGGACGGCTTCCGGTTCCGGTTCGCGCCCCGCGGTCGGAGCCTCGACCGACTCCGCCGCGGCTGCCACCGTCGCCACAGGGACTCGCTCCGGCCCGGGGCCCGACTCCGACTCCGGCACCGGCACCGGCACCGGCACGGAAGCCGACGCGAGCTCCGGCGCGGCGTCCGACGCCGGCTCCGGCTCCGGCTCCGGCTCGGCGGTGCGCTGGTGTCCGATGAGGCCGGCCGCCGTGGCGAACCAGTCGTCGACGCTCCCGGCACCCGCGTCCGCCCGCGGGGTGTCGGGGAGGGTGCCCGCGGGGCCTTCGTAGACCTCGTCCCACCAGCCGTCCTCCGGCCGGTGCGGCTGTGCGGGTGCACCCTGCTTGCTCATCTGGCGGCTCCTGGTCGGTCCGTGGTCGCGCCGCCCCCGGCGGGGCCGGACTCGACGTCATTGTCTCCGAGTGCAACGACGCTGTCCGGGTTTCGGCGACAACCGGTCAGCGACCGGAGCGTTCCCGGCCACCGCGCTCACCAGCATGTTCATGGCGGTGTCGACGGCAGGGGGCGCAGCCCTCCCCCGCGGCGTCGCCGGAGGCGCCACCAGCGCTTCACCAGCGGGTTCGGCGACGGGTTCGCCCCGGGGTTCACCACTGCGCCCACGACCGTTCCGTCCGCGCTTGCCGGATGTGCCCGGAGCAGGGCGTTTCCGGGGTGTTCGGGTCCACGGACGGCCGAAAATGGGGACCGAGGAGGGGCATCGCTTCACTCGTTCGGCTGATTAAATGTGCGCATGACCGCGTCGGCCCCCAGCTCGCCCCGACCGGGGAGGGCCGCACCGGCGGGCCGCCCGGTGGGTGCGCTGTGGGTTCTGGTGCTGGTCGCCCTGCTCACCGTGCTGCCGTGCGCGGGCCAGGCCAAGGCGGTCGGCGCGGGCGTCCATCCGGCGCCGTCGACGGTCACCGCCGCGGTCACCGCAGCCGTCTCCGTCGACCGCGCCCCGCGCACCGGCCCGGCCCCCACGGCCGCCGAGCAGCGCCAGCGGGCCGAACAGCAGCGGCACTGGACCTGGTGCACGGCCGACGGCGAACCGCCGCACCGCGACAACGGCTGCTCCAGCCACCCGTACTGCGCCCAGGACGCCCAGCTGCCAAACCCCCCTCCGCAGCCGCAACCGGCCGTGTCACCGCTCACGCCGGCGCCCGAGGCGCTGCCGAGGGTGGTGCCCGCCGGGCTGCTGGACGGCCCGCATCCGGCGCCCGATCTGCACGAGCTGCAAGTACACCGGTCCTGAGCGGAACCCACCGCCCGGCACCCGCCGGCGGATCCGCCCCTCCTCCCCTCTTCAGCTGACCGCCGCGCCCCAGCACCGCGCGGCGGGGACAAGGACAACCACCATGGGTTCCGCCTCGAAGCAGTCCAACAAGACCTCCGGCAAGGCCGGGACGACCGACCGCCGCGCCCGGATAGCCGAGCTGCGCGCCGCCGAGCAGCGCCGCGAGCGCCGCAACAAGATCATCGCCTCGGTCGCCGCCGGCGTGCTGGTGATCGGCGCGATCGCCACCGGCACCTGGATCATCATGGACGCCAACCAGTCCAAGAAGGACAAGGAGGCCGCCGCCAACGCGGACATCCCGGGCGTGCAGACCTTCGGCGACCTGAGCCGCAACCACGTCAAGGAGAAGGTCACCTACCCGATGACCCCGCCGGTCGGCGGCGACCACAACGCGGTCTGGCTGGACTGCATGGGCCACGTCTACGACCAGCCGGTCGAGAACGAGCGCGCCGTCCACTCGCTGGAGCACGGCGCGGTCTGGGTGACGTACAACGGCAAGGCCACCCCGGAGGACGTCAAGACCCTCTCCGACAAGGTCAAGGCCACCCCGTACTCGCTGATGAGCCCCTACCCGGACGAGAAGGGCACCATCACCCTGAACGCCTGGAGCACCCAGCTGGTCGTGGACAGCGCCGGCGACCCCCGGGTGAACGAGTTCTTCACCAAGTACGTCCAGGGCAAGCAGACCCAGGAGCCGGGCGCCTCCTGCACCATGGGGCAGATGTGACCGCCGCCGGCTCGGACCTGCCCGAGGGGGCGGAGCCGTCCGAGGCGGCCGGGCCGTCCGCGGAGTCCGCGGACGGCGCCGGGCAGTCCCGCGCGGGCCGCCGGCTGTGGTGGCCGGCCGCGCTGGCCGCCGCGCTCGCGCTGGCGCTCGGCGTGCCCGCCCTGGTGGCGAGCGGCACCTCGGCGTCCGGCACCGCGTCGGTGGCCGTCCCGGCGAACGACTCGCCCGAGGCCGGGTTCGCCCGCGACATGGCGACCCACCACCAGCAGGCGGTGGACCTGTCGTTCATCGTCCGGGACCGCACCGGCGACGACGCCACCCGGACCCTGGCCTTCGACGTCATCAACACCCAGGCCAACCAGCGCGGGATGATGATGGGCTGGCTCGACCAGTGGGGGCTGCCGCAGCACTCGACCGACAAGCCGATGGCGTGGATGCGGATGGACCACGACTACCAGGCCCACGACGGTTCGCTGATGCCCGGCATGGCCACCAACGCCCAACTGGCGAAGCTGCGTTCGCTCAGCGGCCGGGACGCCGAGGTCTACTACCTGCAGCTGATGATCGAGCACCACAAGGGCGGCGTCGAGATGGCGCAGGGCTACGTGGACGTCGCGCGGAACGACTCCGAGAAGCGGCTCGCCCAGTCGATGGTGACGGCGCAGAGCTCGGAGATCCAGCTGATGACCGACATGCTCAAGGAGCGCGGCGCCGCCCCCGGCGTCCCCTCCTCCTGACCCACCCGCTCGCCCCCGGACGGCCGGGGTGCGGCCGACGGTCCCGTACCGTCCGGACCGCGCCCCGGCCGTCCGGCGTCCGCGACCCCACTGTCCGCAACCCCGCTGTCCGCGACCCCGGCCGTCCGGCGTCCGCAACCCCACTGTCCGCAACCCCGCTGTCCGCGACCCCGGCGTCCGCAACGCCCGGCGGCACGACCGCCGGCAGCCGACCGGGCCCGCCACGACGACCTCCGTCACCCCCTGGAGAAGACCGGATGACCACCGACACCCCCTGGCTGATCGCCGGACTGGGCAACCCCGGCCCGTGGTTCCGCCTCACCCGCCACAACGCGGGCTTCCTCGCCGTGGACCGGCTGGCCGAACGGCACGGCGCGCGGTTCCGGCGGCGCGGGATCGGCGTCCAGGTCGCGGAGATCGAGGTGGACGGCCGCCGGGTGCTGCTGGCGAAGCCGCAGTGGTTCATCAACCTGTCCGGCCGCCCGGTGGCCGCCCTGCTGCGCCGCCACGGCGTGCCGGCCGCGCAGCTGGTGGTCGTGCAGGACGACCTGGACTTCGCGTTCGGCACGGGCAGGCTCAAGCGCGGCGGCGGCCCCGGCGGCCACAACGGGGTGCGCTCGGTGGGCGAGGTGCTCGGCACCCGCGACTTCGTCCGGCTGCGCTTCGGCATCGGGCGACCGCCGAAGGGCCAGTCCGTCGGGGACTTCGTGCTGAAGAGGTTCTCCGACGAGGAACAGGCCGCACTGCCGGGCGTGTTGGACCGCTGCGCCGACGCGCTGGAGACGCTCGTCCGGCTCGGACTCAACCGCGCCCAGGACACCCTGAACGTCCGGACGGACGCCCGGCTCCCGTCCGGGCGTGAAAGCCCGGTCTCCTAGGCATGGCCAAGGGGCTCGTTCACGAGGGAAGCGCGTTCGTCAACTTCCGGCACCATCTCCCGGATCCGAAGGACCACGGGTTCCGGTGGGTCGACATCAAGCGGTTCGGCTTCTCCGCGGAGTGCCCGGACGACAGCGGGTTGCTCGCCGCGCTGATCGGGCACGAGCAGTTCCGGGACGACTACGCGGGCGGTGGAGTTCTGCCGGACGGGCTCCGGCACGGCCCGTACTGGCTGCGGTCGATCACTCCGGACCGCTACGACCCGATCCGCGAGCAGCAGGCCGTACGGATCCTGCAGGAGTGGGTGGGCCCGGCCCGCGGCCGGCCCGCCGGGCTGGAGGCGGCCCTGCGGCAGGAGGTGTTCGACCGCCTGACCACCGCCGACGGCATCCACCACCTCGGCGAGCTCGGCGCCGGGGCGATGCACGACTGGGGCGGCGTGCACGGCGAGTTCCACGAGTTCGTGCTCGTCGACCGCTCGGCCGGGCGGATCACCCTCGTCGTCGCGGCCGACGACTGAGCCCACCACCGCCCACCCGCGGTGCCGGCCGGGGCCTGGGGCGGCCACCCGGGGCTGGTCGGCCGCCCCGCCGGTTGCGGGGCGGCGCGGTGTCAGCGGGCGAGGAACGGCTCCAGTGCCGCGGCGAGTTCGGCGGGGGCGTCGAGGGCGACGAGGTGGGCGGCGGTGGCGAACTCGACCAGGGAGGCACCGGGGATCCCGGCCGCGTACCGGCGGGCGATGTCCTGGAAGTCGGCGACGTCGAGCCGGCCGACACCCACCAGTGCGGGGACGGCGAGGGTGGCGATGTCACCGTTCGAGGGGCCCCGGGAGTGCGCGCCGACGGCCTCCTGGTTCACCAGCGAGGTCCGCAGCGGGCCGCGGAGCCGGTCGGCCAGCCCCTCCGCGACCTCGTCCCACCCGCGGGCGGGCCCGCGCAGCCACATGTCCAGGTTCACCTCGACGGCGGCGTCCACGTCGCCCGCGGCCAGCGCCGCGGTCTCGGCCTCGTCGTAGCGGACCATGTCCTCGGACCAGCCGTACCGCGGCCACGGCGCGGAGAACAGGGCGAGGGAGTGCACCCGGTCCGGGTGGGTGAGGGCGAAGTCCACCGCCACCCGGCCGCCCCAGGAGGCGCCGACCAGCCGGACGCGCTGGTGGCCGAGGTGGTCCAGCAGGCCGAGCAGGTCGTCGGCCTCGCTGAACGGCCCGCTCGGGATCGCGGACTCGCCGAAGCCGCGCAGGTCGTACCGGATGACGGTGTGCCGCTCCGCGAGCGCGGGCACGACCGCGTCCCACATGTGGTGGTCGGCGACACCGGCGTGCACGAGCACGACGGGCGGACCGTCACCGTCGACGGTGTAGAACAGGTGGCCGAGCTCGTCGGCGATGATCGACATCCGCAGATGATCTCAGGACAGCTGCGCAGGTGTCACCCGGTTACCACGGGCACGCGAACGCGGGGACGGGCACGGGTACGGACTCGGGCACAGGCACAGGCACAGGCACGGGCACGGACTCGGGCACAGGCACGGACTCGGACTCGGACGCAGGGGACGGGCCGCCGGGGCGTGTCTCCTTCCTCGTCGCGGCGACCGGATGAGGAAGGCGGCGAGGTGGGGTGCGGCCTGGAACCGTTCCGCGGCCCCGCGCAGCGGCCGTCCGTCATCGACGACACAACGGGCCGGCCGCGAAGGGCCGGTCCCGGTCGCGGGGGCATGACGAGCCGGGCAACACGCCTCAGGCGACGCGCGCGGCGCGTGCGGGGCGGGCCGGGCGGGTCAGGGCGGCGGCGGCCACGGCGACGGCCGCGAGGGTGAGCAGCACCGCCCGGCCCCCGGAGGCCGTACCGGCCAGGTGGACGCCGAGTACCGGTAGCGCGGTGCCGAGCGCGGTGCCGAGGCTGCGCGCCATGTTGACCATCCCGCCGCCGACCGCCGAGCACTGGGCGGGGACGGCCCGCATCACCAGCGCGTTGTTGGCCGGCAGCAGCAGGCCCAGCCCGTAGCCGGCGAGCAGCAGCGGGACGGCCGCGCCCACGGCGGTGGTCGGCAGCAGGCCGAACAGCAGCAGACCGGCACCGGCGAGCAGCGCGCCCGCGCGGCAGCGGCTGACGTCCGACCAGGTGCGCGGCAGCAGGGCGCCGCCCACCGTCGCCGCGACGGCGAACGCGGCGGGCAGCAGGGTGATCACCAGGCCCGCCCGGGACACCGGCACGCCCGCGCCGGTGAGCAGTACCGGGCCGAGCACCAGCGGGCAGAACAGCAGCAGGTAGCCGATCAGCGAGACCACCAGCCCGGACCGCACCCCCGGGGTGTTGACCAGGCCGGGGGCGAGGATCGGCCGGGAGGCCCGCCGTTCCTGCCGGACCAGTGCGAGGGCCAGGACGGCGGCGGTGAGCAGCAGCGCGGCGGCGGCCCAGCCGGGCAGCGGCAGGCCGGAGGCGGTGGAGAGGGCGAGCAGCAGGGCGGTGGTGGAGCCGGTGAGCAGCAGCAGGCCGAGCAGGTCGAAGCGGCCGTCCTCGGCCCGCGCGGACCGCTTCGGACGGGGCCGGCCGACGCGGGGCCGGTCGGCGGCCGGTCCGTCGGCAAGGGGTCGGCCGGCAACGGGTCGGCCCGCGCAGGGGCCGGCGGCGCGGGAGCGGGACACCGTCCCGGGGTCCGGGGTTGCCCCGCTCCCGGTGCCCGTGCTCCGCGTGCGGGGCAGCAGGAACCAGCCCGCGAGGATGCCGAGCACGCCGATCGGCACGTTGATCCAGAACACCCACCGCCAGGAGGCGTGTTCGACCAGCAGCCCGCCGAGGCTGGGGCCGAGGGCCAGGCCGAGGCCCTGGGCGGCGGCCTGGATGCCGAGGGCGCGCCGCATCGCGTGTTCCGGGACCCCGCGCGCCACCAGGGCGACGCTGTTGGCCTGCATCATGGCGCCGCCGACGGCCTGGACGCCCCGGAAGGCGACCAGCTCGCCGAGGCTGCCGGCGAGTCCGGCGCCGAGCGAGGCCAGGGCGAAGACGGCGAAGCCGCCGAGGTACATGGTCTTGCGGCCGACCAGGTCGGAGAGCCACCCGATCGGGGCGAGCAGGGCGACCAGGACCAGGAGGTAGGCGAGGGCGACCCATTCGACGGCCGCGAAGTCCGCGTGGAAGTGCCGGCCGAGGGCCGGGAAGACGAGGGCGGTGACGCTGGCGGTGAGCTGTCCGAGGAAGGCGCCGAGGCAGACGGTGCCGACGGCCAGCCAGTGGGCGTGGCGCCAACCGGCTATGCCCCGGGGCCGGGGCCGCTCGGTGAGCAGCCGCGCGGCGAGGGCGGTGGCGTTCATGCCACGAATATATCGGACGCAGACATGTTCCCTGAGCGAGCCGATCGCCCTGCGACAGACAGCGGGGCGACGCACCGGACGACCCACCGGACGACGCCCGGGAGGGCGCCCCGGAGGACGCCCCGCGCGCCACCCCCGGCGCCGGCGCCCGACGTCGGACAGCGCTGCCGGACCCCCTCGTACCAGGGGATACGCTGTCCGCCATGCCGTCGTCACCACACGTTCCCGACCCCGCCACCGAACCTCCCGGAACGGCGGTCGAACACGCCCGGCGGCTCACCGACACCGTCACCCGGCTGCGCCGCGCCCTGCGCAGCAGCATCCGCACCGACTACCCGTGGGAGTCCCTGCCGATGGCGCAGGTCGAACTCCTCCAGACCCTGTCCGCCGCACCCCTGCGGGTCGGCGAACTCGCCGCCCGGCAGCGGCTCGCCCCCAACACCGTCAGCGGGCTGGTCGGCAAGCTCCTCGACGCCGGGTTCGTCGACCGCCAGGCCGACCCCGGCGACCGCCGCACCGCCCGGATCGCCCTCACCCCGGCCGGGCGGCGCCAGCTCGACGACTGGCAGCGCGCCCACGAGCGCCGCATCGCCGCCGCCCTCGACGTCCTCGCCCCGGCCGACCGCGAAGCCGTCGTGCACGCCCTGCCCGCCCTCGAACAGCTCGCGCTCGCCCTGGCCGACCCGGGCGCCGCCACCGACCAGGGCTGAACCGGGTCGGCCCCCGCGGGGGCCGGGCGGGGCCGGACGCCGGGCGGGTCCGGACCGGGCGGTCCGGACCGGGCGGTCCGGACCGGGCGGGTCCGGGCCGCGAAAACCGCTGGTCGGAACGGTCCGCGGCGCACTACGGTGCCCGGCATGACCACGGCACAGGTCCTCATCGAACCCTGGACGGACACCGACCTGGCGCTGCTGCGCCGCGTCAACACCCCCGAGATGAAGCGGCACGTCGGCGGCCCGGAGACCGAGGAGCAGCTCCTCGTCCGGCACCGGCGCTACCTGGACTTCGTCCCGTCCGGCCTCGGCTGCATGTACCGGATCGTGCTGCTCCCCGAGGGCGAGGCCGTCGGCACCGTCGGCTACGGCACCCGGACCTGGCGGGGCGAGACCGTCCACGAGATGGGGTGGAACGTGCTGCCCGGGCACCAGGGCCGGGGCATCGCCGTCGCCGCCGCCCGCGCCGCCGTCGCGGCCGCCCGCCGCGAGGGCGCCCACCGCCACCTGCACGCCTTCCCCTCGGTGGACAACCCCGCCTCCAACGCGGTCTGCGCGAAGGCCGGGTTCACGCTGCTCGGCGAGACGGACTTCGAGTTCCCGCCCGGGCGGTTCATGCGCAGCCACGACTGGCGGGTGGACCTCCGGAGTCCGGAGGACTGAGCGGCCGGACGGCGGGAAGCCGACGGCCGGACGGCGACGGCGGGAAGCGTCGGCCCGGCAGGAGCGGGACACCCGCAGCCGGGCGGGCCGCGTCAGAACAGCGTGCCGCTCTCCAACTCCAGCAGCCAGCGCTTGCGGTCCACACCGGCGGCGAAGCCGGTCAGCGAGCCGTCGGCCCCCATGACCCGGTGACAGGGCCGGACGATGAGCAGCGGGTTGGCGCCCACCGCCCCGCCGACCGCCCGGACCGCCCGCGGCGACTCCCCGGCCAGGTCGGCGAGCCGGCCGTAGGTGACGGTCTCGCCGTAGGGGATCTCGTCCAGGGCCGCCCAGATCCGCCGCCGGAACTCGGTGCCCACCGGGGCGAGCGGGAGGTCGAAGCCGGTGCGCTCGCCCGCGAAGTAGGCGGTCAGCTGGGCGACCGGCTCGGCCAGCGCCTCCGGGTCGAGGACCCAGTCGTCGGCGGGCTCGGCCAGTGCGTACTTCTGGCCGGGTGCGGTGACGGTGGCCAGCGCGGCCGGCCCGCCGTCCTCGGGCAGGACGCCGCTCAGCAGCAGCCGGCCGAGCGGGCTCTCCATGGTGGTGTAGACGGTGGTGCTCATGCCTGTGCGTTCTCCGTTCCGGTACTGGTGGTGCTCGCGGGCCCGGCCCACAGCCGGTGGACGGCGTAGGAGCGCCAGGGCGCCCAGGCCTCGGCCGCGCGGGCGGCGTTCTTCGGGTCGCCGGGGGCGCCGAGCCGGACGAGTCCGTGCCTGACGCCCGCGTCGCCCGGGAGGAAGACGTCCGGGTCGGCGAGGGCCCGCATCCTCAGGTAGCCGACGGTCCACGGGCCGATGCCGGGCAGGGCCAGCAGGCTCGCCGCGGACTCCTCCCGGTCCACTCCGCCGTCGAGCCGGACCACGCCCTCGGCCAGGGCGGCGCAGAGGCCGGTGAGCGCCCGGCGGCGGGCGGCGGGCATCGCGAAGTCCTCCGGGTCAGCGGTGGCCAGGACCGCTGCGGTCGGGAAGAGCAGGTTCAGCCCACCGCTGGGTTCGGGCAGCGCGGCGCCGTACTTCCGGGCCAGCCGGCCGGCCAGCGTACGGGCGGCGCCGACGGTGACCTGCTGGCCGAGGACCGCGCGGACGGCGAGCTCGTGCGGGTCCACGTGGCCGGGCGAGCGAAGACCGGGGCGGGCGCGGACCAACGGGCCGAGCACCGGGTCGGCGCCCAGCTGCTCGTCGACCGCGTCCGGATCGGCGTCGAGGTCGAACAGGCCGCGCAGGCGCTGGACGGCGGTCGGCAGGTCGCGCAGGTCGGCGAGCAGCAGGCGGCAGTCCAGCCAGCCGCGGGTGCGCGGCTCGCCCGGCGCGAGGCCGTCGACCTCGGCGATGCCGTGACCGTACGGGAGGGCCAGGGTGCGGCGGTAGGTCCGGACGCCGGGGCGCTGCCCGGGGACGACCTCCTCGACGCCGGGGACGGCGCGCAGGGCCAGGAAGTCGATCAGGTGGTCGCTGTCGAGCGCGCCGCGGTAGGCCAGCCGGAGGGTGAGGCCACCGGCCGGGGCCGCCGTGCGGCGGCCGGCCGCGACCTCGGCCCGCAGGCCGCTCGGGGTGCGGTCGTAGACCTCGCGGACGGTGTCGTTGAACTGCCGGACGGAGGCGAAGCCGGCCGCGAACGCCACGTCGGTGACCGGCAGTTCGGTGGTCTGGAGCAGCAGGCGGGCGGTCTGGGCGCGCCGGGCGCGGGCCAGCGCGATCGGGCCGGCGCCGAGTTCGGCGGTCAGCTGGCGCTGGAGCTGCCGGGAGCTGTAGCCGAGGCGGCCGGCCAGGCCCGCCACGCCCTCGCGGTCCACCACGCCGTCGCCGATCAGGCGCATCGCGCGGCCGACCAGGTCGGCGCGGTGGTTCCACTCCGGCGATCCCGGCACGGAGTCGGGCCGGCAGCGCCGGCAGGCGCGGAAGCCCGCGCCCTGGGCGGCCGCGGCGCTGGGGTAGAAGACGCAGTTGACTCGCTTGGGGGTCACGGCGGGGCAGCTCGGTCGGCAGTAGATGCCGGTCGAGGTGACGGCCGTGAAGAAGACGCCGTCGAAACGGGCGTCGCGGCTGTCCACTGCGCGGTACCGGATGTCGTCGTCGATCACGCTGTCCAGTCTGCGGCACCGGGGAGGGGGTGACTGGCGGGAATCGGACATCGCCATGGGGGCCTCCCCTCCCCCCCTCCCCCACCCCGCCCACCACCCACCGCCCACCACCCAGGACCCGCGGCCCACCCAGCCCGGACCAGCTCACCCAGCCCGGACCACCCCGGCTCTCTGGGTCGCCGGGTGGCCCTCGGCCGCCGCCCGATAATCCCGGGCCCGGAGCAACCACGGCGGATACGCTCGCCCGAATGAGCGATCTGAGCACGCAGCCCTACACCGGCCCGGACGACCCCAGGATCGTCGCCATGCGCCCGGCCGAGTTCGCCTTTCCCGGTCCGCTGCGGGACGCCCTGGTCACGGCCGTCCTCAGCGGCGCGAAGACGAGCACCACCGGTCTGCTGACCGAGTACGAGGTCGCGGACGAGCCCCTCCCCCTGGTCGGGGAGCTGACCGCGGTGCTCGACTCGGCCGACCGCCGGATCGCCGTGATCGAGACCGCGCACGTCCGGATCGTCCCGCTCTCCGAGGTCGACCTGCAGCACGCCCTCGACGAGGGCGAGGGGTACGACACGGTGGCCGCCTGGCGCTCGGCGCACGAGCGCTTCTGGCACGGCCCCGAGCTGCGCGGCGCCCTCGGTGACCCGGGCTTCACCGTGGACGACACCACCTCGGTCGTCCTGGAACGCTTCCGCCTGCTGGCCGACCTCCGCTGAGCCGAGTGGCCCGCGCGGAGGCCGGTCACGGCCGGCGCGGGCCTGGTCAGCGCTTCACCGGACCTCCCGAGGCGCGCATCGACTTGGTGATCGTCTTCCACTTCTTGAGCCGCGCCGAGGCCAGCCGGGCGTCCGAGCGGGAGGCGATCCACTCGTTCTCGCGCTGGAGCTTGAGGTAGCTGTCCATCCGGCGCTGCGGCAGCGTGCCGTCGGCCAGAGCGGCCTGCACCGCGCAGCCGGGCTCGGTGTGGTGCCCGCAGTCGTGGAACCGGCAGTCCTCGGCCAGTTCGGCGATGTCGCCGAAGGCCATCTCCACGCCCTCGCCACCGTAGAGGCCGACCTCGCGCAGCCCGGGGGTGTCTATCAGCACGCCCCCGCCGGCCAGCGGGAACAGCTCACGGGTGGTCGTGGTGTGGCGGCCCTTCTGGTCGCCCTCGCGGGCTTCCTGGACGGCCATCACGGCGGTGCCCGCGAGGGTGTTGGTGAGCGTGGACTTGCCCACGCCGGACTGGCCGATCAGCGCTGTGGTGCCGGGGATGCAGGCGCGCAGCACGTCCATGCCCTCACCCGTCTCGGCGCTGACCACGAGCACCGTCACGCCGGGCGCGATCGCCTCGACGTCGGCCCGGATGAACTCGGCGTCGTGCACCAGGTCGGCCTTGGTGAGGACGACCAGTGGCTCGGCGCCGGACTCCCAGGCCAGGGCGAGGAAGCGCTCGATCCTGCCGAGGTCGGGGTCGGCCGCCAGCGAGGCGGTGATCAGGACGGAGTCGACGTTGGCGGCCAGCACCTGGCCGTCGGAGCGCTTGCCCGCCACCTTGCGGATGATCGCGGTGGAGCGCGGCAGCAGCGCGGTGACGGCGGCCATCGGCCGGGCGTGGAGGTCCACGGCGGCCCAGTCGCCGGTGCACGGGCAGTTGATCATGTCGGCGTCGCCCACCGGCCGGGTGTCGAGCCGGACGGTGCGCGGCTCGCCGGTGTCCGGGTCGGCGAGCACGGCGTCGCACTGGCCGCGGTCGACCCGGACGATCCGGGCCGGGAGCAGCCCGGCCTCGACGTACGGGGCGAACTGCTCGGCGAGGTCGGACGTCCAGCCGTACCCGGCCAGCGGCGCGTCACCGGAGGACGGCGACGAAGAAGAGGAAGAGGAAAGAGGGAACGACGAAGTGGAGGCAGCGTTGAACAACGCAGTGTGTCCTTCGGGAGGAGATGGTCCCGGCGGGCTGCGGCTGGCGCGGAGAGGTCAGCTGGCGGCCGGGGTGAGGAGGTGAACGCGCGTGCTGCCCAGGGCAGCTATCGGGGCAACGACAACCACGGGGGCCACCTCCTGCTCTCTACTCCTCGGGCGGCCTCTCGGCGCCCGAACCGGACGTGCCAAACGCTAGCGGAGCGGCGCGCTCCCGCCAACGGGTTTTTGACCTGCACGAATGCGGGGGCGAGGGCGGGATGAACCCCACGAGGGGCAAACTTTGGCCCTGCCTTCGCCCCGCCTTCGCCCCGCCTTCGCCCCGCCTGCGCCCCGCCAGCGCCCCACCAGCGCCACGCCTTCGCCCCGCCGAGCCCCGCCCGCCGGACCCCGGCGTCCCGCCCGGCCCTACCCGCCGTACCGGTGCTTGAGGTTCGGGTCGTCCAGCCACCAGGGCCGCATCCCGGCCTCCTCCTCGGCCGGCCGCCCCTCCTCCAGCGCCTCCGCCGCGGCCGCCTCGAAGCGGGCGTCCAGCTCGGCGTCCACCGCCTCGGTCTCCTCCCGCCCCTGCACCACCATCCGCCGCACCAGGGCGGCGAGGAACGGCAGCCCGACCAGGTCGCCCAGCACCCACAGCGCGTTGCCGCCCCAGGTCTGGTCCTGCGCGAGGCTCGGCCCCCACGGCCGCCCGAGCGCCACGTAGTAGTGCTCGGCGACCAGGTGCCCGCCGTAGATCAGCACCAGCCCGAGCGCCGCGTCGAAGATCACCTCGGCGAAGGTGATGAACAGCCCGACCAGGTGCGGGTACTCGTGCCCGACCGGGTCGATCTGCAGCCGCGGCCAGAAGTACGCCAGGCCGAGCAGCACCAGGGCCAGGTGCAGCAGCACGTTCCCCGCCGCGCTGGACACCGACTCCTCGTACCAGGGCGTGCAGTACAGCAGCCACGGCGGCGCCATCAGCAGCGCGGTGGAGACGGCCGGGAACATCAGCACCTTGGACGGCCGGCTGCGCAGCGCCCGCAGGACGCGCTCGCGCCGGGCCGGCGGCGCGGCCGCGACCAGCAGCGAGACCGGCGCGCCGAGCGCGAGCAGCAGCGGCACGACCATGAGCAGCAGCACGACCTGCACGGCCCGGTCGGTGAACAGCACGCGTTCGTAGACGCCGAGCCCGGAGCAGGTGCACCAGATCCAGAGCAGCAGCCCGCCGAGGAAGGCGGCGGTGCGGGAGGGCTGCCAGCGGGGGCCCCCGGCGCGGCGGACGGAGCGCACCGCGGACAGGTACCAGCCGGCGAGCAGCACGGAGAGGCCGAGCACCAGTGGTTCGGCCGTCCACGAGGTGGCGAGGTCGGACCACTGCCAGGGGGGCGGGCCGCTGTAGGCGAGTTCCCGCACCGCGCCGTCCATCCGTCCACCTCGTTCGCCCGCTGCCGGTCCGCCGCCGCACCGGCGTCCCGGGTCGCGGCCCCCGCTCCGGAGGTCGCGCGGGCCCGGCGCCGTGCCCGGCCATGATGGCCCCCCGGCCGGCCCCGCCCGCGCCCGGGCCCCACCTCTATACCTGCACCAGGACAAGGCTTTACCCGGCCCCGGACAAAGCCTTGCCCGGGCAAAGTTCTGGTCTGGTCACCCGCCTCCGCGCAACCGCCGGGGCGCCCGTCCCGTCTGGCAGGATGCACCGTCGGCGGTAGCGGCCACGGGGTCATGACAAGGGGACGACAAGGGTGCTCAGCACTGCACGCAGCGAGGGCCGCCGCCTGGCGGGGCGCCACCGCAACATCGAGCTCGGTCTGCTGGCGCTCGCGGTGGCCGTCTGCCTGGCGGGCCACGTCGACGCCGATCTGGCGCTGACCGGGGCGATGCCGCACGGTCTGCTGGTGCACGCGCTGGCCCTGGGCGGGCTGGCCGGGGCTGCCCACCTGGCGGTGCGCCGGTTCGCCCCGTACGCGGATCCGCTGATCCTCCCGCTGGGCGTCTTCCTGACCGGCTTCGGCCTGATGCTGCTCGACCGGCTGGACGTCTCGTACAAGGCGGTGCACGCCGCGAAGGGCGACTACCAGAAGCTGCCGGCCGCGCCCTCGCAGCTGATGTGGGTGTTCATCTCGGTCGCGGTGGCGATCGGGCTGATCGTGCTGATCAAGCACCACCGGTTCTTCCAGCGGTACGTGTACCTGCTGATGACCGGCGCGCTGATCCTGCTGGCGGCGCCGGCCTTCTTCCCCGGCCGGGCGGAGGACTTCGGCGCGAAGCGCTGGATCCGCCTGTTCGGGCTCTCCTTCGAGCCGGACGAGTTCGTGAAGGTCGCGATCACGATCTTCTTCGCCGGCTACCTGATGGCCTCCCGGGACGCACTGGCGCTGGCCGGCCGGAAGGTCTGGGGGCTGACCCTGCCGCGCGGACGGCACGCCGGCCCGGTGCTGGCGATCTGGGTGGTCAGCCTGCTGGTGCTGGTCTTCGAGCGCGACCTCGGCACCTCGCTGATCTTCTTCGGCGTCTTCGTCGTGATGCTGTACGTGGCGACCGAGCGGACCAGCTGGGTGGTGCTCGGCGTCCTGATGGCCGTCGGCGGCGCGGCGGTGGTCGGCACCGTGGAGCCGCACGTGCACGGGCGCGTCGAGGCCTGGCTGCACCCGCTGGACATCTACAAGGAGCACCACGACCCGGCGATCATCTCCGACCAGCCCGCGGAGGCGCTGTTCAGCCTCGGCACCGGACACCTGACGGGGACGGGCCTGGGTTCGGGACGCCCCTGGCTGATCGGGTTCGCCGGGCGCAGCGACTTCGTCTTCACCACGATCGGCGAGGAGCTGGGCCTGGCCGGGGTGACGGCCGTGCTGCTGGTCTACCTGCTGCTGGTCCAGCGCGGGCTGCGCACGGCGGTCGGGCTGACCGACCCCTTCGGCAAGCTGCTCGCGGCCGGGCTGTCGACGGCGCTGGCGCTGCAGGTGTTCGTGGTGGTCGGCGGGGTGAGCGGGCTGGTCCCGCTGACGGGCAAGGCGCTGCCGTTCCTGGCGGCGGGCGGCTCGTCGCTGCTGGCGAACTGGCTGATCGTGGCCCTGCTGATCAAGCTGAGCGACTCGGCCGGGCGCACGGCGCTGGAGCCGGCCCAGCCGGGCCCGGAGCCGCTCCCGGTCCAGGCCGGCCGTCCCGACCGGTCGGCGGCCCCGGGCGGACCGGCGACGGGCACCCCGCCGGTGGGGACCCCGACACCCGGCACCCCGACGCCCGGCACCCCGACCTACGGGACGCCGACGCCCGCGGACCCGGCCGGCTCGCACGCCCCTGCCGAGGCGTCCCCGTTCGGCCACCCCCCGGCCCCGCACGGGCCGCACGGCCCGCACGCCCCGAACCTCCCGTTCCCGCCGAACCCCGCCACCGCCTGACCCCCGTCCCTCCCGCGCAACCCCGGGAGGGGCCCGGGCCGGCACCGGACGACGACAGGGCCTCCCCGCACCCGCGGGAGAGGCCCTGCCGCACGTCCCGGCCTACGAACCAGCCCCACGGACCAGCCCGACGGGCCGGGCCCTGCCGTGCTCCCGGCCCCAGCCGGACCCCGGCCCCCACCGGCCCCCGCCGCCACCCCTACTGCTGCTCCCACGGCGGCTTGGGCGGGTAGCTGGGCGCCGGCCGCTCCGGCGGCGGCCCGGCCGGCCGGTCGCTGTCCGGCGGGGGCGGCCCGGGCCGGTGGTGGGGCCCGCCGCGGGCGGTGAGCCGGCCGCGGACGTTGTCGGCGGCCAGCACGTCGGCCCAGCGTTCCGGGTACTCGGAGGGGACGTCGGCCTCGGTGTCGTCGCCCTCGTCCTCCCACTCCTCCTCGGCCCCCTCGGCGAGGCCGAGTTCGCGGGCGCGCCGGGCCCGTTCGACGGCCCGCCGGGCGGCGACCTCGCGCACGACGGCGGCGGCGGCCTCCTCGTGGGCGCGCTCGTTCTCGGCGCGGGCGTCGGCGGTCTCCAGGGTGGGCCAGCGGCGGTCTATGGCGGCGTTCATGGCGGCGCCGATGAGGACGGCCAGGGCGACCACGAAGATCCACAGCAGGACGGCCACCGGCGCGGCCAGCGAGCCGTACACCGTGGGGCCCTCGACCGAGCTGACCAGGTAGATCCGCAGCGCGACGCTGCAGACGACCAGCACCACCAGGGCGACCAGGGCGCCGGGGATGTCCTCGCGCCACGGGGTGGAGACGGGGACGGCCAGGTGGTAGAGGGTGGTCAGGGAGACGATCAGCAGCAGGATCGCGACCGGCCAGTAGGTGGCGCCGACCAGCCCCGCGACGCCCGGCACGGCGTTCTCGATCAGGCCCGGACCGGCCATCAGCAGCGGCAGCACGAGGGAGCCGATGACGAGGGCGCCGAGGTAGAGGCCGAGGGACATCAGCCGGGTCTTGACGATGCCGCGCTTGCCGTCGAGCCCGTACATGACGGTGATGGTGTCGATGAAGATGTAGAGCGCTCTGGAGCCGGACCACAGCGACAGCAGGAAGCCGATCGAGATGAGGTCGGGCCGGGTGTGGTCGAACACCTGGTTCAGCAGCGGGACGACGACCTGCGTGACGGAGGAGTCGGACAGCACCGTTCCGGAGGCCGAGACGATGTCGTGCTTGAGCCGGTCGATGGTGCCCGCGCCGAGGAACTCGTCGAGGTAGCCGAGGGTGCCGGCCAGGCCGAGCAGCAGCGGTGGGATCGACAGCAGGGTGAAGAAGGCCGCCTCCGCGGCGAGGCCGGTGACCCGGTACTCGACGCAGGTGTTGGTGGTGTCCCTGACGAGTTCCCACGCCGTGCGGCGCCAGGTGGCCTGTTTGGCCGCGCGCC
Source organism: Kitasatospora sp. NPDC004745 (assembly GCF_042873275.1). Lineage (NCBI taxonomy): Bacteria > Bacillati > Actinomycetota > Actinomycetes > Kitasatosporales > Streptomycetaceae > Kitasatospora > Kitasatospora sp. NPDC004745. The sequence continues at coordinate 3,363 of NZ_JBIALK010000021.1, read as the reverse complement.
GGGAGCCCTTGCCCCGGCGCCGGGACGGCCGTTCGGGGGTCGGTCTGCTCGTATCGCCTGCTGCTTGCACAGGGCTAACGGTATCGGGCCGGGCCCGCGCGGTTGATCTCCCCCGGGGTACGGTCGCACGGGAGGCCCCGGGGCCGGGAGCGGCGGGAACCTCCGTGAGTCTCACATGACGAAACCTCAGCGTCCACAATGCGGATGTTAGTGGACCGCGAGTCCCGCGCCGTGCGAATCTCTTGCCATGTCTAGCGCCGGAACCACCCTGGTAGGTCGACTCCACGTCGACCTCCTCCGCGTGTCCAGCGCCATCTGTCCGGTGATCTGAGCCCACCCCGCCGCACCACCGCACCCGGCGCCATCCACCTCGCCGTCCCCGCTGAAGCGGACGCGCAGGCGCCCGCCCGGCCACGGTCACTGCTCTCTCCGGCCCTGGGAAAACCCGCAGGTCACAGCAGCCCCGCCCCGCCGAGCACGCCCAGCGACCAACCCGGCGTCAGAGCCACCTGCCCCGAAGGACTTCACCATGGCCACCACTCCCGAGACCACCGAGCCCGCGGCCGACCGCGCGCCCGCGCGCCGCCCCGCGGCGCCGCGCAAGGTGACCCGCCACCGCGGTGAGGGCCAGTGGGGCATGGGCCACCACACCCCCCTGAACGCCAACGAGCAGTTCAAGAAGGACGACGACGGTCTCAATGTGCGGACACGCATTGAGACGATCTACGCGCACCGGGGCTTCGACTCGATCGACCCGGCGGACCTGCGCGGCCGGATGCGCTGGTGGGGCCTGTACACCCAGCGCAAGGAGGGCATCGACGGCGGCAAGACCGCGATCCTGGACCCGCACGAGCTCGACGCCGAGTACTTCATGCTCCGCGTGCGCATCGACGGCGGCCGGCTGACCGTCGCCCAGCTGAAGGCGATCGCCGAGGTCTCCGAGCAGTACGGCCGCAACACCGCCGACCTGACCGACCGCCAGAACGTGCAGTACCACTGGATCCGGATCGAGGACGTCCCGGCGATCTGGCAGAAGCTGGAGGCCGTCGGCCTCTCCACCACCGAGGCCTGCGGTGACACCCCGCGCGTCATCCTCGGCTCCCCGGTGGCCGGCATCGCCGAGGACGAGATCATCGACGGCACCCCCGCCATCGACGAGATCCAGCGCCGCTTCATCGGCAACAAGGACTTCTCCAACCTGCCGCGCAAGTTCAAGTCCGCCGTCTCCGGCTCCCCGCTGCTGGACGTGGCGCACGAGATCAACGACATCGCCTTCGTCGGCGTCGTCCACCCCGAGCACGGCCCCGGCTTCGACCTCTGGGTCGGCGGCGGCCTCTCGACCAACCCCCGCCTCGGCGTGCGACTGGGTGCCTGGGTCCCGCTGGACGAGGTCGCCGACGTCTACGGCGGCGTCATCGGCATCTTCCGCGACTACGGCTACCGCCGGCTGCGCAACCGCGCCCGGCTGAAGTTCCTGGTCGCCGACTGGGGCCAGGAGAAGTTCCGTCAGGTGCTGGAGGACGAGTACCTCGGCCGCCGCCTGGTCGACGGCCCCGCGCCCGCCGAGCCGGTCGCCCGCTGGCGCGACCACGTCGGCGTCCACAAGCAGAAGGACGGCAACTACTACATCGGCTTCGCGCCGCGCGTCGGCCGCGTCGACGGCCGGCTGCTCGGGCAGATCGCCGACCTCGCCGCCGCCCACGGCAGCGACCGGCTGCGCACCACCGCCGAGCAGAAGATGCTGATCCTCGACGTCGCCGAGGACCAGGTCGAGTCCGTGGTGGCCGGCCTGGAGGCGCTCGACCTGCGGGTCACCCCGTCGCCGTTCCGCCGCGGCACCATGGCCTGCACCGGCATCGAGTACTGCAAGCTCGCCATCGTCGAGACCAAGGAGCGCGGCCGCACGCTCATCGACGAGCTGGAGAAGCGCCTGCCCGACTTCTCCGAGCCGCTGACCATCAACATCAACGGCTGCCCGAACGCCTGCGCCCGCATCCAGGTCGCCGACATCGGCCTCAAGGGCCAGCTCGTCACCGACGATGACGGCAACCAGGTCGAGGGCTACCAGGTGCACCTGGGCGGCGCGCTGGGCCTGGAGGCCGGTTTCGGCCGCAAGGTCCGCGGCCTCAAGGTCACCAAGGAGGGCCTGCCGGACTACGTCGAGCGCGTCCTGACCCGCTACCAGGCCGACCGCGCCGAGGGCGAGCGCTTCGCCCAGTGGGCGGCCCGGGCCGGCGAGGAGCAGCTGTCGTGACCGCGCACCGGGAGAAGCGGGGTGCCCGATGAGCGAGCGTGCCGCGCCGTTCTTCTGCCCCTACTGCGGGGACGAGGACCTGCGCCCCTCCGAAGCCGGGCACGGGGCCTGGGAATGCCACGGGTGCCGCCGCGCATTCCAGTTGAAGTTCCTCGGCCTGCTGTCCGCGACCAACCACGGGGGTCCGTCCGATGACCAGCGCAACGACTGACTACGAGGCGATCGCCACCACCGCCGCACGGGAGCTGGAGGAGGCCACGGCGCAGGAGATCCTGCGCTGGGCCGCCGACACCTTCGGCAGCCGGTTCTGCGTCACCTCCTCGATGGAGGACGCGGTGGTCGCCCACCTCGCCTCCTCGGTGTTCCCCGGCGTGGACGTCGTGTTCCTGGACACCGGCTACCACTTCGCGGAGACCATCGGCACCCGTGACGCGGTGGCCGCGACCATGCCGGTCAACGTCATCACGCTCCAGCCGCTGCGCACGGTGGCCGAGCAGGACGCCGAGCACGGACCGCACCTGCACGACCGCGACCCGGACCTGTGCTGCGCGCTGCGCAAGGTCGAGCCGCTGAACCGCGGCCTCGGCGGCTACGACGCCTGGGCCACCGGCGTGCGGCGCGACGAGTCCCCGACCCGGGCGAACACCCCGGTGGTGGCCTGGGACGCCAAGCGCCGCAAGGTCAAGATCGCCCCGATCGCCCGCTGGACGCAGGAGGACGTCGACGCCTACGTCGCCGCCAACGGCGTGCTGCTCAACCCGCTGCTGTGGGAGGGCTACACGTCCATCGGCTGCTCGCCGCTGTCCTGCACCCGCAAGCCCGCGGAGGGCGAGGACGCCAGGGCCGGCCGCTGGTCCGGCTCGGGCAAGACCGAGTGCGGCATCCACCTCTGACCCACCGCCACCGCCGTTCCGGCACCGCCCCCTCCCCCTCTCCGACCCACCGCCACCTACCGACGAAGGACTCCACCGTGACCACAGTTCACACCCCGGCCGCCGCGGCCGCAGCCGCAGGGGCGGCCCGCGCGGCCGGCCCCTGCGAGCGCGGCGCCACCGTGTGGCTGACCGGGCTGCCGAGCGCGGGCAAGACCACGCTCGCCTTCGCCCTGG